>JACPOV010000008.1:309130-618260 GCA_016191325.1 Candidatus Dependentiae bacterium | reverse complement strand
TGTGGCTCTTCTTGGTAAACCGAACGTTGGAAAATCGTCTCTTATGAATTTGCTCTTAGAGCAGGAACGATCTATCGTTTTTGATCAGCCGGGCACTACGCGCGAGGCGATTACCGAGCCGATTAAATTCTATCAAGAAACAATTGCGATGACCGATACTCCCGGTATTCGCAAAAAAAGATCGATTGATGAATCGCTAGAAGAAATGATGGTGAAATCATCATTTCGTGCAGTAAAAAATGCATCGATTATTTTATTATTGATCGATTCCCCGCAAGGGCACATGAGCGATCAAGAATTGAAACTCGCGTTTTATTGCTTTCAAGAAGGAAAAGCGATCATTCTGCTTTTTAACAAAGATGATTTAATGACCGATTTCAATCGAAAAGATTTAGCATTTGATCTTGAGCGGTACGATTATTTTATTAAAAAAATTCCTTCACTCACGATTTCGTGCAAAACCGGAAAAAATATCGGTAAAATTTTGCCACTCGTGAAAAAAGTTTGGGAGCGCAATACGCAGCAGCTTAACGATCTTGAGCTTACGAGAGTATTTAAAGCGGCCCTTGAGCGAACGCCTCTTTATCATCAATCGAAATTATTGATGCTCTATCGCGCTGAACAGGTGCGGCATGCCCCAATTACTATTTTGCTGTACGTGAACGAGCCCAAATGGTTTGGCCAGAGCCAGGTAAGTTTCTTTGAAAATGTAATGCGCGAACATTTTGATCTGGTAGGTGTGCCAGTTCTTTTTATTCTGAGAAAAAGAAAGTAATTTTTTTTGAGAGGAAAAGAGCATGAATAAGAAGATTCACTTTCAAGGCATGGATTCGTCTGTTGCTATTGAAAACTATATCAACGATCGATTGCCAAAAATTGAAGAATTTCTGAAAGATAATGCAGGGCCTGTATACATTGATTTCACTGTGCGCCCCGGAATTCCGCATGCGCACAGCCAGGCAGAATTGCGTGTAAAAACTCCGCATCATGAAGTTATGGCGCTTAAAGAAGGGCCGCACGCATATCAATTGATCGATATGGTTATTGATAGCGTTTATGATCAGTTGCATGAACATAAGCGAAGAATGACTGCCGACAAGAAAAACGGCAATAACGATTATTTTAAAGGTGCCTAGTTTTCACATTTGAAGTTAACATTAAAGGGCGCTTTAATAAGCGCCCTTTTTCATTTCAGCAGGTTAATCTTAATTATCTTTTATAGTGAGCATTAAGCTCATAAATAAATTCTTCACGCGGCATTTGATAAAGCTCGCTCGACCATCGCTTTTCGATCGTTTCGGTAGTCGGATCCACAATTAAGAATGCGGGAAAGCCGACGATCTTAAATTTCTCTTTTACGTATTTATATGATTCTTCATTCTCATCGGTGCCATCAATTTTGAGCGGTATATAATTGCTGAGCGCATCTCTTACTGCACAATCCTTAAGCGTCGTATTATTAATAAGTTTGCAAATTGAGCAGTAGCGGGCCCATACATCGATAAAAAGTTTTTTATTTTCTTTTAGCGCGAGAGTGCGTGCTTCTTGATAATTGGTTTGCCAGAAATCATCGTGCGGATTTGCAACGTACGCTTTATATCCTTCTGAAAGCGCAAGAAGCGCTCCAATGATGAATAAACTGCCAAGCGCGTTATTAATCTTTCGCCAGCGGGGCGAGGTATGCGTTTGATCTGCAGATAAATAAACAATGCCCACCGTAATTAAAAAGAGCGCAACGAATATCATCAAAAGGTGCCACGGCATTAATACTGAAAGGTAATAAAAGCATACGCCAAAAAGAAGAAGCCCAAATAGTTTTTTTACTTCAAGCATCCACATGCCAGCTTGCGGAAGCAAAGAAAGAGATGTCGAAAACGTGCCGATAATTAAAAGCGGCGTGCTTAATCCTATGCCGAATATAAACAACAATAAAAAGCCCATGAACATGCTGCCCATCGTTGCCACAATGCTCAAAAGCAGAATGAGTCCTGGAGAAACGCAGGGTGATGCAAACGTGCCGCTTGCTGTACCAAAAAGAAACGCGGAAACGAGCGAACCGGAGCGAGAACGATGCGAGCCGGATGGCTGCATAAAGCGGGGCACATACATTTCATAGAACCCAAACATTGAAAACGCCAAATAAGCAAGAAAGCTGACAAGAACCAATATGGAAATCGGATGCGTGAGTAATTTTCCATAAATGGGGCCGGTATAGCTTGCGCCAAGCCCTAAAAGTGCAAACGTCGTCGCAAGGCCGAGGGTATAAGCGCCAGCGCGTGCAAAATTTCCAAGCAGCGAAGAGCTTTTTTGTGCATGCAAAATGCCGACCGTGATCGGAATCATTGGGTAAATGCACGGCGTTAAACTCAAAAGCAAGCCAAGCAAAAATACCAGAACTAAACGCATTGGCAACGAATTAGTAGTTTCAATTAATTGCGAAATATTTTCTGAAATGGACCATTTTTTTGCAGGAGCTTGCTCGGTATTTATAGGTATCACATTCCGATTTTCTTGATCTTGTACTAGTACGCGTTCATCTTGAGCATTCTGTTCCTGATCGTGAAATGTAAGCGCTTTTGTACTATGCGCGGGGCCGCGATCGGTATTAACGTGATACATAAGATGCAAGAAAGCATCGGTGGGTGGAGTATCATTTTTTTGCTGAGCATTTATTTTAAATTCTGCATGATCAAGATATACCAATTGAGTTTCTTTGGTTGCTGGATCATAACGCTTTACCGGTTCTTGCAGCGATTCAAGAGCGGAAACATGAATATCGGGATGATCAACCGATACGTGCAACGAATCTTTATAAAGTAATTGATTCGGCTCTAAATTAAAAATTAGAGAAACCTCTAATTCATTTTCCGATTTTTTGATTGTTTGTATGTGCGGTGTGCTTTCGCCAAAAATCGAGGTGGCAATCAAAAAAGGGATGATCAAAGAACGGAGAAGGTGCATGGGATGCCTTTTAAAACAGATGACATTGATATTTTTTTCTATATTAATACAATTTAAGTAACATGTAATCGGTGTTCATGCAATATTTTTTTAATCTTAAGAAATTAAAGATTTTTTCGATTGATTGCATACAATATTTTCGGGGTCCCCATAACCATGGACTTTAGGCCATGTGTGGGGTAATTATTTTGGGGCTGTAGCTCAGTTGGTAGAGCGCATGGATGGCATTCATGAGGCCACCGGTTCGACCCCGGTCAGCTCCACCAGTCTTCGCTTATCCGGGGCTTCCGCCTCGGCAAGCTACGCCTGGCGCGGCCAGTTTTTTTACGGATTATAAAGTTTCTCGCTAATCGCGGCTATTAACTATATTGATCGATTTATTTTTGGAACACACGTCAATTTTTGCTAATGCGCTTTCAGTATACTTTTCTTCAGATAGATTTTGCGCATTTCCTAAATAGCCATTAATTTCTTTACGCATTTGGTTCCAGGTGTTTTTATTTAATTTCGTGCAGAACGGTTTGAAAGTAAAAAAAAGTTGGCAGTTAATCGAGCCGTGTTCCGCTTTTGCATTTAATATTGCATTCGTTTCTGGCGGGAGCGCGAGCTCAATCTGATCTTTTGCGGTAATTGAAATATTACTTTTAAGCGGGATTGTATGAAAACTGATCGAGCATGAACTTTCTGAAATTGCGGTTATTGAATTGCCAATATGCCGAACGTCGATTGTGTCTTGCGTTTTTACATAAATACTGCCGTCGATCGATTTTATTTTTACAGGGCCGCGTGCGGTAATAGAAACGGTTGTTTGCTCAGGGATCATAAGTTCAAGATCAATAGAAATTCCGTCGTCAGTTGGTTTATCGATGGTGATCGATGCCTGTTTTTCATCGACAGAAATATGAAGCGCCGGTTTAGGTTTTTTTTCTTTTATGTGTTTTACCGATTTTATGACGAGCATTGGGCGCGCCCATGTTTTGATTACAATTGAGCCGACCGTTTCATTGTGCACATTCAATGTGCCGAGTGGTTTAAAGTGATGTTCTTCGTAGCCAGATTCTTGTTGCCCTCCAGAGATCCAACTATTCATTGATTGGAGCGAAATTCCATTCGCACTCGATGATATTAGTTGCAAGAGGCAGCTGATAATGCATACACTGAAAAGCTGATTCATAAAAAATACCTTTTTACGCACGGTAAATTATCAGGATGTCACCATGCAGTATACAAAAGTTGATGCAACTATTCAAAAGCGCCTCACTCAAATTATTAATGAGCAGTATCCATTAGTGCAGACGATCGCGCAAAAACTTTCTGAGCGCGGTTGCCAAGCATTGCTTGTTGGCGGAGCGGTGCGGGATCTGTTTTTAGGATTGCCGCTCAAAGATGTGGATATTGAAGTTTATAATTGTTCGCTTGAAGAACTTCAAACGGTGCTCGGTGAGTTTGGCCAAGTAAGTTTGGTTGGTAAAGCATTTGGCGTTTTACGTTTACATGGGCTCGAGGCTGATTGGGCAGTTCCGCGCAGCGATGCATCTGGCCGTAAACCAGAAGTTGTACTCGATCCGCATCTTTCTTATGAACGTGCTTTTTCTCGGCGAGATTTAACGATTAATGCGATGGGAATTAATTTAATTACGTTTGAATTAGTTGACCCGTTTAATGGCCTTCTCGATTTAAAAAAGAAGATTTTGCGTGCGCCAGATCCTACATTTTTTATTGAAGATCCGCTGCGCTTTTATCGTGTAATGCAGTTTGTTGGGCGTTTTGAAATGAAGCCAGACGCGATTTTAAATAAATTATGCGCCGAAATGAATCTCAAATCGGTTTCGCGAGAGCGCATTGAAGCGGAATTTGCAAAACTTTTGCTCAAATCTAAACAACCATCGCTTGGTATTTCTTGGCTGGATGAGATTGGCAGACTCAAAGATATTTTGCCAGAGCTTGCAGCTACTAAAGGAATTGTACAAGAACCGGACTGGCATCCCGAGGGCGATGTTTACGAACACACTAAGCAAGCATTTGACGCGGCGGCGGCTCTTGAATATCCATCACAAGAAGAAAAATTAAAAATCGTGTATGCAGCATTGTGCCACGATCTGGGAAAAGTAAGTACGACTCAAATTTTTGATGGGAAAATTATTAGTTACGGGCACGAAAAAAAGAGTGAAACACTCGCAAAAAGAATGCTTAAGCGCATTATGCGCAATAAAGATCTTATTTCATGCATTGCAAAACTAGCTCGTTATCATATGCAGCCGGGGCAACTGGTTAAAAACAATGCAAAGCTTCCAGCCTATAAACGACTTGCGCGCAAATTGGCGCCCGAGATTACGATGCAGATGCTCGGGATGCTTACGCTCGCCGATAGGCGCGGAAGAAATCCTAAGAAAGGGACGCCTCTTACAGAGCAGTTTTCTGATGTTTCAGCATTTCTTGAGAGAGCAAAAGAGGCGCGTGTACTTCATGAGCCCGAAAAGCCGATTTTACAAGGGAGAGATTTGCTTGATGTAATCAAACCTGGGCCTGAACTTGGTAAGTTACTTAAGCGTGCTTATAAAATTCAGATCGATGAAGGAATTTGGGATAAAGAAGAATTAAAAAAACGGGTATTTCAGAACAACAATTAAGTTACGCGATTTTTCCGACAGCGCCTCGGAATTTTTGCATTCTAGTTGCTAATTTAACAGCATTGGCCATTTCTTTTCTGGGATTGAGTTGTGAAGATGCTATAGGCTTCTCGAGCTCTTCTACGATTGATAAAACGTTATTATTATTTGCTCTATTGGTTCCTATCGAATCGGCAACGTAGTACGATTTTGCTCGATCTTTTTTCTCAGCTATAAGCGTGAACCAGTGTCCATAATTTCCACGCTGAACTTTCATTGTCCCAATAATAAATGCAAGAAATCCATCAGTAGATTTTTTCCAGTCAATTATTTGTGGCATATAGCTAGAAAGAAATTGCATATTTTCTAAAACGATAAAATGATTTTCAGCTATCGAATTTCCATACTTTTGTTTAGCAATTGCTAAGATTTCATCACCGCTTAGAGATTCATTTAGGTTGCCGCATTTGTCAATTATGAGCTCTTGCGCTAGTTGTTGATTCAAATGAAATGATGGTAAATTCTTCAGGCAGCTTTGAACATGTTCGTTTTGTGCTATTTCATGTTCTAGTGAATTATGAAATAGCTTTTTTAGTTCCTCTTGATGTATATCGAGTGGGGTCAATTTTGATATAGAATCGAAATTGAATTGCTGAATTATTTGGTTATTAAGCGCGTTACGAAGAGGTTCATAGGTAGCAGGCGCACTTTCTTTGAGTGGCGCTATTGCCTCTAACATGTGGTTTTTAACGTATTCTTTCAATACTTCTGTCGATCGTTTTATTAAGATGACTTTTTTCCAATTCTTTAGATGATCGGATAAGATCTGCTCATCCATAAAAACCGGAGCCAATTCTTTCGGCGCATCATCTTTAGAAGGATAACCCTGTTGATGTAACTCATATGCTTTTGAAGCTGTATGTAGCGCTCTGTAACCGCAGGTGTCTTCAAAGCTTGGTTGGGTTGGTACATCTATATTTTTTATTTTATTTGTAAGTTCACTTGATCTAGATGTTAACTTTTTAAAATAGACCCAAGAACCGACCGCTCCCGCAACTAAGGTACAGACACCAGCGGCCCTGAGGGTTTCTTTAGTTGAATCATTAAGGGTAGCGATTCTATTCTTAAAATATTCAAAACCTTGAGAGAATATATTTGCTTCAAGTGCGGAGCAAGCGGAGTACGCCAATAAAGATAGAAATAAAACAAATCGTCTGTTAATCATAGTATCGCTCCATTTATAGTGATACTTTAATAATGCCAAAAAATTTCAGATAGTCAACTGGCGCGGGGGCGCTATGTATGGTTTCATATAAATCTTGCCCAAAAAGAGTGAAAAGCAGTACACTCAGTGACGTTGGAGGTATAAAAAAAGTATAACTGAAGGGAATTTCATGGTTGGGGTTTACTCGAATCCGGTTATTCAACTGATTACTCAATCAGATGCAATGACAAAAATTATTTTGCTTATATTGCTCGCTCTTTCTGTTATTTCATGGGCGCTTTTTATTTATAAATTAATTCTTGGTGCCTCGCGCCGCCGGCAGTTAATGCAAGCGCTCAGCGATGTTAAACGGGCTTCCACTTTTGATGATTTACGCGCAGTTGCAAGTGAACATGCGCATACCATGCCCGGATTTGTCATCACAAAAAATTTAACTATTTTAAAAACGTTATTGGAAACGCGGCAAAGCTTTACGCCACTTTCAGATCGAGAACTTGAGATCGTTGAGGGGGATTTGGAACAAAGCGTGGCAGATGTTTTGCATACAGAAGAATCCTATTTACCTTTCTTTGCAGCAACTGCGGCAGTTTCTCCTTTGCTTGGATTATTTGGCACGGTGTGGGGATTAATTCACTCGTTTGTGCGCATTAGCGAAAAACAAACGGCAGATATTCCAACGATTGCCCCAGGTATTGCGGAAGCGCTTATAACAACGCTTGCGGGATTGATGGTGGCTATTCCCGCATTAATGATGTTCCACTATTTATCGACGCGCGCGCGCATGCTTGAATACTATCTTTATAATTTAACCGATCGTTTAGTGTTCTCGGTAAATACGTTGTTCCTTAAATAGCGAAAAGGATGCGCATGATGAAATTACGCAGGCGCCGTCGCGCGCAAGCATCGATTCCGGAGCTTAGCTTAACGCCAATGATCGATACGGCGCTCACCTTATTGATTATTTTCATGGTTACAACGCCGATGATTCACAACGCAATTAAAGTAAATCTACCGCAAGGTCAATCAAAAGAGGGCGGTAAGGAAGGGCAAGAGATCGTAGTAACGATCGATGCTAAGGGCGGTTTATTTTTAAATAGTAAACCGATAGCATTAGAACAGCTCGGAACTGAAATTAAAGTGCATGCAAGCCGTTCACTAAAAAAACCGGTCAGCGTTTGGGTGCGTATTGATGAAGGGAAATCATGCGGCACGCTGGTAGGGGTTATAGATCGCATCAAGGCTGTTGGGGGTGTTCAAGATGTTAAGATTGCGCTGGCAAGCGTTACGGTTTAATGTATCGCGTTTAATTATTATTTCATGCACCGCTTCCATTGCATTACATATTGCGATGGTAATTCTTTTATTTGTGCCGCCAAAGAATACAAATACGATGCAATTGGTGCTTGGTTCCCGCCGCATTTCGGATTTGCCAATTCAATTTGTTTCCACTGCTCATCACATTCCGGGTGCGATGAAGCGTGTAGCGCAATTGCAAAATCAAGCGCAAAAAAATGTTTCTGAAAAAAAATTGCCTGTTGCTGCAGCTCCTGAACCATGCACGACGATTAATAAAATGAAGCCGGAAAAAAAGCAGATCGCTCAAAAGAAACAGCAAAAGCAATCACTCAAGACCGCAAGTAAAGAAAAAAAAGTAGAATCTAAAAAAGAAAAAATGATCGCTGCGGCAAAAAAATTGCCAGAAAAAATAATTGATAAAAAACAAGAACTGAAGCCAGAGCCAATCAAAAAATTGCCGGAAAAAAAAGAAGAACAAGAAAAGCAACCGAACGAAATAAAAAAAATGGTTACTGAACATCAAGAAATTCAGCAGCAACCACTACTTTCTCAAAACGATGTTCAATCGATGCCGGTTGATAATGAAATAATTGCGATTGGCCATCAAGAATATGATGCGCTTTGTTTATATGCAGTAATCCAGGAAGAAATTGAGCGGGCGTGGCATCCTCCTGCGGGCATTCGGCCACCACGAGGCTGCGTTGTGAAAGTGTCTGTTGATAATGATGGAAAAGTTTCACATGCGGTGATTCAAGAATCGTCCACACTTATTACGTACGATATCGCTGCGCGCATGGCGTTGCTGCAAACTTATTTGCCACGCGATCTTGCAGGAAAAGAACTTATTATAGCTTTTCAACTATAATAAGTTACACATAACTATTTGGAGTCGATATGAATAGTATTAAAAATAAAATTTTATTGTTTCTGATACCCATTTTTTTATTTTTGCGTATCACAGCTTTAGAAAATGCGCCGATGAATGTTTCGATTAAAGGATCATCGGTCGAAAAAATGAAATTGTTAATTGGCGTTATTGATGCAAATGAAATAATGGATGCAAGTTCTCCATTACTTAAAGAAATGCTTGAACGTTCAAAGGTAATGCTGAGTGGTTTTTCAGTTACGGTTATGCCATTTGAAAAACAGCCATCAAAAGCTGCAATGAAAGAATTAACGAAAGATGGTTTTGGCCTCGGTTTATTTTTAGCGCATTCGTGGCGCGGCACTACCATCGATTGGCGCTTATATGATCTTGATGCGCATCAAATGCTTAAAGGTAAACGGTTTGTTACCAAAGAATATCCGCCAGCGATTGTAGCGGAACACATTGCTGATCAAGTATGGCCATTACTCACCGGCCAGGGTGGTTTTTTCTCAACGCGCATTGCGTACTGCAAAGAAAAAAGGATCAAGGGAAAGAAAATCGAAAAACATATTTATGTAACTGCGCCCTATATTGATTGCGAAAAATGTGCGGAACAATCTTCGCTTCTTGTGCAGCATGCAAATGCATTTGCACCGCGTTGGAATAACGATTCTCTTGCGCCAATGGTTTTATATTCAGAAATTACGAATTCAAATGTGCGTTTAATGTCGGTCGCTATGGATAAAAAGAGAAAAATGGTCGCAAATCTTGATGGGTTTGTGATGCGTCCTTCATTTTCAAACGATGGGAAAAAAGTCGTCTATTGTTCGTGCGATGGTTCTATTGGAAGCAAGAGCACCATTTATTTATATCAGATAGATGCGCAAACAGGCCGGCCTTCACTTTCGCAAATTACTCATAATAGCGGCCAAAATATTTCGCCAACACTCTGCGATAATGGAGATATTGTTTTTTGTTCAGATGCAGGAAGCAAGCAGCCGTATATTTGCTATTATCATGCTGATACAAAGGAATTTGAAAGAGTGACCAACGACGGATATTGTTCAAGCCCAAGTTTTTGCCAAGCGACAAGCAAAATAGCTTATTCGCGTATGTGCAATGGCGTTGCGCAGCTTTTCTCCTACGATTTGATCACCAAAACGCATACACAAATGACGTTTGATAACAGTAATAAAGAAGAATCGTGTTGGTCTCCCTGCGGAAACTATTTGGCATTTACCGTAACTAATGGAAAAACAAGTAGAGTTGCGGTGCATCATGTTTTTAGTAATGAGCGCATTTATGTAACGAGCGCACAAGATCGTTGCTGCTATCCAAGCTGGTCGCCGCTTTATGAACAACCAATAGTTGTATAATTTTTGCAAAAACTTATTTTTTCATGAAATAGTTTCTTGCATAACCCCACCAAGCTTTCATAAATGATTCACCTTGGGGTGCTGTTGGCATAGTAAACAGCGTTTTCATACTTTGTGGCAAGCTTTCAAACAGCGTTTTTAGCTGCTGGTTTTCGTTAATAATTGCGGATCCATATTTATATATTAAAAGTAAAAGAATAATTTGCTCTGTTTGAAGGTTATTAAGATAGTTTAGTAGCCCAGAAATTGGTGATAAATCGTATATAGTTATTTGGATTTTTTGTCCCGCCCCGACAGTAATAAGTTTTGTATTTATTTTATTAAACGTTGCAAACCAAACGGGATCTGAAGAGAGAGAAAAAAGTTGTTTTTTTGTTTGCCAATCGAATATATCAACGCCAAAATCATTTGCACTTGCTAGTAACGATTGATCTGAACTAAAACAGAGAGAATTAATGCCTTCGCGACCAGTTAATGATGTTTTTGATTTGAAACCTATGAATAAACTGTGGATATTTATTGCTCCATTTTTCAACCCGACAAGGATCTCTGAGCTATCTGGTGTAAAGATGAAAGGGCCTCTATCGGAGTTAAGGTTAGATTCGGACGCATTAGTATAAGCAATATTGTGTCCAAGGGCTGAGCTAGGAAAGATTAAAGGATTTATGATTCCAAGATTCCAGTTAATAAATGTATGGCCGAAGGATCCGGCAAGGAATTCATTGTTTGGGCTAAATATAAGGTTTGTAAGTATACCTTCTTGAACGGGAGCATCTGTAAAAATAATATTTTGCTGCTCAAAGTCCCAAATATTTACCGTCGCCCCATCACTAAATGCAACATTTTTACTATCGCTTGTGAACGCGACAGTAAATGCATCAGAATCGAATTGTTTAATAGGCTTATAGGTAGTTGCATTATAGAGATAAAAAGAAGCTCGATCAGCTATGCCAAGCATAGTTCCATCGGGGCTGAATGAAAGTCCATAAATCGAATTGCCAAATGAATCATCATCAATAGTATGAATTAATGTGCCGCTGACGATGTCATACAGGTTAACAATTGCTTTTATTGTTTTTGATTCAGTAACTTTTGGCGCACCAAAAGCAATAATGGTATTTTTAGGGTTAATTGCAAAAACTTTATTTACAGTGTCCGTTATCGAAGCATTATTAATAATTGGAAACTTCAATTGTGATTTCAGAAAGCTCACTACAGGAGAATTTTTTTCGAGAATTTTTTTTGCTATAGCATTGTTGATTTGAGGATAAAGTTTTAAGTTTTTGAGAATCGCAGGATTTTTTTTGAATTGCGAAATAAATTGCGCTGAATTGAAGCGAGTCGCTAATTCATCAGTAATCGCAGTAACCAAATCAGGAATATTAAGATAATCGGCTGCTTGAAGTCCTATATTTAAATCTTCATTTTTTTCTGTCTTAAGCTGATTGAGGAGTTTTTCTTTGTTTGAATCGAGCATACTTAAATAATTAATGAGAGTAGTTAATGAGTTTTTCGTTAACTTGAACTTTTTCAACTCTTCTTTGGTATCTTCTTGATAGTCTTTCATGGTGATCGAATAATTTTCCAATAGACCATAATCTGATTCATTGATTTCGAATGTACCATCGATTACATCCAAACTTATGTGCGGTTTGATATCCATACCAATGAGTTCCATCGCATAATTGGTATGAAGCGTGGTGGCACATGCCAGTAAAATAATAAACAGCTTTTTGCTCATTTCTTTCCTTATTTAAATTTTGCTGGAAATTGCTTTATGATCGCATTAGAAAATTGCTCAGCAATGGTTTGTAATTGATGCGTTAATTTTTCTTGTACATCTACGTCGGTAGCCCAATTTTTTTTAACGCGCGCATTTATGGCATCGATAGTGAGCTGTAGGTAATCATCCAGCAATTTCTGCGTTTTAGTAAAGACCAAATTAGGATTTAATGCATAAAGATAGCGTGAAAAATCGTCAGCTTTTGAACGCCAGAGGTTTGTTTTGGCGTTTATCGCGGCCGCATCGTTCTTTCTTGCCGCATCAATCAGATTTAATGAAATGGTAAGCATATCTTTTAAAAGGCCGTTTATTTTATCAATTGAGGCAGCAGGATAATAAGAGCCAAACGCATCGGCAATAGCTTTATTGTTTTTAAGTAATTGATCGTTAAGCGCCTTAGTTTGTCCACTATTATTGAGGCTTTCCACCACATAATCATGCAGTAATGATCCTCTATCGGTCCACGCTTGGTCCATGGCCACCCGTAATTGATGTTCAGCCATTGGGATTGTTTTTCTAACATCGGGTTGAGTAATTGCAGCGGCGGCTCCAAACGTTTTACTGAAAACAAAAATGATAAATAATACCGAAATTCGTGATAATTTCATCATGCTTGCCCTTCGCACGGCTTGTAAATAAAATATTCATAATAGAAATTTTAACACAATGTATACAGGGCAGACAATGAAAATAGACAATCGTTGTACGGCACAAAAACTATCCTCTCTGTTAGCCCTTGGGATAACGATTGCGTATTGGGTGCGATTATTCTTTAAAAATTACTGAAGAACAACAACTCATGTTTGTTCACGCCCTAAAACGCGGATTTTAGGGCAATCTATCGACAGTTTTTTGATTATATTGTATACTTTGGACATAATAGAACGGCCCTTAGGCCGTAAATTAATTCAGTCAGGAAAAATGGCTCTGGGGTTGGAAGCGAAAGAGCCGGTAACGCGACACGTTAAAAAATATAAGACCGATAGGATAGCGCTTATGAAAAAAATGCGATTCAATCAATTATCCAAAGGGCCTCGAAATCTTGTCTTTATTGTTATATTATTTGTTGCCTGTTTGGGATTGCTGACAAAGCTGACCGATTATACGCGTCAGGTTAAAGGAATTAGTTATTCAAACTATTTAAAAGCAGTGGAAGAAGGAAACGTTAAAGCGGTTCATGTTTCTGGCCAAGATGTTTTTGGCGTCATGAACGATGGCTCTCGTTTTGAAGTAACCGTTCCTGAAAATACTAATAATTGGGATGTGCTCAAAAACCACAATGTAGAATTTTCCGTAGCTGCAAACTCCAATCCGTACAATATGTGGTACATGATGTGGATCGCCATGTTATTGATAGTACCGCTTGCAGCATGGTATTTCATGCGCCAAGCACGCGGCTCAAATAATAGTAGCGGCGGCATTTTTTCTATGGGTAAAAGTAAAGCAAAAATGTTTACCCCTTCTATGATCAATGAAAACTTTTCCGCAGTTGCGGGCGCTACCGATGCCAAAGAGGCGCTGAAAGACGTTGTAGATTTTCTTAAAAACCCAGAAAAATATCGCCGTCTTGGGGCACGCATTCCTCGTGGCGTACTTTTAGTGGGCGACCCAGGTAATGGTAAAACACTTCTTGCAAAAGCGATGGCAGGCGAAGCGCATTGCCCATTCTTTAGCGTTTCCGGTTCCGATTTTATTGAAGTATTTGTGGGCGTAGGCGCTGCGCGCGTTCGCGATCTTTTTGAGCGTGTACGCCGTCATTCGCCAGCGATTGTTTTTATTGATGAAATCGACGCAATTGGGCGCCAACGCGGAAGCGGATTTGGTGGTGGGCATGATGAACGTGAACAAACGCTTAATCAACTTCTGATTGAGATGGATGGCTTTGAATCATATAATTCTGCCGTTATCGTTGTCGCGGCTACGAATATGCCTGAGGTTTTGGATAAAGCGCTCTTGCGACCTGGTCGTTTTGACCGCATGGTAACAGTCGATTATCCAGATGAAACGGCACGCGAACAAATTTTAGCGATTCACTCACAAAAAGTAAAAATGGGTTCCGATGTTGATTTAAAAGATCTTGCACGCGAAACGGCCGGGTTTTCTGGCGCAGATTTGGGAGATCTCATCAATAAAGCAGCATTGCAAGCTTCAAAAGAGGGCAAAGTTGAAGTGGGTATGGCCGATTTAAAAGCTGCTCACAAAAAAATAGTCCATGAGAAAAAAACTGGCGGCAACGCATCAGTTAATCCGATGAGCAAGGGAAGCGGCAACGTAAAAATGTTTGTTCCTTCGCAGATCAAGGTTACTTTTGCAGATGTTGCAGGTATGCCAGAAGCAAAACAAGAATTGAAAGACGTTGTAGATTTTCTGCGCAATGGTGAAAAATATCGTCGCCTTGGCGCCCGCATTCCGCGAGGTGTGCTTTTAGTAGGCGATCCAGGTAATGGCAAAACGTTGCTTGCTAAAGCGGTAGCAGGGGAAGCAAATTGTCCATTCTTTAGCGTCAGCGCTTCTGATTTTGTAGAAATGTATGTTGGCGTTGGTGCATCTCGTGTGCGTGATCTTTTTACGCAGGCTCGAAAACATATGCCAAGCATCATTTTTATTGATGAGCTTGATTCGATCGGTTCACGCCGAAGCGATAATGGCAGCGGCGGTAGCGAAGAACGAAATCAAACGTTAAATCAATTGCTTACAGAACTTGATGGATTCAATACGATCGATTCTTCGGTTATTCTTATTGCGGCAACAAACCGTTCCGATGTTCTCGATCCAGCTCTCGTTCGCCCAGGAAGATTCGATAAACAAATTCACGTTCCGTATCCGACGCTCAAAAGCCGTGAAGAGATTCTTAAAGTTCATCTTGCGCGCGTTAAAACTGACGGCACCATTGATGCATCTCGTATTGCGCGAAGCACTACAGGATTTTCTGGCGCCGATCTGGCAAATTTAGTCAATGAAGCTGCATTAATGGCGGCAAAACGAGCGGATGAAAGCGTTGTAACAATGCACGACTTTGAAGCAGCGCGTGATCATGTAACGCTTGGCCAAAAAATGGAATCTCGCGTAATGAGCGATCAAGAGAAAAAAATTACCGCATTTCATGAAGCGGGGCATGCATTGGTACGCATTCTGATGCCGGAGCATGGCGATCCACTTGATAAAGTAACGATCGTTCCACGCGGCGGCGCATTGGGTGTGACTCACTTCTTGCCTGAGCGGGATGTAATGCTTGAGACAAAAGATAGATTTATGGCGTTCGTGTATGTTGCGCTTGGTGGGCGCGCTGCCGAATTGCTTGCGTGTGGTGTGATGACTCCCGGCGCTGGGGATGATTTCAGAAAGGCAACTTCTCTCGTTCGCAGAATGGTATGCGGCGGTATGACCGACGAAATGGGCCCAGTGGTCTACGATCAAAATCGCGAATATCGTTATTCTGAAAAAACTGCAGAGCGCATTGATGAGCTTGTTGAAAAAATTCTGAGCACTTCGATGGTAGCGGTTAAAGAACTGCTGCAAAATCACCGAGAAAAACTTGATAAATTGGCGATTGCGCTTCTTGAAAAAGAGGTTCTTTATGCTGATGAAGTGTATGAGCTTCTTGGGATCGATCCGCGCAGCAATTTCCGCTTAACGGGCCAGGAAAGCTGAGGCCCCATACCTGGCCTTTGGCCACTGTGCGGGGACCCCGAAATTGTAACTATGTCCGCTATCCCTCGATACATTTTGCTCACTATTTTTATAGTTTCGCAAAACACTCGGGACGAGCGCTGGATTGCAATTTTTTTGTAATGATTTTTGCGAGTGCTGGCATCGTATAAAAGGAATCGCGAGGGCTATTTGAGAAATTTTATTTTAAATCCAAGAAATATAAAAAACTAATCTCGCGCTCGTCCCGAGTGATTTTTAACGGAGTTAAAAATTGTATCGAGGGATGGCGCACAAGAAAAAGTGAGAGAGTAGATGGAGATTGCTCAAAGAGTAATAGATGAAACTAGAGCCGCAGTAAAGCAAGCGGGGCAACTATTGCTCACGTTTTACGGCAAAAAACTTGAAATTCATGATAAAGATCAAGCCGGATTTGCAACGAATGCCGATATGGCATCTGAAAAGTTTCTTATTGCTGCTTTGGAAAAGATTCTTCCGCGAGCATCATGGCTTGCAGAAGAAGAGGGCTTTAGCCCTGGGGCCCCCGAAAAACAATTCTCTCATTCTGTGAATGATTCAAGCCCGGCGTTTTTTGGGGATAAAGAAGAGGGCTTTAGCCCTGGGGGAAAAAGTGGTAATAATGAACTTTGTTGGGTGATCGATCCACTTGATGGGACTACCAATTTTGCACGCCAAATTCCTTATTTTTGTGTCTCAGTTGCTTTGACTTCTCAAGGGCATCCAATCCTTGGGATTGTTTATGATCCGTTGCGCGATGAGCTTTTTGTGGCGCAGCAGGGCAAGCCAACCACCCTCAATGGAAAGCCGGTGGCGGTTAGCAGGGTACAAACGCTCGATAAAGCGATGGTTTTTTTCGGGCTTCCTTATACCAAAGGCAAGGCACATTCCGATACCTTGAAAACCGCAGACGCACTGGCACCCAAAATTTTTGCATACCGGCACTTGGGAGCTATTGCGCTTGAACAAGCGTACGTGGCTTGCGGCCGTGCTGATGGATTATTCTTTCAGGAGCTTGGCTGGTGGGATATTGCGGCCGGCATGCTCCTTATTCAGGAAGCGGGCGGCACGGTAACAACCTACCACGGGACGGTTCCTACGGCCGATTATCGATCCTATCTTGCCGGCAATACTGAAATTTATCGGCAATTGATGCTTTATCTTGCTCAGGAAGATTGAAAAAAAACGATTTTATAGTACATTGTAAAGAAGAATACGATTTAATGACGTTCGTGAAAGGATGTTTGGTATTATGTCAAGAATCTGTTGCCTCTGTGATAAACGTCCTCAAAGTGGAAACTTAGTGAGTCACGCAAATAACCGTACAAAGCGCTGGGTGTACCCAAACGTACACAAAATGCGTTTCAGTATTGTTGGCCAAGCGCAAAAGAAAGTAATGCGTGGAGCTGTGTGCACTAAGTGTATCAAGGCTGGTAAAGTCGAGAAAGTTGTATAAAATCCCCAATTCACACCGCTTCGCGGCGGGTCTTGGGGCCCCAAAAGAAAGAACAATCTTTGCATACAGGCAAGATTGTAGGAAAAACATAAGGTTTAACGATGGCCAATACGAAATCTGCTAAAAAACAATCGCGTCAAAATATTAAGCGTCGTGATGTAAATCTCGCTCGCAAAACAGCAATTAAGAGTGCTGCAAAAAAAGTTCTTCTTGCAATCGAGCAAGGCGAAGATATCAAAGTAACGCAAGAACTTATGCGTGATATCGAAGCAAAATTAGCTCGCGCAAAAGGCAAAGGTACGCTTCATAAGAAAGCGGCATCTCGCAAAATCGGCCGTTTGGCAAAACGAGTAGCAGCAGCAAGTAAATAAATTTGCGCTGATTGCTAAAAATTTTTAAGAGCAGTGGATTAAATTCCGCTGCTCTTTTTTTTGTTCTATGAAATAATTATGCTAAGAGCGGTTTCATGTTTTCGATCGAAACACTGGAGTTCCTATGTATAAATTGTTAATTGTAATGAGCTGTTTTGATTTTTTGCCCAACCTTGAAGCAATGGAGCGCAAAGTTTCTAAGGGGGGAAATGAAAAGTGTGAATTCTATAGCTACGATGGTAATGTTGCAATTCAAGCTAAAGCGACCAAAAAAACCTATGCAGCAATTTATATAAACGGCAACATGATCGAATTGCCAAATGCGATAGGTATTTTTCAGGAATTAAAAAAGCGATATGAAAAAGAACAAGAAGGGCGTTGATAACATCTCAAAAAAATGGTGGTCAACTAAATCTGAAAATGAATTATCCCGCAGATGATGCGGCATTTCTTTTTTTGCCATTACAGTTCCACCTTGCCCTGGGTTAGAGGCTCATGGAGGCCCACATTGGGACGTTCAATTTCCTGATGGGAAAGGATACGATAGTGTTTATCCTGGTGGAAAAAATAAGGGTTGGAAAATAGCGAGGAATTATTATGACAAAAAAAATCACTTTAGTTTGTTCACCATTACGTTTTTATACAACTAATGATGAAGATTTGTTTTTTAATTGGTTAAAAAAAATAAATTGCATAGAAGATTATAAAGGGGTGGGAAATGCTCTCCACGTTCATATTATATCTAACAAAATCGAAGATAGTGAATTAATAGAGTTATTCGGCATTTTTAACCGCTATAAATTTGATGAAAAGCAATTAGTAGTATTTAAAAACGAGAACAACAAAGATTGGTTCTAATAGTAAGATTCTGCGTACGTAATTAAATCAGCATTTGATTTTTTGCCATTTACTTGTCAGAAGCTAAAAGTGATCGGAAATTAGAAAATGGACAATAATTATTTGGTTTGCAAAGGCGTTAAGTTTGGTTCTATGCATGATGAAGATGCTTTTTTTGAATGGATCAAAAAAATTAAATGCATCCAAAGTTTTGAGGGAGCGCGAGATGAACTCTATCTCGATTTAATTTCTGATAGATTAGAAGATTTAGAATTGCGGGACATTATAGCTTTATTTCGAAGATATAAAGTTGATATGGCGCAATTAAAGAGATTTTTGACCGAAGATAATAAGCGGTGGTTTTTTGATAATAAAAGAGCCTATTGGTATAAAAAAGTTTTTGGAAAGTAGGAGATGTTATACAGTTAGCTTTGCGATATCTTATAGAGTTTAAGCAGTTGCAGCGCATTCTTTTTCTGCCATCATATTGCGATAATTTACAAAGAATTTTTTAGCTACTTTTGGCGCTTCTTTTGAAGAACTTACATTTTCAACAAGCAGTACCATTACGAGCGGTTTTTCTTTTTTATATCTAAAGCGGCCGGCAAACCATGCATGATAAAGCGGTTCAAGTTCGCCACTTTCTTGCGTTTCCATAGAGAAGATTTGCGCCGTTCCTGTTTTTGCATACACTTTCACGTTATTGATCTTATTAGTGCGCTGCGCTGTTCCTATAGTTACTACTGCCTCCATCGTCTTTTTTAAAAATTGACGCGTTTCAGCTTTAATTGCAAGTGGTTTTTTTATTATCGGCTCAGTTTCAATAATGCGGGGATTCACCAAATAACCGGTGAAAATACTTGCGATCATGCGCGCTGTTTGCAGAGGCGTTACCAAATAATAACTTTGCCCGATAACAGCGGATAAATTTTCTCCGGGCCACCACGGTTCGCGCTTAACACGCCGTTTCCATTCGCTTGTGGGCACGAGGCCTGTATTTTCTGGAAGCAAAATATTTGTTTTTTCGCCTAAACCAAAACGATGTGCATAATCGGCGAGCGTATCGATCGATATTTTTTTTGCGATTTCAAAAAAAAGAATATTGCATGATTTAGCTACCGCTTCATGAACCGAAAGTGCGCCGTGGCCATCTCTATTTGCGCAGTGATATTTGCGCCCGCGAAATCGGGTAAATCCTTTGCAATAGGTAACCATTTCAGGATTAATAAGTTTATTTTCCAGTGCGGCACTCAGCGTAACAAGTTTGAAGGGGGATGCTGGCGGATAGCAGCAGACGGTTCGATTTAGAAATGGCTTTTTCTCTTGCAAGAGCTGCCATTCACTCAGCGGAATTGGATCAAGAAAAAGGGCAGGATCAAATGCAGGGCGAGAAACAATCGCTTTTAACGCTCCATCCTCCGGATCCATAATCAAAAGGCATCCGGCATTTTCCATCGGGAACGATTCTTCGGCAATATCTTGCAACGTTAAATCGAGCGTTGTCGCAATATCTTGGCCCGCGAGCGCTTTTGAAAGTTCTTCAGCATATAAATTGGTGCCAACCGAGTTGATCATTTTCAATACGGTGCCTTCTTGGCCGCGCAGCATCGGCTCAAACATTTTTTCGATTCCCATTTTTCCCGCGCTTTCTGAGTTCATGCTGCTAATATAGCCGATAACGTGGCTTGCTTTACTGCCATAGGGATAACAGCGTTTTAATTCTGTTGTAATGTTTATATTTTTGTCCGTTGGAAAAAGTTCCGTAATCTTGCCTAATTGCTCAAAAGTCGCATTGGAAAAAAGAATTGCATCTTTTGATGTTCGTTCCGCATATTTAATCGCACTCAATTGCACCTGCTCAATAGTAATTCCTAAAAGTTCAGCAACGGTTTGCAGCGTTGCTTGTTGCTCGGCAGTCAATTGTCTATTGCCCGATCCGTGCCAATAAATATTGGTAATGGGCCGATTGGTTGCTAATAATTTGCCATTGCAATCAAGAATATTGCCGCGGCGCGAGTATACTTTTTCGACGCGCAAAAAATTGTGCCGTGCTCGATCGTGAAGATCTTTATTAAGATAAACCTGTAGATAAACCAATCGCAGCATAATAATCATGCATGCAATTACATAAAAAATCGCAATATATTTTATTTTTTTGGTGTATGAGATGATTGATTCCATAGATTAGCTCCCCTCAATCATTATCATCAGATTTGATCATGGTGTTGAGAGGATGCATCGTATCGCACATTTCACTCAGCTGCTCAGTGCTCACGTGCGTATATTTTTCGGTGCTCGCGAGTGTTTTATGCCCAAGAAGTTCTTGCAGCGTTCGTAAATCAACGCCTTGATTGAGCAAATGCGTCGCAAATGAATGGCGGAGCTTGTGCGGCGTTATCTCTTTTTTTATTTTCAAAAATGCACGAAACATTTCAATAATGCGCTGCACCGAGCGAGTGGTGAGCGGTTCGTTTCGGTTATTTAAAAAAAGACGATCACTTTGGCTTGTCGCTTGTGGCCGTTCATTGGCAAGATACGAAAGCATTATATCTTTTGCTTTTTGACCAAAAAGCGCAATGCGCTCTTTTCTTCCTTTTCCGTAAATTCTGATCGTTTTTTGTTCAATATCGATGTCTGAAATTTTAATATGCACTAGTTCTGAGCATCGAATGCCGGTCGCATAAAGAAGTTCAAACACCGCTTTATCGCGATACGGTTTGCGCGTTGGCAGATCATCAATTTTGATCGTATCAAGTACATGAAATATTTCATCAACGCTCAAAAAGAGCGGCAGTTTTTTATCGAGTCGTGGCCGTGTAATAGAAAGATGAACCGTGATTCCGATGGTTTTTAAAAAAGCGATAAACGATTTCATGCACGACATTTTTCGTGCAATAGAACTTTTTTCAATTTGTTCATGATAAAGGGCAACGCAATAGCGCTCGAATGCTCGGTTGAGCGGAATATCTTGCTCACTATTCTTTTCAATAGTTTTCCAAAAGGTAAGAAAACGTTCCAAATCGGTTTGATACGCGCGTACGGTATGCAGTGAAAGATTGCGTTCAACTTCTAGATAGCTAATAAAATCTTTTATTTTTTCTCTAAATTGTTCTGGAGACATTTTTAACCTTGTAGTGTGTTTGTTGCATACAACATAAAACAGGTGACTCCATTGATCAATAAAAAAAATTAATTATTCTGGTAACCTACGGTGGACAAGTAAATAAATCTAGAGACAAGGGGTGCAAAAAAAATGATTAATTATCCATTGATCGGTACCGTATTTCTAACAATCTCATGGATTTTGATGCTCTATTCGATGATTCCACAGATTGTATTAAATTATCGCGTAGCCAATGCAGAGGGCCTGAGCGATTTGATGCTTATCGGTAATCTGATTATGAATCTCTGCGGCATTTTTTTTATTTTTTGCTGTCATTTGCCATTTGTGTATCAGTTATTGGGGTCGATTGGTTTTTTATTGTTTCTTGTTGTTCTAGCGCAGAGAGTTTTTTACGATTGGCCACGCTCAAAACGCTTTCTTATTGCAATCGTAACTCTGGGTTCTCTCTTTGCGAGTTCAATTCCGTTTGTAATGTATAATTCCTATTATTATGGTTCAATTCTTGGGTGGTTCGGTTTCTGGGCTCAATTTTTGTATCTATTTCCACAACTTATTAAAATTATTCAAACCAAATCGGTCGAGGGTTTCAGTTTTGCATTTATTACATTGCTCACGCTCGCTAATCTTTTTGAACTGTTTGGTGCGCTTATTCTTGATTTGCCATTCAATATTATTGCAAATGATATTCGTGGTTTGATGATGTATGTATTGTTTTGTATCCTCTTTTGGAAATATCGTAAAAAATAACGACAAGGATAACAATGGCAAGTGGATGGCGTTTGTGGCATCTTTTAAGGGACTGTTCCCTCTTTCTGGCGATTAATTTCTTGGTGTTTACTCTTTTCTTTAACCCTCAAACAGATTCATTAACCTATTATAATGCGCATCTTGGAGCTTTTTTTGTTCTTTTGGGATTTGCTTTGCGGCGTGTGTGGCGGCAGGTTCCAGAATCGCTTTCTTTTCTTTATGCACTCATTATAAATCTCGTTTTTGCGAGTATGCTCATTCCTCTTTCATGGTGTTGATATAACTTGTTTTTCTTTGACCCTGATTGCTATTATTAATAAAAAAATAAACGAGGGATATTATGAAAAGATTAAGTATTATTTGTGCGCTCATGATAGTTATACAAGCGGTTTCTATGGAATTACCGCCATCATCAAGCGATAAAGTTACCATCAACACTGCAAATGGGCCGATTGCTATTGCTCGCGATAGTTTTAAAAGTATTATGCGCAACTCAGAGGCATTGAATAAGATCGTCGAATTTGAAAAGCTTAATCTTGACACTATTTCTTCTTTTAACATGGCTAAATTACCGAAATATCAAATTGCTTTATTGGTTAAAGCTCTGCCATATTTAACTAATTCGGCAGCGCTAAGGAAGTTTCTTTCGACGCAGTCAACGGCAGAAATAGAGCAACTCATTGCAGTGGTAGATTTTCTGGGGATAGATAAACTTGATGAAGCGTTGATTCAGGAAGCGCTTAAACGAATCACGGAGCGTGCAAAAACTGATCCGCTGGCAGTTAAATCTTTTGTGTTGCCACAAACAGTACAAGAACGAATAGCAGCGGCGCTTATTAAGCAAGAGGCTATACAGAGTTCGTTGTCTGGCGGGCGAATATCGTCTCAACAAGTTCAAGCTGATTTTGACACGATTGCTTTCAGCGCGTCAGGAAAAAGTGTCGTTTTGATTAATAAAGGGTCAGCATTAGGTAAAGTCCGCTTTCAAACTATTCAAGACCCAAAAAATGGGGTCGATATTAAAATAGGAAACCGGATTATATCATATGCTTTGAGCACTGACGGATTATGGTTTGCTGTGGGAACAATAAATAAAAAACTGGAATTATGGTCACTAAAGAAGCCGACGGGGCTCACCGCAGAAAAATCTTTGTCATTTAATCCAACGGGACTTTGTTTTTCTCATGATAATAAAAAAATTGCTGTAGGCGGCAACATTGATGATGAAAAGGGATACGAGATTATACTTTTTGAGATCGCAACTGCCAAAACTGAAACAATATCTGTTTCGCTAAAAACGAATGGCAGTGTTCTTTCAACGCTGGCATTTTCTGATGATGATAAATATTTAAGCATTGCTAATGCGGTCGGGGAAATTATTCAAGTTAATCTTAAAACCGGCGAAAAAATTGAAAAAATGCTTCTTGCCAAAAAAGAAATAGGCAATGTTAGATTAAGTAATAACGGACAGTTTGCTACCATTATCGATACAAAAAAAGATCAAAATAGCATTACGATTTATGACATGGAAGCTGATAAAAGCTATAAAGCCCCATTTTTCATATCTGGAGAAGTTTCTCAAATCGTCTTCGATCCGTTAAATAAATTCGTCGTTGCTTTATCGCAAGAGGGTGGTTTTCGTAGAATTTCGGGCAGCATCTCGTTAAACGATTTAACAACAGGTAAGCTTGTTACTTCACTTCCACTCAAGGATCGTGTTCAAGTAGGTGCCATTGATGCAAAAGGGGAGACTCTTGTTCTTGCATCAATCGATCTACCGGATAGCAAAGTAGTTTATTTCTACGATCTTAAACCATTATTTTTATTACAGGATCTTGCACTAAAAATTACTTTGCCTCAAGCAGCATTTTTGGCGTTTATTGCGCAACACAAAGGGGAACAGGTTAATATAACAAAGAGTAAAGAGGCAATTGATGTTTTCCTTAGCTTTGATCCAGGGATACAGGAATTGATCAAAAAGGTAGTTTCGCTTATTGGACTGTAGAGACCAAAACCAAGGGTGAACAATAATCGTCAAAGTTACTCTAAATTATATCTTTACACCCGTCGTCGCATTCGCTTTGCTTATGCTATGCCGGGCAAGCCTTTTTAAATTGGATTTACTCTAAGTTGTATTCTTTACAGCGTCTGTTCACCGATGAGCGGTTGACGCCAAGGAACGTTGCAATTTGGTTTTGATTACCAAATTTGTTCCATAGAAGAGACATCATGCGCGGATCTTTGAGCGCTTTTTTACCAAGGCGAGCCGCTTGGATCAATTCTGGATCGGTAACATTATACGCAGGATCGAATTGCGTTTCGTGATAAATGTGCGATTTTTTAGATTTGTTTACTAAGAACTGCTCAATCTTGGCCTTAAACTCATGCAAACTGACCGGGCGATTATAAATAATGCGGTTCGTTTCTTGATCGGTCAGTTCAAGTAAATTTTTAAATGGCTGTGTTTTAATTGCCTGTTCACTAAATCCGTGCGCGAGTTCTGCAAGCTCATGCTCAGATAGGGTGAGCAATGAAGGAAGGGTGAGTGTTGCTTGCTTTAATTCGCTATAGAGTTCGGCGCTGAATTTGCCTGATTGTACCAGCGGCATCATATCAAGTTGCGTTGTGCAAATAATGCGCGCGGTGCTTGATAATTTTTGCTCACTTTTGAAGCGGCGATAAAAACCATATTTCATAAACTCTGCTAAATGGTTTTGCGTTTCGAGTTCCAGCAGATGGACATTTTGAATAATAAGGGTTCCGGTTTCGTTTAACTTTTCAAGGAGTGCCGGTTCATTCGAGCCGCCAAAAAGTGGGTTTAATCCAAAAATCTTGTGGGCAGTTTCACTATTTTTCTCAGGGGAGTGCAATTTTAAAATATGAAGCGTTTCGCGCAAACTAATATGATGAATAATTTCTCCAGTTGCGATCGCATCTTGCTCAGCCATGTCCAGTAAGAGCGCTTTTTTGCTAAGCGCCACTTTTAAAAGTTCTATTTTATATTGTAATAATCGAGGGCTGTTACTCGGAATGAGCTGATTAATTAATTTTCCAGATTGCGTTGTTTCAAGATACAGTAAATAGTCCCACTCGCTTGGATCCTTAATTTGCTCAAGTTGCGGTTTGAGCAGATCCCCAATCTCTGGATAATAAACGGTGATAATAACCGCATTCTCTTCCAAATGAGGAATGCCGGAAAGCACGATTTTATTACCATTGGTATCGTTTGCAAATGCGGTTTGACCACTGCGATAATCTTGCACTTGATGTGCAATAGTTTTAAGCGCCTTGCTGAGCGGATGGCCTTCTAGAGAATTTGGGTTAATGCTCACAAGTTCTTTTGCGGCCTGATTGCCGAATATAAACCGTCTATTTTTATAAAAGATAATACCAATTTTGCGTTGCTGAGCTGAACGCAGAAATGATTGAATACTTTCTTTGTACTGATTAATTTCCTGGTGTTTTCTATAAAGTTCTTCTTGTATTTCTTTTTCACGTTCCATAAGCGCATCAAGGTTTCGGTTTTGCAATAAGTGAATAATATTGCTTAAGTAGCTTGCAAAGACCACCATCTCATCGCGTTCGATCCGATTATAAAATTCACTCGTGCGCGCGTTTCGCTCAACGAGAATATAGGCGATAATAAGATCTTTTTGATAAATCGGCAGGAAAATATCTGCGTCTATTTCATCCATGAATCGAGACACGGAACTGCCAACAGAGCTATCTTCATAAAAATTGCTAAATGCAATCTCGTCAGCGATTAATATTTTTGCTTTCTGTAAATAAAGTGCAATGTCGCACGTCGCTTCATCGTGATTGCAGACAAAGTTCTCTACAATCGATTCACGCCATTCGAGCGTGCCATATTCATCTTTGGTCATTTCTGCATTGGGTAGACGGCGTAAATGAAGCGATATTCTATTTGCAGGCAAATAAAAAGCACCTTTAAAGAAATTCACCGTGATATGCGCGAGTTCTTGTTTTGTTGTTGCAAAACTGAGCTGCTCAAGCACGTTTTTGAAATCATCAATAAAGTTAAAATGCGGCGCAGTTTGTACATGTTCCTGGAAGTTTAAAAATCGTAAACCAATAATTTTTTTGGCCGAAAAGTAAAAAGCCATCGTTAATAAAATTGTAGAAATGCTTACCACTGCATAATTACTTGCAATATAGGTCTGCGAAAAAGAAAATGGAAATATCTGAATAAAATCAAATAATAATTGCGGTGCAATTATCATCTGAATTAGAATCTTAATCTGCTTTTTTAAAATTTTTGGCATGTGAGGATTTCTTAGGTGTCTCAGGACAACCAAGATGCTTGGAATAATTAGGAAGAAAATATAAACGGAATTGATGGTTAATAATTGAAATTCAATTGGAGGACGATTTGTAGGGTTATTGAATTCAAAGATTGCAAGATACACAAATGAGAGTGCAAAAATCGTACTGACTGCCATGAATATTTTTTGATGCAAACGAAGGCGACGATCTTTCTCTGTTAAGCTTTCAAGAAAAAAACATAAAGATTGGTATTGAATAATTGTTAAAGCCCATGCGAGTCTAATAATGAATAAAAAAGGGCGATAATCAAGATTAGAGAAAAAAAGTCGATATGACGTCGAAGTTATCCATGCTATATCAGAGAACATTGCTCCAATTAATACTGGAACTAAAAAGAACCAAGGACGCTGAATTTTGGAGGCCCTAATGCCATGCGTGATGGTCATCGCGAACAGAAATGTTTTACAAATTAATGCAGTAATTGCAACAGCTAATAAAAATGGATTACTGCTAATAATTTGGTATAAAAATAAAACAATATTCATCATGTTTCTTGCTATTAGGAAGTGCAGTAGCTATAATGATTTCGTCTAAAAAAATGTGTTTTAATCATTTATATTAAGGGGCTTTTTGTATGCTATCTTCATTCTATAAATTAACCGGAATTCTTTTTGCAGTCGTGATTTTGTTATCTGAAATTCCGCCAGTAAGCTAATAGTGGATTTATATTCTTTCATTCTAGCAGGAAGCGCAGATTGCGCAACCATGCTTAGTTTTTAGGGGTAAAGCCATTTCTTCGCTATCGGTTTCAAAAAAAGAGTTCGTTAAGCAGATTATTTCGATTCTCGAAAAAAATGCTGAGCATCTTGGCAATCCGATGGTATTTTCCATCAGCGAGCAATTAGGGCGGGATCCGTTTCTAGTACTTATCAGTTGCTTACTTAGTTTACGGACCAAGGATACGGTGACGTTTCCCGCTTCAATGCGCCTCTTTGAATACGCTCGCACCCCCGAGCAACTTCTTAAACTTCCTATCTTAACAATAGAAAAACTTATCTATCCTGTTGGCTTTTATCATCGCAAAGCACTTTTAATGCACAGCGTCAGCAAAGATCTGCTTGATCGTTTTGGTGGCAAAGTCCCTGGTATAGAGGAAGATCTTTTAAGTATTAAGGGCGTCGGCCGTAAGACAGCAAATCTTGTCTTAGGCGAAGGATTTGGGATTCCTGCAATATGCGTGGATACCCACGTTCATCGCGTCGCTAATCGGCTTGGTTTAGTGGAAACACAAACTCCGGAACAAACCGAAACTGAACTCAAAAAGATTATTCCCAAGGATTACTGGATCCGCCTTAATCAATGGCTCGTCGTTTGGGGCCAGCAAATTTGCGTGCCAATTTCCCCATTTTGTTCAAAATGTCCTTTACGGCCAGTTTGTAAGCGTGTTGGCGTTACAAAAAGCCGCTAATCTTTTTACCGCGCATCCCTCGACTTGTCCGCCATGGTTCGATACATTTTGCTCAATTGAGTTACGCAAAACACTCACCACGAGCGGATTGAAAAAAGTCACTTTACCCAAAATTAACCCTCCGCTCGCCCTGAGTGATTTAGAGCAAAGCGAGAAATTGTATCGAAGGGTGCGGGCTAATAAGTCGTTTAATTGATTATATATATTTTTTGTCCGGGACCCCAAACCAAGGCCGAAGTGCCGTTTTGGGGCAAAAAAAAATAAAAGCGCTGCAAACCAGAAGGTTTTTAGCGCTTTTATTTATCAAATAAGCGAAGCTTATTTTCTTTTAGCGGCCTTTTTAGCTGCTTTTCTTTTCGTGGTAGCTTTTTTAGCTACTTTACGACGAGCTGTCGTTTTCTTCACAGTTCTTTTTTTCTTCATTGCCATGGGCAACTCCTTTTTTTAGAAGAACGATTAAATAATACTTATCATCTTCACTTTTGATGTTACAATTTGAGATAAATTAAAGTCAACAGTTTGCGCCTATTAAAATTGATTATTTTAAATAAATGCACATCAAATTGTTCGATAATATATTAAATAATTGTTCTTTTTAGGATGCCGCCAATTCTTTCGTTTTGGCTACCAGCTCGTCAAATTGGAGATTTGGTTCTTGCGTGCCGTTTGCATGCCGAAGCGTAACGGTTTGCATTTCAACTTCTTTTTTACCAATTACGAGCATCCAAGGAATTTTTTCTATTTGGGCAGTTTTAATTTTTCCAGAAATCGGATCTGAGGTGTGATCTAGTTCGCTTCGAATCCCAGCATTATTCAAAAATTGCAAGAGTTTTTGTGCATATTCTTTCTGATCATCGGTAATTGTAAGGATTTTAACCTGTACCGGCGCAAGCCAGAAAGGCAAATGTCCCTTAAAATGCTCAAGAAGAATGGCAAAAAACCGCTCCAGGGAGCCATAAATAGCTCTATGAATAACAACCGGCCGTTCTTTAGTGCCAGCCGGAGTTACATAGCTTAAATCAAAATTTTCAGCTGCAAAGAAATCTACTTGAATAGTGCCGCATTGCCATTCTCGCTCCATTGAATCCTGAATCTTGAACTCAATTTTCGGGCCGTAGAATGCGCCTTCGCCTTCTTGGATCACAAACTTCATCTGCGCTTTGTTGAGCGCGTTCTTAAGTGCATTGATAGCTTTATCCCATACTTCTGGAGAACCCATCGCATCTTTAGGGCGCGTGGAAAGCGCAACTTTGATATTTTTGAAATTGAAACGATTATAAACCGTTTTGGTCAGATTAATCATCTCAAGCAGCTGTTCTTCTAGTTGCTCTATAGTGCAATAAGCATGCGTATCATCTTGCGTGAATGCACGCACGCGCATTAATCCATGAAGCACGCCTGAAAGTTCATGGCGATGCACAAGTCCGAATTCTGCTAGCTTAAGGGGCAGTTCTCTATAGGAATGCGGGCGTTCTTTATACACCAAATAGGAGCCTGGGCAATTCATAGGCCGAATTGCATATTCTTTATCGTCTATGGTGCAGAAATACATATTATCTTTGTAATGTGCATAGTGGCCCGAACGTTTCCACAATTCATCGCTGAGCATAATGGGCGTCGCGATCTCTTTATAGCCGTGCTTGGTTTGCAAATCACGCAAATAATCAATGAGCAAATTGATTATTAATTTGCCATCGGGATGAAAGAAGGGGAATCCAACTCCCTCATCGTGAAATGAAAAGAGATTCATTTGTTTGCCGAGTTTGCGATGATCAAACTGAGCGAGCTCTTCCTTTTTACGTAAAAAAGCATCGAGCTCTTCTTGTGTATAAAAAGCGGTGCCCGTAATGCGCTGAAGCGCTTGATTATTTTTATCCGCTTTCCAATAAGCACCAGAAATGTTGAGCAGTTTAAAATGCTTAATATCGCCAGTTGATGCAACGTGGCCGCCGCGGCACAGATCGTAAAAATCGCCTTGTTGCGAAAGCCCGACCGTTTGAGCTGGGATTTCATCAATTAATTGAAGTTTAAACTTATTATTTTTAAAAATTTTTCGCGCTTCATCTTTACTGATTTCTTTATGGGTAATGGTAAGATTGCGCTTTGATAGTTCGTGCATGCGCGCTTCAAGAAGCGGCAAATCTTCTTCTTTAAAATTTCGCGTTGGCAAAAAATCGTAGAAAAAACCTTCAGCCGTTGCCGGGCCGATCGTAAGCAGCGTTTCTGGATAAAGTTCGGTAACAGCTTGAGCAAGAAGATGGGCTGCTGAATGACGAAGAACTGAAAGATTTTTGTTTGAAGACATACCGTTACCTTTTTGCAAAATAGCGTTATAATGAGGCTATTGCAGCAAGTATAGCATAACATCCTTTTTTTACTATGAATTAGTGCTGATGTGGATCGTAATTGCAGTAGGTAATTTTTCATATTCAAGCGAAATTTGATTCATGAGCATTCAAATGACATTTCTAGAAAATCAAAATATATGTACGTGGCTCACATGCATGGTGGGATTTCGATTAAAATTGATCAATGCAAAAAATATTGAATGTTATGCGGTGAGATATTTAGAAAATAACCCTGCATACACAAATCCTTATATTGCAGAGCTTGCAATTGGCCCAAAAAATGGAAAAGCCGATTATTTAATCGAAATTGAAATCGATCATCTTTTATCGAAGATCGTCGCACGCTTGGGATATTCTTTGAGCGAAGGATCTTTAGAATATGAAAAAAGAAAACTGCGCTATTTGTTATTGAATGAGCTTGCTCAAGCTAAAGAACATAACGAAAATATTGAAGAAAAAATCTACTCCCTCTACCAAACATTTAATTATCCTGAAGATATGAGCGAATTTGTACAATGCTCTTGTTGCAGCGCCTGGTATAATGATGAATTTCGCGAACGCTTTTTGGCGTTCTTAACGCAAGAAAAAAATATTCTTTTTTTATGAATTTATTTTTTCACGCGAGTTGAGCAATTGTTTGTTTTATATCATCTAATAAATTTTTTGCGTTATCAGAATCATCATCTTGAAATTCTTCTGCGAGCATAATTTCAAGTGCTTTCAGCTTTGGAAGAATAGTTTCTTTTTGAAGAACCAATTGTTCGTTTGCAATTCGATTTACAGCATACGCGAGAAAAAGAAGGGTGCTGGCAAACGCCGTACAATAAAGAGCTGTTGTAATTTTTTCAAGCGGAGAAATTCGATCAGAAATTACCTCGATTGTTTTATAATAATATAATGGGGCATACGCGGCTGCAAACCCAGCAGAAATAACTTTGCCCAATAGAGAAATTTGCTCAGTTGTGCGCAATTCCTTTAAGAACGATTGGTATTTATAGCGAAGATCGAGCATTCTCAATGTGCGATCTGTTTCAGCGCTACGAACGGTTTGATCTGCAAAAATTAGTGATTCATTTAAATGGCTTACTATTACAAAAAGAGTTGCTAACATTATGCGGCGCATAGTTCGATTCCTTCATGATGTTCTGTTGCAGTGCGATTGATAGGATCAAAGGTTACCAGTTATTATTATTTTTTCTACATGAATACTATTTTGCGTAAATACGATTCGTCCATCGCGAGCGATCGGAGCAGGTGCATATTTGTAGGATTTATTTCTCAAAGAGAACAGAGAAAAATCTCGTTCTCTTTTTTTTAAAAGAAAACTAGGCAGCTTGCTAAATGCGCCGCTGATCTAATGTTTAATTATCGCGGGCGTCGCTCATGCGTGTAAGATGACTACTTGATAAACCGCTTCATTAAAATCGTCGATTCGTATCGCACAATTAAGCGTCCTACTGCGCATTCAAGCAGTAGGAAAAAATTGTGGAACTAAAAATTGATTTAATTGCGCGCATATCTGGAGTGTGATACGGTTCAATCGACATCGAGAAGGTAGTAAATGAAGCTTCAAAAAAAAGGAATCCTATGGCAGCAGAGCGTATTTATGTCCTTGATACGAATGTGTTGTTGCACGATCCTGAGTCGATTTTCAATTTCAAAAGTGCGCAGGTTGGCATTCCTATTTTAGTTCTGGAGGAGCTTGATAGGTTCAAAGGTGAGAGTACAGATCGCGGGCATAATTCTCGGCAAGTTATTCGGTATCTTGATGGGTTACGTGCGCGTGGTTCATTACGGGAAGGAGTTGAGCTTGATAATGGGGGAATTTTAAAAGTTCTGTTTGCACCGGATAAGAAAGTGATGTTGCCAACATCATTAAGTCTAAATATTGTTGATAATCTTATTCTTCTTACGATTCTTGAACTTAAGCAGCGAGGGTACGACGTACAATTTATTTCTAAAGATTTAAATGCACGCGTAAAAGCTGATGTTCTTGGAATTTCTGCACAAGATTATCTCAAGGGGTATATTACTCCCGAAACATTTTATAAAGGATGGGCTCAGTTTAAAGTGCCATCTGTTTCATTAAAAAAAGATTCGCCAGTTGAGCTTCAGGAGATCGCTGAGCACCACCATTTAATTTTGAATGAATTCGTGCTTCTTGAAAGTAATAATAATCCGTTTAACTATAAAATATTTAGATACTTAGGAAACAAACAGTTCAAGCCGGTTACCGTGCCAACGCTCGGATGGCCCCTTGAGCCGCGAAACGTTCATCAATTAATGGCGCTCGATTTACTCTTTGATGAACGAATTCAGTTGGTAAGTTTGCTCGGGCCAGCTGGAACCGGAAAAACATTCTTGGCGCTCCTTGCTGGGCTTTCACAAGTGGTTCATCAGCCTATTTACGAAAAAATGCTGATTTCTCGCCCTGTAATCCCGTTGGGGCCCGATATTGGTTATCTACCTGGCACAATTCATGAAAAATTGCACAGTTGGATGCAGCCAATTTACGATAACATGGAATTTATTTCGCATACGGTGAATCGCGGTCGCCAACAAACCGGGCAAGAATATGAGCATGAAATGCCGGTATATGCCGGAAAGCGCGATAAGGGAAATAAGCACAAGAAAAAGTTTGAGCATCGGCAGGATAAAATTTCTCCGCTTGATCAATTGATCAAAGATGGAAAAATTAGTCTTGAAGCGATCACGTATATGCGTGGCCGCTCGATTCCGTATCAATATATTTTGCTTGATGAAGTTCAAAACTTAACGCCACATGAAGTGAAAACATTAATCTCTCGCGTGGGCGAAGGAAGTAAAATTATTCTGGCGGGTGATCCTTATCAAATCGATTCACCGTACTTAGATTTCAGTTCAAACGGGATCGTGGTTGCAACGAGTAAATTCAAAGGGCAATCATTATTCGGCACCGTATTCTTGCAAAACAGTGAACGTAGTTTAATTAGCAGATTAGTAAGCGAGATCTGGTAAGTTCAGAAAAACTGTTTTTTTCATTTAGAGAGCGGCTAAAAAACTTTAGCCGCTTCTTTGTCTCATTTCTATTTAAAATTGTATAAACTAATTACATAGAACTAAGTTATAACAATTAAACAGCAGAGATGCACCATGAGCCCCAAGAAACTTTTTCTCTCTTGTGCTTTAACATTTATTTCCCCCCCTATTCTTGGAATGGATACATTAAGGAATATTTTTGGCGGTAAGCCTAAAATTCAGCCGCCTTTATTTATTCATGTGAACAAGAAACCCGTTGTGAAGGCTCAGAAGCTTGAAACGGAGCCAGAATGCGTGAGCTGCTATGAAAATACTGACGAACCTCTAATGTCTTTAGATTGCGATCCTCGGCATCGATTTCATGTAAGTTGCATCTCTACCTGGTTTGGAAAAAATAAAACATGCCCCACCTGCCGGCAACCGGCAGTGAGCCTCGACGAAACTAAAATATTTTTTTGGGAAAAAATAAAATCAGGAAGAATAAAACCGGCCGAAATATTTAATGAAGTGGAGTCGATGTCTGTTCTGGCTCGCCTGAAACGCTTTGAATTAAAAGATCAGAACGAAATGCTTATTAAGGAAAAAGACAACTATAAACAACTCTATGAGAGCGAGAAAAAATCATATAAAAATCTCGATCGAAAATATTATGAAGAGCAAGCAGAATGGAGTCAGAAAAATGCACTGCTTAAAATCCAGCGCAATGCGATATTAATTACTTGCGGTATTGGTATTTGCTTTTTGGGCTATAAGAGAATATTTTCCAAATAAACTAAAGATAACTATTTTTTACACCTACAGATGAATTATTTCTTTTTATTACTCCTGATTTATATTCAATAAGGTTATCGTTGAATCAATGCATGATAAGCTTTTAGCAAGAAAATAATCAAACATAGAGGGCGCGTTCATGTTAAAGAAAATATTTTTGTTGTGCTTTGTAAGCTTTTTTTCGCTGCATGCGATGGAAAAGAAAGAGGGCATGGAGATCGCCATCTCGAAATATACACTGCCCATCGCTCAAGATGTTGAGACGAATATTGATCCTATTTGTCGCGACGATCTTGGCAAGGCGCAATGGCCTGAATTATTTACCGTGCACACGGTGAACGGAATTCCGCATACTTTTCATGCAGAATGCCTTAACGACTGGGTAATAAAAAACAATCAATTAAATTGCCCAACGTGCAGGTTTCCCATTTCTTCTGCACAAGCTGTAAGAATACATTTAACTCAGAAACTTCCTAAGTCAATAGGAAAGTTTTCTGATTCTGAAAAGCTTGAATTTCGAGAATATATACAGGAGAAATCCAAAAAAACTATTATTTTAAGAGAGGATCTATCGAATAAATTAATTAAAATGCAGCAAACATTGGAGCTTCAAAATGGAAAGCTTGAAAGTCAACTGATGTTGCTTGTGCAACAAGCAGAATGCGTTGAAATTATTAAAAATAAAATTAAAGGCGCAGAAAATAAAATTAAAGAACAAAAGAGAATAATAAAGATATTGGGATTTAGTTCTGCGTGCAATGTTATTTATTGGGGATGTCGAGGTTACGAATATTTTTATGGCAAAAAATAACTCTAATAGCTGAAAAGATTTCCACACAGATGAGCGATATTGGCTTTATGCTTCTTTAATTGTTTCTCATTTAATCTTGTTGATCGATCGACCGTATACATAATCGGCTCAATGCCAAGAAACTGCAACGTTTTTTTTACTTGATCTCGTGCGGGATCGCCGAGCCATAAAAGGTTATACCAGCGAGGCGTTATCGTTAAATTAATCATCAACGCTTTTTTGATAAAATGAAGCGGGATTGCTGTGCGATAGGGCCCATTAAATTTCCAAGCAAACTGATTAATTAAATCAAACCAGCATTTTAAAATTCCAGGAACGCCATACCAATAGGTTGGGAAAACAATTAGTAAGCGATCAGCTTTTAAGATTCGTTCTTTATTCTCTTGATAAAATGCATTCGCTTCAAGCTGTGCACGATCGCTTGCGTAAAACGGAATTTCAGACGCATGATCATAAAGATCTAAAATATCAAGTTCAATATTTTTTTGTTCGCGCAAAAATGCGAGAGCATGATTAAAAATTGTTTTGGTAAGTGAAGTTGCTTTATCGTGGGCAACGATTGCAAGAATACGCATCCCGTTCACCTATTTTGCTCGAAAGTTTTTATTTTTTTTACGAGGGAGGCATCTATGCTTTTTTTGGGGTTAAAGAATGGATTACAAGCAACCAGCTGCCGTGCGATCGAAGGAATAGCTTTTCTCAATGGTAAATCTTGCAACTGCATGATTGCAAAATTTCCACATGAGATTGGAAATTTGCACGAGGCAAATCCTAAAAATGGGCGGAGTGCTTGAAAAAGAGAAATGAGAAGCTGATTAATCATTTGCCGGTGACCCCTTTTAAAAGAAGGGATTTTGTTTCGTCAAATGAAAGCGTGTGCGCACCTGGTTTAATAAAAACCAGCACATCTTTCTTGAGAGCAAATAGTTGTTCGCGATAATAAATAGATTTGAGACGACGCCTGATAAGATTTCGCTGAGGAGCCGTTCCCACCTTGCGCGGGATAACAATTAAAATACGCCCCACAGTGGAAACACTGGGAGCGATTCTAATATCAATAAACGGTACTTTTAACGCCGGCTGAGCTTGAGCAAAAAGCTTTCTGATCTCAGCCGGAGTAAATATCGTAATTAAACGCGCAATTGAGCGATTTTTTTTAGCCGCTGACCGTGAGGCGTTTTCTGCCTTGAGCGCGACGGCGGTTGACGATTTTTCTACCATCTTTTGTTGCCATTCTCTTGAGAAAACCGTGTTTTCTTGTTCGTTTGCGGCGACTTGGTTTGTAGGTAATTGACATCCTGATATCCTTGCAATATAAAAAGTGGCGCTTTTTAAGGCGGCCATTACTTGTGATTGTTTACCTATTCTAAGGCCAAATCACATTTTTTTCAATTCCAACTTTATATTTGTTTAGCCTTAGTGAGGAAAGTTTGGTTTTTTGAATCGAACGTTCATCTTTTTATCTCTTCCAGGTACCGCTGAGCGTCTAGGGCAGCCATGCAACCGGTTCCTGCCGAGGTTATCGCCTGGCGGTAGATCGCATCGGCCACATCTCCCGCGGCAAATATACCCGGAATTGAGGTTTGCACACCTTTTACTTTGATATATCCATAATTTGTCAGATCCAGCTGGCCCTTAAAAAGCTCTGTGTTTGGCGTGAGCCCGACTGCGACAAATACCGCACCAACGGGAATATCATGGGTCTCGCCCGTTTCCTGGTTTGTTATCACCACTTGGGTAACATGAGAGCCGTCCCCAATAATTTGGGACACGGTGCTATTATATATAATGGTAATTTTAGGGTTATCGAGCACCCGATCCTGCATCGCTGCCGATGCGGTGAGTTTATCTTTTATATGCACGATCGTGATTTTGTCGGTGAATCGGGTCATGAACGATGCATCTTCCATGGCGGTGTCGCCGCCCCCAACAATGACAACGGGCCGATCTTTATAAAAAGCACCATCGCAAACGGCGCAGGTGGTGACGCCTTTACCCCAATACTCGTTTTCGCCAGGGCAACCAAGTCGTTTTGGAGTCGCTCCCGTTGCGATAATTAAGCTATGTGCTTTGATCGTTTCGTTTGTCGTTGCTATTGAGAACGGGTGGCGCATGCAATCAACGCCAATCGCAGGTTCACTAATAATAGTGCATCCTAAATCGCGCGCATGTTCTCGCATATTCATCATGAGGGTAGGCCCGAGAATTTCGCGATTACCTGGCCAGTTTTCGACCATTGTCGTGCCCATTAATTGCCCGCCCGGGGCTTTGCCTTCAATAATAATCGGATGCAAATTGGCACGTGCAGTATAAATGCCAGCAGTCAGGCCTGCTGGCCCAGAACCTAATATTACGACAGGATGAATCATAGAATCGTTCATATGATAATTACTTTCGCGTCAGATGATAAATAACATGGTTGAGTGTTTTTTCCCGCAAGCAGCATCGTTTAAGAACTTGTGTAGGCAATGGCATTTCTTGCCCTTGAATTTTGGTTGGCGGTGGATTGAAGTACACAAATTCTTTAGTACGGGCACGTTTTAAGAGATTTAAATAACTCTTAATATCATCAAGCGTAACCGAAATGTTTTCATGGAACGCAAGTTGATCTACAAACAATAGTTCACGTGCTTGTTTAAGTGCTAACTGTTTGATCATATCCTTAAACGAATTTTCTGTTTTATACACATGATAATCGGGGTTATGCATCACCGATTCGAGTACCGATTTTTGTTGGCGCAATACTAGATAATGGGGAACATCAATATGATGTTTTGAGATGAGAAGCTTGAGCGCTTCCTCGGCCATCATGCGCCTCTGCGAAATATCGTTACGAAACGAAAAAACCTCAATGAGTTTTTGGTGCATCTCTTTTGTACTTTTTAGCTTGAAGTGATTCTTAAATAAATCGAACGAAAAATGAGATGCGGGAATTCGATCAATGATAATAATTTTAAAAACATATTTGGTGTCTAGTTGGGTACTAAAATATTCTTGCAGGCAACTGCTTGCGGTTATCAGCTCGTCACCAACTAGATGTCCCATAAAAAGTTCTTGAAATGGTGCGTCAGCTTCTTCATTGCCAATTTTTAGCCAAACATGCTCTCGATGTGCGCCTAAAAGGGCGCCATGCATTTTATCAAGAAGATAAATTTCAAAGCATACCCAATCACCAATTTGGATTGAGTCAGTTGCGTTGTTGGTGAACGCCTGTTCCTCTTCTTTTATAAAAAGTTCAACCTGGCGATCGATATCTTTGTAGTTTTTTCTTTTTGGAGCTTTAAACGGCAGCGTTTTCCAATCACGAAATTCGATCGGTGTGCCCACTGAAAGTTCAAAAACAAATTGAGCGTCTTTACCGGGAATAATAATGATTTCTTGCAATCGTGGTTCACCGGCAATTGCGGTATGGGATTCGTGGAGTTGTTCATAGAGTTGGCTCAGCACACAATATTTAAAAAGAAATTCTTTTAAATGTTCCGTCAGATTACTTTTATAATGTTCTTTGATGTAGGAGAGGGGTGTTTCGCCTTTGATAAAACCGTGCGTGCTTGTGTTTTCTTTTTGATCCAGAGCTGTTTCATGGTAGAGCGTGTTAACATGCTCCGCAGGAACGGTGACGGTTGCTCTAAAGAGTCGTGGACTAATTTCTTGAAATGCACACGTTTGCGTGCTCGCTGTCATTACCATATTCATCTCCTTTTGCCATCTGCCAGAATCTAAATCCTATGGCTAGAACTTAGCGCAGTTCAATACTCTTTGCAAAAGGTTTCAAGAAGGTAGAAATTTAAATCCACTCACCGTGTGTTGATTTTTTTTGTTCTGTATTTTTCGCGTCGCCAGTACTTAAAGTAGTTTTGGGCTCAATAAGAATTACAGAAACTTCCGCGTGGGCGACCGGCCTGTGCTCAACGCCTTTAGGGATTACGACAAGCTCACCAGCTTTAAGATTTAATATTTGATCTCTTAATTCAATTGATAATTGACCGTCAATGATTAAGAACATCTCATCTTCGTTGTCATGCTTGTGCCAAACATACTCGCCTTTGAGCTTTGCAAGCTTAACATAGGAATCGTTTAACTCAGTGATAATTTTGGGAGACCAAAGATCAGAAAAAGCAGATAACTTTTTTGAGATATTGATAACAGATATATTTTTCATAAGTGAACCCTTGCGAAATTATCTGCGGACTGTTTCAGACTTCATAGCCCAGGCGTCGCGTATCCACGCCTTCCGTCTTCGCCAAGGCTTCGACGGCCACGTCCGGCTTGGCAAGCTATGCCGGGCACGCTTCGTAATGAACTGGCTGCGCCAGGCGAAGTCTAATAAGACGAAGCGTGGTGCAAGAGAGGGGAGTCGAACCCCTATTCCCTTTCGGGAGCTGGATCCTAAGTCCAGTGCGTCTGCCAATTCCGCCACTCTTGCTTATAATTTCAATGGTTCGATACGTTTTATTTCGTAAAACACTCACCATGATGGGATTAATGCTGCCGCTCAACTGTCGATTGTTAATATATTTCAATCCGTGAAAAAAGACTGGCAGCGCCAGGCGTAGTTTGCCGAGCCTGAAGGCCCGGATAAACGAAGACTGGTGGGCCGCATTGGAATCGAACCAATAACCTGCAGATTAAGAGTCTGTCGCTCTACCAATTGAGCTAGCGGCCCAAAAACTACACCATAGAGTGTAGTTCAGGTGCATTAAAACGTCAAACTAAACTGTCGTAATTTCTTTTTCTTTTTTCTCTGCCAATGCTTCTGCTTTTTTAATAAAATCATCAGTGATTTTTTGTAGCAGATCGCTCAATCGGCGTGCATGATCTTCAGAAATAGTTTTTGCTTTTTGGTTATCGCGCACGAGATTATGAAAGTCTTTACGTACATTGCGAATGCTGATGCGAGCATCTTCCAATTTCTTACCTAATACTTTAACAAGCTCTTCGCGGCGTGCGGTAGAAATTTCTGGCAAAACGACGCGTAAAATTCCTGAGCCATCGTTCTGTGGTGAAATACCAAGTTCAGATTCACGCAATGCGCGTTCTATATCACCAATAACTGCAGGATCCCATGGTTGAATAACAATCAAGCGCGCTTCTGGCGTTGTGATCGATGCGGTTTCTTTCAGGCGCATCATGCTATTGCCGTAAGCAGCTACTTTTATATCTTCCACAAGAGATGGATGAGCGCGGCCGGTACGAATCGTAATGAGTTCGCGTTCGAAATGTTTAATAGGTTTATCCATTTCGACATTCATTGCTTTTTCAAACTCTTTTGAATTTTGGTCTGTGAGTTTTAATGTTGTTGTCATAGTATCCCTTTCAAACAAATTTTTCGGTAATTAACTTATGGTACTGCCAAACGTGCTATCGTTTGCTGCGCGCACGAGTGCATTATCGCTAAAAATGTTAAACACGCGAATCGGCAATCGATACTCGCGCGCTAACGCAATCGCCGTCGCATCCATAATGCCAAGTTTTTGCATTAAAGCATCGTTATAAGAAAGCGAAGCAACAAGTTGTGCATGCGGTGCGGTTTTTGGATCTGCGGTGTAAACGCCATCGACGCCGGTGCATTTCCAAACTTCGTGCGCATTGATTTGTAACCCACGCAAGATTGCGGTGGTATCGGTAGTGAAAAACGGATTTCCGGTACCACCAGTAAAAATCATGAGCGAATTATTTGCTCGCGCGTTTTGAATTGTTTGCGCCGAAATTGGCGAACCAACTTCAGGCGACGGAACAGCGCAAAAAACGGTGCAAGGTAATCCTTCTTGCTCAAGCAGGTCTTTGACTATAAGGCCGTTCATCATCGTTGCAAGCATGCCAATTTGGTGGCCGACAGAGGGTGTTAGCCCCAAAGCGGTTCCATGCTTACTGCCACGGAAAAAGTTTCCGCCGCCAATAACAATGCCAAAGCGATGCGTTGCCTGCAGCTGTTTAATTTGCTGAGCGATAACGCGTACACGTTGGCTATCAAGCGCTTGAGTAAGGGGCGAAACAAGTATTTCGCCCGTCAATTTCAATAGAATCGTAGTTTTGCTATGCATACATCAATCTTAGTTTGCTCGTGAGAGCGGTTTGCTTGATCTCAGTATTTTTTAGTTTACGCCAATTTCGTAACGTGCAAACTGCTTGATTTTGATATTTTCACCGATCTTGCCAATAAGTTCTTTCAACAATTCATCAACGGTTAGTTGATCGTTCTTGATGAACGGTTGATTAAGCAAGCATACTTCGCTGTACACTTTTTGTATTTTGCCTTCAACGATCTGATTGATTATCTTTTCAGGTTTTCCGGAACTTGCAAGTTGTGCTTTAACTATATCAATTTCTCGTTCTAGGAACTTTGGATCAACTTGTTCTGGAGAAAGGTAAAGTGGTTTCATCGCAGCGATATGCATGCAAACATCGTTTGCAAATCGTTTAACATCTTCTGTAGCGGCTACAAAATCGGTTTCGCAGTTGATTTCGATCAAGACACCAACGCGCGCGCCTGGGTGAATATAGGCATGAACAAGCCCTTGATCAGTAACGTTTGCGCCACGTTTTGCAGCAACGGCTGCCCCTTTTTTACGCAAAAGCTCAACCGCTTTCTCAACGTTGCCTTCTGTTTCTTCGAGCGCTTTTCTGCAATCAAGCATACCAACGCCGGTGCGGTTTCGTAATTCTTGGATAAGTTCTAAGCTGACTTTTGCCATATGAGGGCTCCTGTATCAAAAAATAGGTACTTTTACTATTAGTTTGCCAGAAAGGCCATAATTGGGCAAATTGCTTATTCAGTTATGGTTGCGTCCAAATCAACTTTGGAGTTTTCAATTGGGTCTGCGATAGTGATTGAAGAAAGCATTGAAGCTGCCGGATGCTCCGATTGATTAATGCTATTTTTATTGAGAATCTGATACCGTGCGCAGCATTGTAATGCATGAATAGTAGAAAGTGCTTTAGGATCTAGATGGTGCTGTTTTAGTGCTGTATTAAATATTATTTCATACGAAAGTTTATTAAAATAATACTCATTAGAATTTGATAAAAGCTGTAGCTTTACAAAGAGCTCAAGATCAAGTTGTTTATTTTTGCTAATATTAAATAAAGTTAATTTCGATGCTGGCTTATATATAACGGTAGAATAATGCGGTATATGAGCAATTCCCACTATGGTATAAAGAGCGGATTCATTTAATAGAAGAGTTTCATCTAATTTTGTTTCTTTTTTAGGCGTGAGCCATAGTGCTTTTATTTCTTTTTTATCAATTTTACTGAGTATTGTTTCTTTGCTTTCATCACCTGTTAGTATTCCTTCTTCTGACTCAAGAAATAGATATGGATTATTCGAAGTGTTATTAATTTTCTCTAAGATTATCGAGTAATTTAAGGAATTGGGCGTTTTCTTTTTTGGATGATACTCCATGCTATTAATAGCGGGAAAAATGAAAAGCAAAGCCACAATCGAGAATACTAATTTCCACATTGCCATAATAGTTCTTTCAACTCCTAATAGTGCAGATGCGCTACATCTTTTCAGGGCAACTAATACCAATAAGCTTCATGCTGGTGTTAAAAGTATTTCTTAACAATTTGATAAGTAAAAGCCTGCCGCGGCTTTGTTCGATATGATCGGCATCAATCACGCGGTTTTTTGCGTAATAGCTATGGAAAAGTTGTGCTAATTCAAGAATGTAATAGGTAAGTGCGTGGGTTTGATTAGTATGCGAGATCGTTTCAAGCAATGTTTTGAGCGAAACCATTTTTTTTATCAAAAGCTGCTCAGCTTTGCCGAGGTTTTTCGCATCGTGAACACCAGTTTCCGCCAATCCTTCTTCATGTTTACTTTTTTCCAGGATGCTACCGGTGCGAACGTACGCATATTGAATATAGAAAACCGGATTTTCTTCAGTTTTTTTCAGTGCAAGCTCAATATCAAAATCAAGATGCGCATCAGCTTTGCGATTCAAATAAAAAAAGCGGGCGACATCTTTTCCTACCGCTTCAATAACATCGCGCAAATTCACAATGCGGCCAGCTCGTTTAGACATTCTGAGCGCTTCGCCGCCTTCTTTAAGGGTAACCAGCTGATATAAAATCACATCAAGCACATCTTTATTATAGCCAAGTGCTTGTAAGATTCCCGCAAGGCGCTGCTTGTAACTATGATGATCTTGGCCCAGCACTATTACTAATTTGTCGGCGCCGCGTTCAATTTTGTTTTCTAGGTAGGCGATATCTGCCGCTGCATAAGTTAATTCGCCAGAGGTTTTACGCACAACGCGATCTTTATCGTCTCCATATTCAGTTGAGCGGAACCATAACGCACCATCTTTTTCGTACGTCGCATTATTCTTGGCTAATTTTGCGAGGCTTTTATCGATCGCTCCGCTTTCATGTAACGTTTTTTCTGAAAACCAAACATCAAACGTAATACCGTATTGCGCAAGCGTCTTTTTAATTGCTTCTAAAAGCGCCGTTTTTGCGTACTGCGCAAAAAAAAGATCATCTTCCCCAAGAAGGGAAACGCCGTATTTATCCACACAAGTGCGCGCAAGTTCAACTAAATATTCACCTTGGTAGCCCTCTTCAGGCAATTGCGCATCTTTTCCCAGTGCTTGCAAACAACGCGCTTTAAATGAGGCACCGAGTTTTTGAATCTGATTGCCAGCATCATTGATATAAAATTCTTTTGTAACTTTGTGCCCCAGGAAACGCAAAATGTTTCCTAATACGTCGCCGATAATGCCGCCGCGGCCGTGTCCCAAATGGAGAGGCCCCGTAGGGTTTGCGCTTACAAATTCGATATTAAAATTATGGCGGGGTGCCGATTGCTCCAGCTTAAAAAATTGATCTTCTTGCTCATAGAGTGTTTCGGCAAGAGTAATGAACGCATCCTGAGTCAGGAAAAAGTTTAAGAATCCGGGTCCAGCAATCTCTATTTTTTCAACAATCGGGTGTGTGAATTTTTCCTGAATTTGTTGGGCAATAATTCGGGGCTGCATTGCAAGAGGTTTTGCAAGGATCATTGCGCTATTGCTTGATAGATCACCAAACGTTTGCTTTTGTTCATCAACATTAAGCGAAAGCGTGTGATCTTTAATTAAATTCTTATCGATACCAAATGTTTTAATTAAGAAATCGTGAAATGCTTGCTCGAGATGGACTAACAGATTCATAGTGCTTACCTGAAATAATGATTTTTTATTTTTAGTATAAGCTGGAGGAATGAATTTGTCATTTATAAAAAAAAGGATCAATCCAAGCGGATCGATCCTTAAATGATTTGCGGAATGCGCAGCTTTATATCTGTATTAGAACCAGCCACCAGGATATGGTTGCTGTTCACCAGGTTGAGCTTGTTTTCCTGGTTGATCGATCTTAATATTTTCAATTTCAAGTTTGCCAGCTGCCCAATCTTTTAAAAATGGTGCAATTTCTTTATTTCCACTTTTTTCTGCTTCATATACGATCGTTGGGAGGAATAGGTATTTAATATACGAATCACCGTAATTATCTTTAACGAATATTTTTACCTCGTTAAAATCACCTTTTTTTACCGCATCGTTTAACTTGAGCGATTTTTCATATGATTGTTTTCTAAACTCAAAGTCAGAGTCCATAGTAAACGTTGCTTGAGATCCGATAAAAATGAGGGCAATTGCCGCTACTTTAATTAATTTCATTTTATTTGTCCTTTTTTTATATTGCTAATGTGTTTTGTAAAGAGCCGGTTGGACCGCTCTTTTGCTATAATTTATAATAGCAAATCTCGGTCTGAAGTTGCAATAATAGCGATTCCTTCGGGGCCATTTTTTATAGAATAGCCAGCGAGATTAAAAATTGGTCTAACAAATTACTCTACAGTTATTTCGAGCGTGATATTTGGATGTTGCATATTTTGTTGGTTTAAGGCAAAAATGCGCAAAATGTGCAGGAACGTTTCTTGCATTTTTCTGGCATTTTCTTGTTTTGCTAATTGCGCATCATTATTATTTTCAATGGTTGAAGATGCAGTAGTTTGCAATTCTTTCCAGTTGCCATAAAAATCGAGCATCTTGGAAGCGAGTTTATTCGAAGAATCTTTGAGCGTATACGCATTCGTTTTGGAATCTTTATCAATTAAAAAATCACCAAGCGGCACATTGGCAACGGCATGGTGCATTTTTATAGTAATTTTTTTACCTGTTTCTTTTTCATATTGTTTTGCAAAAAATTCGAAATGCCTTAAGAAGGTTGCCAAGTTGCCAAAGCTGCTTAAAAGTGAAACAATTTCATCATTAGCTGAGTTGGATGACAATCCATGATTTCCCATGAGCGCATTTCTAAATAAGCGTGCACCCGCGCCACTTTGCAAGGTAACTACCAATACGCCCTTATCATTCAACATGTCAAAATATTTCCAGAGCGGATGTTGGTTGAGCGGCTTTGCTGATCCATAGATTGATTCCTGGGCAGCTTTATGAAGCTCTTGGAGTATGAAATAGAAAGAGTGGGAAGCATAAACAACATCTGCTTTCTCATTGTTGAAATAATCGGTGATATCTTTGACCGTCACATCCTGAGCTGTTTTTTGTATAACATGAACATTCTTCACATCGATTGCTTTATATGCATTTTTATAAAGCTCAGCAAATGGCACATACGGTTCAATACTGAGTACATTAACTTCAGATCCTGAATCTTGGAGAGCTTTTACCACTGCATTCGTTTCGCCTCGTCCGCCACCAATATCGACATAATTAATTTTTTTTCTACCTAGGATTGATTTCATTGCTTTAAATTGCTGCGCACCATCTGCATCTTTGATGTATGGCATGGATAATTCACTGCCATCTAAATTTTGAATTTGTTTATCAAGATTTTGTTGCGCAAATGAAATGTCGTTTGAGTTTGATTGTTCAGAACTTTCAAGATTCAAGCCAATCGGCTTAAATGAAACTTTAGATTCGGTTGATTTTGGTTTGAGAGATAATTTTAAAGTGATATTTAAATCGGTTATTACCTGATTAATGTTAAATACAGCGAGTAATCGTATAAATGGTTCAAGTTGTTCAGCATTCATATTCTTGAGTTCTGGATATTGTTTTACAAGCGCTTCACAAAATGTTTTAAGAGGCGTGCGTACTGATGAGAATGATAAATCGCAATTAATCGTATTACTTGTTTTTTCTTCATAATATCTTTTAAAGATATCTAAGCAGCGGAAGAAGGTTTCTACGTTATTAAAAATTTTAACGTTCGGCTCGGAAATTGCATGTGCTTTGCTCAATTCAAGATCGTGCTTACCCAATAATAAATCGGTGAAGTTTTGGATCGTTGGCCCACTTAAAAGACTGATTACAAAAACACCATCTTTTTTTAATGCGGCAAAATAGTTAAAGAGGGGATGCTGTTCAATGCTAGAGCCATTGGTGGCAAGTAATTTTTCTGATGCATTGAATATAGATTGCATTTCGCTATAAAGCGAATGCGGGGCGATTAAAATATCTATCGAATCTTTTGGCGCATTGGTAACCGATGCAATTGAATCTTTTTTTGAAAGTTCTTTATAAAGTGCTTCTGCTATTGCGTTTTTTTGTCCAGCGTGCGATACAATAATATTATTTTTTGCGTTATCTTTTAGCGCGGAGAGCTGTGCTTGAATGGTATCTTGTTGCAATTCTGGTACAGCGAGCAGAGCATCCTCTGAAATAATTTGATTTTCTTTTTTTGCATTTTCGATTGCTGCTTTAAATGCCGTTCGAGTGGTTTGAATTTGTGCTTGGAAATGTTCCTTATACAAATAAGCTGGTTTTGCTCCTTCCATCGCATTCAAAGAAAAACCGGTCAGGGAAAGTATCATAAATAAAACTGATAAAAACTTCATAGGGTCCTCGCATTCAATAAAAGTATATACGATAAGAATGCCAGATAATTACAAGTTGTCAATTGCTGGGCGATTGTGTATGTGCGATATAAAACGAGCCAGGTTTGTATCGCAGGTTAAATTAATTTATGAATTCATTATTACATTTTTTGGCTTTTTAATTATTCTACTATAAAAAATCATTTTAAATTCAGCTTGAATAAATACGTTATTTTGTTAGTATAAGTAAGTATGGAAGAAATTGTGGTTTTTTATAAGATGGAGTTCAAAATGATTAGAAAAATAAATAGCGTTATATTCACTGCGATTTTTACTGTTGCACAGCTGAATGCAATGAATAGTGAACCAGCAAAACACTGGTCGTTAGAGCAGAATAATTTGCTTAAAACTTCTATTGATGAGACTGATGTACCGAAGTTCAATCTACGGTTTCAGAATTTTAAGAACGCCATGGATGGTGCCATAAAAAACACTAATCTTCAGGTAAGTTTGGCAACTGAAAAGCCAACAATTCTTATGAAAGCTTATTTTGAAACAAATCCAAGAAAAACAAAGGTATATGAGCAAGCGCAAGAATACACTGATAAGGCCCGAACGATATACGAAACTTGCAAAACCGAAAATGCACCGGGCAGATTAAGAAGAATTGGCGCATATTCTTTAGTGACTGTTGCATCACTATTTGGTGTTGGTGCGGCCATTGGCATGACATGCGACGGGATCTATGACTCAAGATTTCCGGAACCATTATGGGATATGTTGACAGGAATATACAAAACTCCAGTTTTTGGTGATTTTCTTGTATCGGGAATTACTGCTGGTTATCTAAATCCACTTGGCGCGATTGGATTGACGTGCGCTATGGGTTATGGTGCTTACTGGTTAAAATATCCAAAGATTATTCGCGATGCCCAGAAGATAAGAAATACAACTGAAAGCTATTCTACTCAGTTGGCAAATGAGCTTCATCAAGAATCGTGCAAAAAGTAGTCAGTAAAATAAAATTGAAAGTGTCGATTATGCAGATATCAAAAATTTTATTTATTGGATTAATGTTCATTCAAGTGCCGCTTTTTTCTATGAGCTATTTGAACAGGAATGAAATCGATCCGTGGAAAAGAGATAAATTAGCTATTGCTGATTCAATTGAAAAATCGGATGTTGATGCGTTTTATGGCAGTTTCTCGCGTGTCGCTACTTATTGGAAATCGGCCGGGGAGATTGTATTTCTTAGTAATCCTAAGCAAGTTGTTTTTATGCCGAGTAGACAAAAAATCGAAAATGAGATTTATAAATTCGATAAAAAGGCTCAGGAAATATACAATGCGAATATGAGCTGTTACCTAAATAAAACTAATGCGTGCCCTAATAGTCCAGAATTAAAAAAGAAGAATGATGCTCAAACGATTTCTTTAGCAATTGCTGTTTTTAAAAAGAATATGGAAGCATAAAAAACTTGCTTATTAAGGAATTAAAAGGGGCCGGCGATAAACCGGCCCCTTTATTTTTTATAAGGCTTGAACTTCTTTCATCAATTTATTGAGCGCAATTTGATAAATGCTTGCTTGTGCATAAAGAATCGTGCCCACTTTGTCTTTTGTGGTAGATATTTGCGCCATTTGAAGTGATGAAGCGCTTGGATAGATGCCGCGAATTCGTTTTATAATTGCTTGAGCTGTGTTGATAAAGTTTAAATTACTTTCAATTTTCTTTTTTCTGCCGTCGTTGCCAAACCAGCTGGTTTCGATCTCTTTGCTCAATTTTTCATTATCTTTTTGCAAACGATAAACAACTTGATCGAGCGTATCGGCTACGTCCGCAAACTTATATTTGCTCGTGATGCCATTTTCCTTTAAGAAGTTCATAAAATCGCTATCAGTGAATACGCGGCCTTTTGTTCCTTGTTGCAGCTTATCCCATTGTGAAAAGAATGAACCGTATGAAATGCTTCCCTTTGTATCTGTTTGGATCATAAGTTTTGAACTGTCAGCTTTGGCGATCCAATCGGCTGGTGCTGGATTTTGCCGTGCGATAGAATCAAACGTTGTTTTTTCAATCAGCGAAGCTTCTTGAAGTTTTTTTCGTAACTCATTTTCGGTTTCTTGTTTGCGCGCTGCGCCGATTTGTTTGTCTTTCAATTTTTGAGCGGTGTTTTTCACTAACGAAAGAATGTCATTCAGCGATGTAACTTGAAGAGCATAGCCCTTTGCCGCTGCTCCCTTATTTATTTGCGATGTAACGTATCCATTAGCCGCTTGCGCGTAGTTCGCCCATTTATCAAAATCTTCTTTCTGGATGCCAGATCTGCTAAAAGAGTCTACAGCAAATGCTGGGATGCTCAGGTTATTAAACTGTTGGTAGATTTCGTAAGGTGCAGCGCTCACTATTTTTTCGTAAAGAAGCGTTGAAGGGTTGACTGGCTTTTTTGCGGGAAATAATTTATCAATGCATGCTTGGCGAAAGCCTAGTTTTTTAAAATTTTCTGCATTAAAAATTTTTTGAGTATCCTGATTAGCAGCAAGTTTTTCGGCCGAGAATGGAACGAACGGTTTTGCGCCCTTGATAGCGAGCGACTGCTTTGCGCTTTCAAGCACCGAGGCAGCTTCTTTAACAATCATGCTTAATTCACGATCGCGAGCATATTTGGTGACATAATTATCGAACAGCGCAATGAGTTCGGCATATTTTTTATTTATTTCCGCCGCTGGTTGCGAGGTACTGACATTCAATGCATCATCTGCATACGTTGCGCAAAGAATTCGCTGAGCTTCAAGAATTACTGCACCATGGGCTTTTTGTTGGTCTGGGGCCATGCTGTTCAAGCCAGCCATCAAAAGAAGCAACGGTGCAATTGCACATAATTTTTTCATACATTCCTCCGTTTATAAAAATGAGAATTTTTACTCTTATAATCACTGGAAATCTAGTAAAATCGGCTAGGATAAATCAATACATTGGCCCGCTAAGGGCAGGGGCGGAATTTGTAATCCGCCTGATTTTTTTTAGTTTTTGCGCTATTCTAAGATAGTAATTGATTTATTTTTCCCCAGAAAACTTCGGGTGTGAGGCCGTAGATGAGCGTGGAAAATGTTTTTCCGGGGTCCCCGCAAACCACGGCCTAAAGGCCGTGTGTGGGGTTGATTAAGGGCTTTTTGGATGAATATTGCGGTTCTAGTATCTGGCGGGGTTGATAGCTCGGTTGCGCTCAAATTGTTGCGTGATCAGGGGCATGCGGTGACCGCTTTTTATTTAAAAATCTGGCTTGAGGATGAGCTTTCTTTCTTGGGAAACTGCCCATGGGAAGAAGATTTATCGTACGTTCAGGCAGTTTGTGCGCAGCTTAACGTGCCGCTTGAAGTTATTTCTTTGCAAAAAGAGTACTGGGATCAAGTGGTTTCTTATACGATCTCCCAGGTGAAAATGGGAAATACCCCAAATCCCGATATTTTATGCAATCAACGAATAAAGTTTGGTGCTTTTTTTTCAAAAATTGATAATTCATTTGATAAGGTGGCCACAGGGCATTATGCTCAAGTACACGAAGAAAATGGGGTATTCATTCTGAGCCGTGCACCTGATCCTATTAAAGATCAAAGCTACTTTCTCTCGCATTTAAGCCAAGAACAATTAAGCCGTGCACTTTTTCCTATCGGGCACTTGCAAAAAAATGAAGTGCGTGCGCTCGCTGAAAAATTCGATTTGCCCAACAAAACGCGCAAAGATAGCCAAGGGATTTGCTTTTTAGGAACGCTGGATTTTGCCGCATTTCTGCGCCATCATCTGGGTGAAAAAGATGGAGCATTGGTTGAGCTTGAAACCGGAAAACCGGTGGGCGTTCATAAAGGATTTTGGTTTTATACTATTGGGCAGCGGCAGGGATTGGGGCTCGCTGGCGGTCCTTGGTATGTTGCCGATAAAGATCCTGAAAAAAATATCGTCTTTATTTCTAAAAATTATCACAGCGCTGAAAAAGAACGAAATTCATTTTATGTTGGCGATTGCCATTGGATTTCTGGAAGAGATCCTGAACAGAAAGAATTTTTAGTAAAAATGCGGCACGGCGCTCAACTTTATAAAGCACGCGTCGACTATAATCGCGAAAAGAAGGGCGCATTCGTGCAGCTTGAAGGGCGCGATCAGGGAATTGCTCCAGGCCAATTTGCCGTATTTTATGATGAAGCTGTATGCATTGGAAGTGGCACCATTTCCCGAATGCCTCAAGGAATTGCGATATGAAATTAATGGGTGATAAACAGCTCAATTTGTACGCATGGTGTACATTGCCAACAATGATTACGCTTTTTCGCATTGCACTCATTCCGTTTATTATGTATGCATTGCATGATCACTTGTATCTGCGTGCGTTTATTTTTTTTATATGCGCCGCGCTCAGTGATGTGCTTGATGGGATGCTTGCCCGATACCTCAAACAACAAACAATAATTGGAGCGTTGCTTGATCCACTTGCAGATAAACTTTTGATCGGAGCGCTCGTTATTTTTTTTACTTTTTCTACGCAGCAACTCCCGGTTTGGTTTTTTATGCTATATTTTATAAAAGAATGTACGCTTATCGGCGGCGCATCTTACTTGTTTTTCACAAAGGGTGCGACGATTAAAGCGGATGTGTGGGGAAAACTTGCTATGGGAATGCAAACGATTCTTATGGTGGTTCTCATGAGTGCATTAGTAAAAAATAGTTTCTTTCAGGGCACTTATCTGCTTGTGCTCATTACTGCATTTTTTTCTCTGGTAGCTCTTTTTTCCTACGCAGTTCAAGCCATGAAGTTAAGGAGATCAGCATGCGTCGATTAATTATTCCTGTTTTTGCGGTAGGCCTTTTGGTGAGCAATGCACCTGCACCAAAGAAAGAACGCGTTGGCGCTCTTAAGGATGAGATCGGGCAGCTTTACGGAGAATTAATTAAACAAAATAACGATACCATTCTTGCGTGTGCGCGATTAAATCAAACCTTTATGCAGGAGCTGCAAGATTTAATTGAGGGTGAGCGCCTTTTTGCAAATCCTAGTAAAGAAGATCTGCAAAAAAAACGAGATCAATTAAAAAAGCAATGTATATAACAATCCGTTATCTTAAGTAATTTTTTTTTTCTGGTATTATCAAATTTAATTATAAATGATTTTTGCTGTCGTTTCGGAAAGGACATCTCGTGGCTGGATATAATCGTATTATTATTATGGGTAATTTGACTCGTGATCCTGAATTTAAACAATTAGCATCCGGGCAAGCGGTGTGCCAATTAGGCTTAGCTTCAAATCGCCAGTATCGCAACAAACAATCTGGGCAGATGGTGCAAGAAGTGTGCTTCATTGATGCTGATGTTTTTGGTGCGCAAGCAGAAAGCTGCCGTCAATTCTTGGCAAAAGGCCGCGCAGTGCTTGTTGAAGGACGTTTAAAGTTTGATACGTGGGAATCTCCAGAAGGCCAGAAGCGCAATAAATATTCGATCGTTGCAGATCGCGTTGTATTCCTGGGCAACGGCGGCGGCGCTGATGCTGAAACTGGTGAGCGATCAATGCGCCCAGCATCACGCGGCAACGATAGCGTGCAAGCGGCAGCGACAGCTGAAATCGATGTTGATTATGACGAAATGCCAGCTGCAGCAAAAAAGAAGCCGGCAGCAAAGAGTGGCGAACTAGAGTTCAAAGATGAACCGCCATTCCAAGACGATTTGCCATTTTAGGTTACCCCATTTGCACGAACTTCGTCGTGGCTATGGGGGCCCCATTTAAAAGCCCCACTGGGTGACAAAGTCATGCCGTGGCAGCGGGCCAATTTTCAAATCAGTAATTTTAAAAGCGGCCCTAAAAAAGCCGCTTTTCTCATTTTTTCTAAGATATTTTATTTATTAAATAACGATCTGAGTGTTAAGTACCCAGCAATACCTGAAATAGTAAAATTTGTGATACCAGCTAGACACCATGCCATCTGTAAATTACTATGTTTTTTAAGCTTTGGGGTTGATGAGCCCACGGCGCCTCCTGAGTCAGTCACCGGTCCAGTAAGTACTTGGCCACCTGGTGCATCTGAAACGTAAACAATTTTTTTGGGCTCGATCCCATGATTAAGCAGAAGTGAAAGTCTCGCAAATTCCAAAGAGTGCATCTTCCCTTGATGGAAACAATACTGTGAAGCACCAAATGAAGCGAGAGCAATGAAACCGGTTACTGATGGATTATTGCTTAAAGTTTGGAGATTTTGTATCAAGCTGCCTCTGAGTGGCTGACTAATTGTTAAATTGGAGGCAAGAAAAGAAAATAAAATTGCATAAAGCATTCTGTATTTCATAAAATCTTCTATTTATTAAAAAGTGATTTGAGCGTCAAATAGCCAGTAATTGCCGAAAGCGTTAAACTTCCCGCACCAGCTAACGACCAAGCTACCATCAAATTTCTGTTAGATTTTATTCTGTCTTTAGTCTCCGGTATAAGAGTAGACACATGATGATCGATGTCTGCTGCGACATAATTGAGGTTTGTTGCTATTCGCCTAACGCGATTTCTTGCTTGATCGTTTGGAAGCGAATTCACTGGACTGTTCTTATAATTTTTATATAGTCCTTAAGCAGTAAGAGCTTTGTAGAAGCTATAAAAAGTACCAGCGGTGAAGATTGGGAAAAAATAACTTGCAAAGCCGGCATAAGAGGGATCAGCGATTGTATCTAGTTTATTTTTAAAGTTTAAAAAATCCTGACCGTGGGCATTGGTAACCATTGAGCTCGCTGCGACAAGAAATAAAACTGCATGAAGGATTCTGTATCTCATAAAATCCCTATTTATTAAATAATGATTTGAACGTCAAATAACCTGTGAGAGCTGAAATAGTAAAGCTAGTGGCACCAACGAGAGACCAAGCAATCACTTTGTTTCTATTTTTTATCATTCCGGCACGAAGATCAGGAACATATGTACTTACATCATCGTCTACGTCAGCAGGCTCCATATTTATTTGTGTTAATATACGTCTAACACTGTCTTTTGTGCCTTGTTCTGTGTCAGAGTTCAAAAGAAATTCATTTTCTTTATATTTTATATATGCGTTATGTGCAATTTTAAAGCAACAAAGACTGCCAAGCCCTGAAACCAGAGAAGCAGTAGCATTCATACCTGACTTATTATTTAAAAAATTCTGAATATATCTAAACTTTCCTGGTTCGTTTGCCATCATTGAAGTAGACGCCATAAAAAGTAAAAGTACTAAAAATTTATTTATTCTGTATTTCATAAAATCCTCTATTTATTAAATAATGATCGTAATGCTAGATGGCCAGCAGCAAATGAAAGGCCAAGGCTAGCGCCACCAGCCAGAGACCAAGCTATAATCGAATTCCTGTGCATTGTTCGCGCTTTTTGTGTATTTTCAATATACGAACTGACGGTGTCTTCTCCATCAGCTAGTGGGTGATTTGGAGCCATTGCGAAAATCTGTCGAACTCCATCTTTAATTTGCTGATCTGTCCCGGTAAGAAGAGTATTGCAATGACCATATAGCCAGCTAGCATCGTTAGCTTTTTTGGAGCTATAAAAGAAAGCTGCTAACGATACGAGAGAAACAAAACCTGTTGCTGCTGGGTTATTGCTTAGATTGTAAGTTGTTTGTATAAAAGTATCTTTTAAAGGCTGTGCAGTTATTGGGTTAAAAGCACTAAAGATCAAAGCCAACGTGGCTATAATTGCTACATGTTTCATAAGATTTCCCTGTTTTTATTATTTTCAATTATGCATATTTATAGTTTTGATTATATAGATTTTTTCTGGATCTGCAAGGGATCCAAATTTTATAGGTAGCTATAAATAACCCCTAGGTTGTAATTAAATTCAATTTGTATATAATTATAAATAGATATTGAATTAGCTATAGAAATGGAGGTTTATTATGGCGAAATTTATTAATAGTTTGCTTGCTTTTAATCTGTGTTTATTCACCGGTATATCAAGCGCGGTAGATGTGAATGAATTAACAAGGCGTGCAAATCGGTTTAATGAGTTAGCAAACCTAAAAGATGGTGAAGCATTTGCAACGAATTATAATGAGCAATGCAAGGTTATCTCCAGCGAAATAACCGAAGATTCATTCGGAGACAATGGGGTAATAAATACTGTTAAAATTTTAATTGAGCATAAGCGCGGTTGGATTCGTGATTATTTGCGAACCTATACATTTGGGATTTCTGTAGATAAAAACACAAAAAATATAACAGGTGATTTTTTAATAGATGGTACATCCCCAGAGTTTTGCTATTCTAGAATTTTTAAAACAGCAATTATCATTTCTGCTTTATTTGGATTGTACTCATATTTCTCTTCTGGTTCAGCTAAAATATGATTCGTTAGTTTGATTGGCAAAAAATAAGTCTTTATTTTAAAAGGTGGCTTTAACGCCACCTTTTTTATTTCTTGCGTTATACTATTCATTCTTATGGACGAACTATTTTAGGGATCACGCAATGAATCTAATGCATGCATTATTGGGGTGGGTAGTAATTTCGTTTCAGCTCTCAGGAATGGAGCAAGCAAAGCAAAAAAAGCGCGTTTCATGGGCCAAAGTAGCAGAAGTAAGGAGTAACCCGCGTTATTTGCGGACGCAGGCAGAAGAATTTCGTTTATCAACACCCGATGAACAATTTTCTACAGTATTGAACCTCTCGACTGGGGTGCTCTTTAAAAAAAAGAGAGAGACGGGAGAGTTGCTCAAGCTCTTTGGATTTGATCCTACGCATAAGGTTTGCGATATGGAAGCATCAGGCAAAAAAATTATGTTCAACATAAAAAAAGACGGCACTATTGTGCATAAAGTTTGTTTGAAGCGTTGCCAAGATGAAGAACTGGCTGAGCCTGATGAAAAGAAACGCAAAAAAAATCAAGAGCTCGAGGACTAAGATGAAAAGCTGCACCATAATTCTTATATTATTGATAGTATCAACTACACATGCAATTTTTCCCATGGAAAAAAAACCTAAAAGCGTGACTTGGGCTGATGATTTCGATAAAAAATTAAAAATCCTACGCACCTATACTCCAAAAAAATTTGAAAAAGAAATAAACAAAGAGTTCAAAAGTTACTATGAAATAACGCATGCTCTCGGGCAATCAAAATCTAATCAACGAGAGTGCGATAGGGTACTAGAAGCATGTAACTTAGAAAAAAATGGAACTATCGCTAACATTCGATTTATAAAAAACGGTTGGTTTTTTGATGTGCGATTCAATGGATATCTAATAGATGACATCTACGAATGTTCGGTCGAGCAAACTAATGATGACGAAAAAAAATTATTTGATTGGAAGGTAAAGCACTGCGCCACAGTACCCAATACGACAGCTTTTTGCAGTTTAATAGTCGGTGCTATTGGTGGAGCAATGGTAACTTTGAGTAATTTGAAATAATTTATGAATAGTGGCCTTATTTTTTTAATTATAATTGTTTTAACGTCATACAACGATATACGTTGCATGGACGATAAATCTTCAATTATCGTTCCCTGGGAAAATTTCTTTTCTCAAGAGCCAGTGCAGATTCAAAAAACGGTTGATTATCTTATGCGGCTTTCTCAAGGAAATTTAGTTATTGGCAGCGATGTAGAAATTTACCGTCTACGGAAAGTATACAAACAAAGTTCAAAACAAATTTACGCGACCTATGCTTTAGAAACAAATTTCCTATATCATCGAGTTCGAGATCAATTTTTACAAGTACCAGCCGACAGACAGAGAAATAATGCGGCGTACATGGAAAGTATCGGCCACGGTTTAACTGGATGGCCTAAGCTCATTGGCCCCAGGTCTCCACTTAATACAGATATGAGAGCCTTGCATAAAGTGAGCCGGTCGGTGCCGGATCTTGGAGGCCTCTATAAGAATGAATGCTCTCGGCCATATTATATTGTTTCTGGTTACGTTAAAACTGCCGCTTTTTTTGGCTGTTGTTTTATAGCATACCAAGAGTTTAGAGCGTTCTCATCGCGGGTTTTTATTGCCCTTACTCCATAAATAATTATTTCGCCGTCTTTTTTTGTGTGAAAGCCGCTCATCTAGGAGCTTCTATTTATTTTTAATTGACAATTAGAAAATAAATAATGCATTCTGGAGATGATGAGGCAACATTTGAGGTTAAGTGGAGTCTGAACATGAAACACCTGAAATCAATAGTACTTTTTCTTCTTTTTTTTCAATTGAGCGCTGCTGAGTACCCGTTTACCGATATGGTTGCCGTTTCAACCGAATATCTTTATCCCTACAGCCAATTTTACCATATTGAGGCTATCTGCAAAAGCGTATGGAGCGATCTTGATCTTTATTTAACGCATGAACCGTTTGAACAACTAGCGGAAAAAATTCCACTATTAAAGAAAAATCTTGAGCAATTAGTTCATGAAGTGAAGCGTATGGTTTTTAATTGCCCTGAAGCGGCCTCTTTTTTACCAGAAGACACGATTTACTTAATGCGAATGGTTACGGTACTTGCAAATAAATATCGTCTGGTGTGCCAGAAAATTAAAGACTGTACCGGAGAAGATATTTCTATTTTTAGTAAACGATTTGAAGAAATGCGCATGGACCTTGAATTTCTTCGCGAATCGCGCGATGAAATAGCATTACTTGAATAGTTTGATACCCATCTACGCTAAAGCTATGCCGGGTACTTAGTACGAAAAGTCCCGTATATTTCTGATGATTTTAATTATTTCGGAAACAAAGCTATGCTTTTTCGGATGAAATTTGGGGTCCCCGCGGCATGACTTTGTCATCAAGTGGGGATGTTTTAGTATACCCAGGCGCAATCAAGGCCGAGCATTAAATCATAAAGATGCGCATTAAAAATGCGGCGCCCGCCAGCGATGATATCAAACCAGAATCCAATGCGCGGGCCAACATCTCGTAGCGTGTCGGCACAATCATATTCTATCATTGCATGAACCGTGTGCATGTTCCAGCCGCGTAGCCGTTCATCAGAGTTGATAATAACTTCATCAAAACCATTCCCGCCCATTTTAAGCTCAAGTGAATCAGCATCGCGCTTGGTAAATGAATATCCTGCCAAAAGCGATAGACCGCGAACGAAGTGATCCGCTTTAAAATAAGATCCTAACTCCCAAATAGTTCCAGGGTCGATTTCTACTTTGTTTTGCGCGAGCAGAATAAATCCATTTTGTTGTTCAGCAGTTTTGAGGCGCAATGTTCTATCCTTTTTAAAAAGAAATAATGCGCCACTATGAAAACCGATCGTTACCCAATCAAAAAAACCAACGGCGCAATCGAATTTTAATGGTAATCCATAGTGCCCGTTATAACCTAGCGGGAGATCAAAAGGTTGATCGATGTTTGTCGTTTGCGCGGTAGGAAAAAGAACACCGATTTTTGCGCTCGCATCAAGAAAATCTAACACACAGCTATCTTGGTAGGTGCCGGCCCAACCCGCGAGAAATGAAAAGTCGCCAATGCCGGTTCTGTGCGATGTCGGCTTAAAACGTACGCCGTAACGACTAAAAATTGGCCCTAAATCGTCAAGTAACGCTTGCCATTCGGGAGTTGTTATATTCGGGAAACTATTGTCTGTTGGGGAAAGATCTTCGAAATGAATATTGGAAATGGTGAGTGAACGAATAAGTGGCATGTGAAATTGAAGAAAGAAGCCATTGAATAAATTTTGATAATACTCGCCGATACATTCAAAGAGCGCAAAATTTCCAGTAAACGAAAGTTTCCCAAAAGTACCATTGTGCGGCAGTGCGGCTAATGCTATTAAAATCTGATCAATCGGATTTGCTGGATCAAGATTGGGCAGATTTGATCCGAGAAATTGCATATTTTGTGGGCCAATAATATCAAAAAGCGGACTTATTTTTCCGCTATCATCCCGCGAGTGGCTGGTGCGTGCAAATCCGCTATTAACTTGCCATGAACTCAATTTATCTCGCTCAAAGCGGGGTTCATCCCAAAATCTAAGAGCGCGATAAAAATGTGGGTTATCAATAGGCAGCATTGATTGTGAGCAAAAAAATAAAAATAGTGCAAGCAGGCAACGAATGTTCGCCTTCATGTGTTCATATCCTTAATGTTGCCTGATTGGCAATTTTATTCACTATGGTTGAAACCAAAAACTATTTCTAAGCAAATAATTTTTTCTGGTCAAACGCATGCGTATTATAGATATACTAAAAAGGCAGAGTTGTCACGTATTGATCATGTGGTATACTAACGAGAAAGACACAAAAAAATTGCAAAAGGTATATCTATGGATAATTCTGCGATGCATAATCAAGTGCAAGATGAAACCAACGTTACAGAAGGCAATCAAGCAAGCGAGAAAGCTTTAGTTACTTGCGAAACGCAATTGGCTGAGATCAAACGTAATTACGCTCTTCTTAATGCTGATTTTGAAAACTTTAAAAAGCGTTTGGAAAAAGAACAAGCTGCAGTGATGTTTGGGATGCAAAAAAGTTTGTTAGTGCCGCTGCTCGATATTGTCGATAATTTTGATCGTGCATTAAGCGACAATGCAATGACCGATAAAACAATGGCCGCACATCTTGAAGGTTTTTCATTGATTAGAAAAAACTTACAAAAGTTGCTCGAGAAATTTGGGGTAAAAGAAATTACTGATAATGCAGTATTCAATCCCAATTTTCATGAAGCGGTAATGAGCGTGCAAGCTAGCGATGGAAAAGAATCAGGATCTATTGCGGCGGTTCTCCAAAAAGGTTATATGCTTAATAATCAGGTTTTACGTCCGGCAAAAGTAACGATTGTTTCGTAGGGATACAAATGATTATTTTTAGGGTGGGAATTTTTTTTATCCTTCAATTGATTGCCAGTTCAGCTTATGCAATTAATATCAAGGGAATATATAATAGAATCGTTAATAGCGGCTATCAAGAGCAATTAAAGCAAGCCAGATTGTTGAAAAAGAAGCAGCATGCGATGTGGTTTGCTCATTTTGGATTGACACCACGGGAAAGTGAACTCTATGCTCTGCTTTTTAAAAAAATTTCTAACAAATCTGCAAACGCTGGGCCTGGATCGGAATTTTTAGTTAAATTAATTGAGGACATTGATTTTTCAAAAGTTGACGGGAGTCAAGATTCTATTATTCATGCAATAACAGAAAACATCGCAAATAAAAAAGATGCACTTTTTATTGCTAGCGATCCCGAAATAAAACCGATCGTGTCTGAATTATTCAAATCAAACGCAATGAACTCGGTAAGCATTTTAGCTACTTTATATGTCACGGTCCTAACCTCTTGGCCCAAAGTCGTTGATCAGGAAGAATTCAGAAGGGCTTATCACAGTTTAGCCAATAGCAAGCAAGTGCAGGATGCGGTACAAGATATTATCCAAAATCCGAAATTGCAGACGAAAGAAAAAAGAAAATCGCTACAGATATTAGAGCAAGAAATTAAACAAACGTTGTTTGCGCAGATTTCTAAGCCTCTTGTGGGCAAGGAGTGGAATCTTCTTGCGGCCAAAATAATTGGTGACTGGAGCGATGCAGTTGCGAATCGTAATAGTACTCTGAACCCTACTCACTTTAGATTTGAACCATACATTCCATTTTATATTTCTAGCGCGGAAGAAACAAAAAAAATTGATAAAAACAGAGAAGATTATACAAATAGTGTAATACAAAATTTGATGATTATTCGGGAGGAATTGATTAATGAGGTACGCAAAACCAATCATTTTCTCAGCATTAATCAACCACTCGCCGCAGATGATATCACCCTAGACCTAAAACTGCTCGGAGCGCATGGTCACGAATCTGAAGAAGAACTCAAAAGACGAGAGCCGATTTTGCGAAAAAAAAATGCGCTCGTTATTTCTCCGGACAAGGGTATAAATGAAGCCGATAGCAAAAGGCGCACCGAGTTAATGCAACGCCTTGCAGATGCTCCTTCTCGAATTCCAGCGGTTATGGAAGCGAGAAAAAAATTAAAAAAAGAAAAAGAACTGATAGCGGATATGGATGAGGCTAAGATTAATTTAATGCTTTGCGATCATTGGCTTGACCAATATAAAATGGTTAGCAGAAAAGGCCTAAAGAACAAACATATTGGTACAACCCATGTTGCAAACTCGTTAGTACCTAATCACACAAAATCTATTCAAGCAAAAAAGTTTGTATCTGATATTTTTGATCCCCTGACCATTGAAACCGAGAATTATTCCGTTGAAGATATTGCGAATGAAACCTATAAAAAATACGAAACAAGCATTGCGCATATCTCAAACTCACTTCTACCTATTGGTGAAAAACTAACCGACCGAGAGGTACAGGCTATGAGTAATTTTAAACGCAGAGAAAGATTAACCCAAATGGTCCTTCTCGCTCGCTTTGTCAATGCTAAAAATACTGAATGGGCTAAGTCGTTAGACTGAATATTATTTTAAATAACTCAAAATACCAACCACGAGCTCAATAAAAATCAATACGATAACGAGTACCGAAAGTAAATCTTCGCGCGTTGTATCGATTTTGCTTTGATAGACGGAAAGTACATCTTTGATAATATCGAGTTTTGTATTGAGCGAGTCTTTCCACGTTTTCAGATCGAGTTTTTCGACGAGCAGTGTATAAGTTTCCGCGACGTAAACATCCCCCGCAATTTTTACGCTACTTTCAATGCGCTCAATAATGACTGAAATTTCTACTTTGAGCCGATCAAGATTACTAACTGGATCTTTTGCGAGAGAACTAATAAACGGAATATAGGCGGTGAGCGGTAGGGTCCACGCTTCTTGTTGATAGACTACATTAAGTTGTTGATCGAGAATGCGGTCGTAATAATGCAATTCTAATTGCTGAATATTTGCAAATTCAAAAAGATCTAGAATTTCAACATAATCTTCGTCATAAACAAACGCTGCAGCTGTATCAATGATAATTAAATCTCCACGATAGTAACCGGTCGCCGATTCCATGATCGCATCTTTTTGATATTCCGAAAGGCTTTCCGTTTCAAACTGCAACAGGGAAACGATCGTGCTGCCATGGTTTTGCTTAAGGTCGATCACGCTCAATTGTGGATCTTGATCAACTTGTATTACTACGTACGAATTGCGCAAATGAAAGAATCTCGCCTGCTTAATATAATTTTTTATTTTGCTAAATATAGCATGTGCATCAGCAATACTTTGTTCGCGAAATTCCGCGTCCAGCGTATTGAGCGTTTTTTTCATCGTCTCCAACGTGTCTTTAAAAGGCACCTTGTAAACGAGAGAAATAACACCAAAACCATGCAGCGTTGCCTTAATGCATTTGGAGTTGGCAGACGCTTGGGGAAGGTCAACTGCCAGAGGGATATGGTAATTTTTAAAATATTTAGAAAGAGTATGTTGTTTAATTAAGAGTTCATTGCTTGCTTCAACTTTGTTGAGCGCAATATCCTCTCCCACATCAAATGCGTAGAAAATGAAAAAATTGCCGGAAACTATATTGGCTTCATTTCCTTCAACCAGCTGCTTCTCCGTTTTCATTTCGTATTCCCTTTTTTTTACGAATCCGATTTTTTTAAGATAGCAAGGAACGCTTCATGCGGTACCTCAACGCTACCAACTTGCTTCATTTTCTTTTTTCCTTCTTTCTGCTTTTCAAGCAGCTTGCGTTTACGAGAAATATCGCCGCCATAACATTTTGCGGTAACGTTTTTTCGTAATGCAGAAATCGATTCTCGTGCGATAATTTTGGCACCGATCGCGGCTTGAATTGCCACTTCAAAGAGCTGACGTTTAATCACTTCTTTAAGGCGCGCAACCAAATCTTTGCCTTCTTGATACGCTTTATCGCTGTGCACAATAGATGAGAGTGCGTCTACCGGTTTACCATTTAAGAGCACGTCCATCTTAACCAAATCACCCGGCTGGAACCCAGCTTCTTCATAATCAAAGCTAGCGTATCCTGAACTGATCGATTTAAGTTGATCATAAAAATCGGTGGCAACTTCATTGAGCGGAAGCGAATAATGCATAATAACGCGATCTTCGCTCAAATAAGAAAGTTCCTTCTGCACGCCACGTTTATCCTGACAAAGTTTGATGATACCGCCCAAGTATTCTTTAGGAACGATAATGGTTGCGTTAATCACCGGCTCCATTACTTCTTCAATCTGGCTCGGATCAGGAAAATCAGCAGGACTTTCTATATTTACTATTTCGTTGGTATGCGATTTGCGAATTTTGTAAAGAACGCTGGGCGCGGTAACAATTGCGGTGATGCCGTATTCTTGTTCAAGGCGCTGCTTGAAAACATCCATATGAAGCAACCCCAGAAACCCACATTTGAATCCGAGCCCCAACGCTACAGAAGTTTTTTTCTCGACCGTTACGCTTGCATCGTTGAGTGTTAATTTTTCAATGGCGGTTCGCAATAACTCGAATTCGGTATTATCAATCGGGTAGATACCCGCGAATACCATTGGTTTTGCAGGTTTGAAGCCTGGAAATGGTACCACTTCTTTGCGTGCTTGATAAATTGTATCCCCAATGCGCGCTTCTTTAACGGTTTTCATACCAGAAATTAGATAGCCCACTTGGCCCGCATAAAGCGATTCCATTGGCGTTTGATCCGGATACATTAACCCGAGTTCTAAAACTTCGTATTGCACGTTTGAGTGTGCCAGCTCAATAATATCGCCTTTGCTAATTTTTCCATCTTTGATTGCTAAAAGACAAACGACTCCTTTGTACTCATCAAACCATGAATCAAAGAGAAGTGCCTTAAGCGGCTTATCGAGTGAACTTTCTGGCGCCGGAATGCGTTCAATCACCGCATCTAATATTTGCTGAATCCCGATTCCAGATTTTGCAGATGTTCCGATTACCTCGGGTTCATCAAAATCGAACATTTTTTTCATTTCGCCAAGAACTCGTGGCAGATCGGCCGTAGCAAGGTCAACTTTATTAATTGCTGGAATAATAGAAAGTCCTTGCTCAAATGCTAAGTAAAAGTTTGCAATAGTTTGAGCTTCTACACCTTGCGAAGCATCAACGAGCAAAAGCGCACCCTGACAGGCGTACAATGACCGAGAAACTTCATAACTAAAATCTACGTGTCCCGGAGTATCAATTAAATTTAAAAGATACGTTTTTCCCTTATAGGTGTGAAACATCGAAGCGGTTTGGGCTTTGACGGTGATACCTCTTTCTTTCTCCACCTGCAGTTTATCAAGAAACTGTTCGTGATGCTTAAGATTTGAAAGAGTGCCGGTGGTTTCAAGCAAGCGATCGGAAAGTGACGATTTTCCATGATCGATGTGAGCAATAATCGAGAAATTGCGAATACGGTCTGGCGTAAAATCTTGTAATTTTATTTTTTTTATATCCATGATATTCAAGATGAAGGATTGAGAAATGTTAGTTGCATATGTGCAGTTTACTTGAACATCCCGAATTTGTAAATTTCCAGGCCCCGGTAGAGCAAAACCTCCATGGTCATTCAATTCCCGCTTTTTTTCGTAAAGATAATTCATCTGTAGGACTGCACACAGGAAGACAGCAGGCTGAAGAGGTTAATTCATAAATAATGTTTTTTAATTCTTGCGCTTGTTTAAAATTGCTAATCTTATTTATTCCGAGCTTTTGAAATGCCATCAATGAAGCGGAGCATTGATGTGCCTTTGAAAGTCTCATGAAGTCTTTAAAAAAAATGCCAGCTTTTTCGATCGCTTCTTTAGATAAATTATCCCGTAAGTCCTGAACGTCATACCAACCTTTATGAAGGAAATAATTATTGTCCGTGAAATCCACTAACTCAATAAAGACTTTCTTAGGCTTGCACGACTTTGATTTTTGATACTGACGGGGTTTTAAAAACGGATTCATGGCAGATAACGCTAATTGGGCCCCTGCTAATAGGAACAATGTAGAAAACACGCGAGGAGAAAAGAATGGCTTCATAAGATCCTCTTTTAACAAATGTTAAGTGCTTATTTTTTGCACTGGTGACTCTATTTTATCAATGTTCTTGAACTTGTCTCCTTTTGAAATTCAGGATATTATTAAAGTATATATTCTTGCATTAACGCAAAACATTCAATAACTTCTCAATCAAAAGAAATTAGTGCGGTATTTAGAAAGGTCATGGTATGTCATCTTCAACTCATGATGCTCAAAACGAAAATCTTACCGGCAAACTTAAGCCAGTTTTGATTGAGGATGAGCTCAAAAGTTCGTTTCTTGATTATGCGATGTCGGTCGTCGTTAGCCGGGCAATTCCCGATGTGCGTGATGGATTGAAGCCGGTACATCGCCGTGTGCTTTATACCATGAATCAGCTTGGTTTTCACTATAACAAACCGTATCACAAATCGGTACGTATCGTGGGTGAAGTACTTGGTAAGTATCATCCGCATGGTGATCAAGCGGTCTATAATACCATGGTGGGGATGGTTCAAGAGTTTTCAAAGCGGTATCCACTTTTGGATGGCCAAGGAAACTGGGGATCTGTAGACGGTGATAATGCTGCAGCAATGCGTTATACCGAAGTACGCATGGAAAAGATTTCTCAGGAAATTTTGGCGGACCTTGATAAAGAGACCGTTCACTTTGTTCCAAACTTTGACGAATCGACCGTTGAACCGATTGTGCTTCCAAGCAAATTGCCAAACTTGTTGATCAACGGAACTTCCGGAATCGCCGTGGGTATGGCTACCGCAATTCCACCCCACAATTTGGGTGAAGTGATCGATGCTTGCTTGGCTTATCTAGCAAATGAATCGATGACCGATGAAGAACTCTTTGAAAAAATTCCGGCGCCCGATTTTCCAACAGGCGGCATTATTTGCGGCCGTGCTGGTATTGTGCGCGCTTATAAAACAGGACGCGGCAATTTAATTTTACGCGGCGTTGTTGAAATTGAAGAAACAAAAAAAGGAAGTGCGCTTGTTATTTACGAGCTTCCGTACCAAGTAAACAAAGCTGAACTTATTATCAAAGTTGCAGACTTGGTTAAAGATAAAATTATCGACGGCATTTCCAATATTCGCGATGAGTCTGATAAAAAAGGTATGCGCGTTGTGATTGAACTCAAGCGCGGAGAAATTCCGACCGTTGTGCTCAATCAGTTGTATAAGTTTACTCAATTAGAGACCAGCGTTTCGATTCTAATGCTTGGGTTACTTGAAAATCGTCCATTGATTTTCAGCTTGCGTGATCTGATTCGTGAGTTTCTTTTGCATCGCCAAGAAGTTATTTATAAACGAACTGTCTACGATCTTGGCAGAGCGCAAGCGCGCGAACATCTTCTTGCTGGCTTCATTATTGTTCTTAATAATATTGATGAAGTGGTTGCGCTCATAAAAGCTTCATCTACGCCAGAAGAGGCGATTGCAAAATTAAATCAGCGCTTTTTGCTTACTCAAGAACAAGGAAAAGCGGTTCTTGAAATGCGCTTGCAACGTTTAACGGGGCTCGAACAAGAAAAAATATTTGCAGAAATGGAAGATCTCAAAAAAATTATCAACGGCCTCAAATTAATCTTGGCCGATAAGACGATTTTGAAAAAAGAGATCGAGAAAGAATTGGTTACTATTAAAACCGATTATGCAGATCCTCGTAGAACAAAAATTGAAGGACCGATCGATATTCTAACCGAAGCGGATCTCATTCCTGACGAAGAAACCGTCGTTACCCTTACCGATCGCGGTTATCTCAAGCGCGTTCCACTTTCTACGTACGGTGTTCAGCATCGTGGCGGAAAAGGAAAAATGGGCATGGCGCCGCTCGAAGAATCGGGCGATTTTGTAAAAGATGTTTTTGTAGCCAAAACTCACGACGAATTAATGTTCTTCACGAATTTAGGACGCGTGTATAGCATGAACGTGTTTGAAGCCCCTGAAGGTTCTCGTACATCAAAAGGGCGTGCAATTGTTAACTTGCTCCAGCTAAATCCTAACGAGCACGTAGTTAAACTTCTGTGCATTCGTGAAATGGAAGGTAAATCGCTTGTGATGCTTACGAAGAATGGCATCATTAAACGTACCGATGCTGGTGAATTTTCGAATATTCGTAGCTCAGGAATTCGCGCGGTAAGTTTGCGCGACGGCGATGAATTAGTATTCTGTGCTCTAAGTTCGGGAAATGATTCAATCGTGATTGCATCAGCAAAGGGCCAAGGTATTCGCTTTAAGGAAACTGAAGTGCGCCAAATGGGCCGCCAAGCATCCGGTGTTATGGGAATTCGTTTGCGTGGAGGAGATCGCGTTGTTGGCATGGAAGTGATAGCTGATGATCGCGATATTTTATTCGCGACATCTCGCGGCTATGGAAAACGCGTTAAAGCTGAAGATTTCCGTGTTGCGCATCGTGGCGGATATGGCGTTCGCACAATTCCAACCGATACACGAAACGGGGAAGTTATCGGGCTCTGCGCCGTTACCGATGAATCGAACGTTCTTCTTATTGATACGACCGGAAAAATGATTCGACTTTCGCCAACAGAAATTCGCACAATGGGCAGACAAGCTAAAGGTGTTCGTTTGATTCGAATGGATGAAGAGCAAAGACTTGCGCATTTAGTCGCGTTTGAAGAAGCTACCGATGAAGTAATTGAAAATGAACCAACAAGTGGTTCTGCTCCTGCAGAAATTAAAACCGATGCATTTGAAACGGATCATCAAGTAAGTATTTTTGATATGGATGTTAATACTTCCTCACAAGATATTTTTAAAGCGCTTAACTTTGATGAGCAATTAAGCGATGAGGGTATTGATTCGTAATCGGCATGAAAGAAACTATTGCACAACTGGCTCTACATCTTTCGCTTATAAAGGGAGTAGGGCCTGGTTTGTGCAAGCGATTGCACGATGCGCTGGGCGATAATCTGCATCTTTTGTATACGTTAAATGCAAAAGAATTAGGATCGTTCGGCTTTTCGGAGCAAACGGCGCAGTTCATTATTTCTGGGCTTGCAGATCGATCCGCTCTCGATCAAGAAGTTAATTTACTCGAAAAAAATAATATTTCTTTCGTAACGCTTTTTGATAAAAATTATCCTCCGCTTTTAAAAGAGATTCATTTACCTCCCGTTGTTCTTTATTACAAGGGGCCACTATCGCAGCAAGAAGCGCTGGCGGTTGTGGGATCCCGTGATGCAAATAATTATGGCCACTATGCAATTGAACAATTTATTCCTGAGTTGGTTGCGCACAACTTTACGATCGTAAGCGGCGGTGCACTAGGAGCCGATGCGATGGCGCATCGAGCTACGCTAAAAGCTGGCGGTAGAACAATTGTTGTATTGGGTTCTGGATTGCTTAAATGGTATCCAGCTACTAACCAACGATTATTTCAATCGGTTTTGGATAATGGCGGGACGCTTATGAGTTCATTTGCGCTAGAAACTACCCCGGTTCCAGGAAACTTTCCCGCACGAAATAGGATTATCGCTGGGCTTTCGCGCGGTTGCTTGGTTGTTCAAGCAGCTCAAGAAAGTGGGGCTAAAATTACGGCACTTTTTGCCCTAGAACAAGGAAGAGAAGTTTTTGCAGTTCCCGGCCCAATTAGTGATCCATTGAGCGCTGGCTGCCATAGTTTGATACAGCAGGGTGCAAAATTGGTACACACCGCCAAAGATATTTTGGCAGAATTTAATCTGGTGCCGGTGCAAAAAATCGAAGCGGCGCAAGAAAAAGAAAAAAGTTCTACCGTTGCGGAACAAATTACGATAAATTTTTCGCTTCCTCTTGCACAACAAATAGTTCAAGCCTGCATACGGCCACTTTCGCTTGACCAATTAGTTGAACAACTGGGCAGTGATTTGGCGACCTGCCAGGCAGCGATTTTTGATTTACAACTTGCGGGTGTTCTTGAACAAACTCTGAATGGAATGTGGCAAAAAAGTGTATAGAGCATTGATGAAAGAACTCAGCCAAATTAAGAGGGCACTATGATACTATGGGATGTAAGTGGCGTTCTATTCAAATCTGATACCTGGCGCCTTTCGTTTTACGAAATTGGCTGGTCTGCGTGCGCGCAATACCTTCTTGTTGATAGAAAAAGTATAGATCACCTAAAAAGTATTTTGTTTGATGATCTTCTTTTTCGTTTGAACCCCAAAGAGACGCAAGAAGAGCTCGCTCGAATGCCCGATGGCTCGAAAATGTCTCCAATGATGATGGCGTGGCTCAAAGGCGAAGTTAACGGGCCAGAAATGATTCGTTCACTGAAGGCTTTAATTGAAGAACTAGATAGAAAAAACTATTTTTATTCCAAGCGTGAAAGAGACTTGATTCTCAAGGTAATAAAAGTTGTTTTTGATCCGGCGATTATTGCGCGTTATACCAAACCGATTAACAAAGGCGCAGAACTTTTAAACGAGAGCCGAGCGAATGGCAATCGTAACGGCATCGTTTCAAATTGGGATTCACTCTCATTTGATCATCTTAATAATTCTCCGCATGGCAAATCGGTATTTTCGCTGGTTGAGGCGAACGATATTTTTATTTCCGGTAAATGCGGTTTAATAAAACCCAATCAAAAGCTTTTTGAGACAATTCTCGAGCGTTGCAATGTTATCCCCGAAAAATGCTTTTTTATCGATGATCAGCCTGAAAATATTGCCGCAGCGGCACAAAGCGGGATCAAGGGGCATTGCCTTGGTGACGGGGACTATAAGCGACTCAAAGAAGTGCTTATCGGTCATGGGTATTTATAAGGCTCATTGTGTTTTTTTGCCCTATGGGTATGCTTAATTGAGAAAAGCTTCACCAGAAGGGAAGAAAATGATAGTATCAAATTCAATTAGAAAACATTTTTTGTTTTTAGCGCTCGTGCTTTCTGTTTTTGCGGCAGATGCGCAAAAAACCGTACTATGGGATATTGGCGGTGTTCTTTTTAAGCCTGATATGTGGGGTATTTCCTATTATGAGCTTGGTTGGACCGACTATGCCAAATACATAGTTTTCGACCAAAAAAGTCCCTTCCACATCAAAGATTTGTTATTTGAAGATATTTTATACCGCTTGAATCACCATGCGGGTGAGCAACAGTTTATCGCCTATTTGCCTGATGGTGGGCTTATGCCTCCTATTATGATGGATTGGCTCAAAGGCAAAATTACTGGCCAAGAGATCGTTTCATTGGCTTTCCAAGTGATTAAAGAGCTTGATGGGCAGCATTATTTCTCAAGCGAACATGAACGAGTTATGCTGGAAAAGATGGTAAAAGTAGTATTTGATCCACAGGTTTTAGGGCGCTATACCAAGCCCATTTCTGCCGGAATAGAGCTCGTTGCATCATGCGCTAAGAACGGATGCACCAATATGATTATATCAAATTGGGACCCGATATCGTTTAGCGTTTTAATGCGTTCTTCCCATGGAAGAAAAGGTCTGCGTCATTTTGATCCAGGCAATATTTTCATCTCTGGCAGCTATGGAATGATGAAGCCGGATAGCGCTGTTTTTAGAAAAGTGCTTGAAATGTACCAACTTAATCCAAGCGAATGCTTTTTTGTGGATGATCAAATTGAAAATATCCATGCTGCGCAAGCTTTAGGTATAAAGTGCCATTGGTTACAGAAGGGTGATTATAAAGGTTTAAAACGCGCACTTATCCAAGCAGGTTTTTTACCCGCGGATTAAGAACGTTTTTTGCGTTTTAGCCCAATTTACTGTACCATAGGACAAGAAATTAAAAATTGCTAATTATTAACTACATGTTGGAGTTTTCGTATGCCAGTACCAAAACGTAAGCGGTCCCGAGCGCGCCGCGATTCTAGATTTGCAAATAAAGGTCTCAAGGTTAAAGCGATTACCACCTGCAAACAATGCAATGAACCACTTTCTCCGCACGTTGCGTGCAAGGGTTGCGGTTTCTATAAGGGTGTTAAAGTTATCGCTACCAAAAACGAGCGTGTTGTAAAGCGCCAAGAAATTCGCGCTAAACAAAAAACACAACAAGCTGGCAGCGAGCCTCAAGCTGCACAATAATATTCGAATAGCCAAAGCTTGTTAGTAAACCTATGATAGCATTAGATGCGATGGGGGGCGATTTTGCTCCCCACGCGATAGTTCTGGGTGGATTGCTTGCTGCTCGCAAAGGAATTAAGATTGGGCTTTATGGAGACCAAGATCGTATCCTTGAGAGCCTTGATAAGCAAGACAGCGACTGGAAAAAGTTACCCATTTCAATCATCCACTGTTCCCAAACAATAGAGATGGAAGACGAACCGTCTTCTGCTATTTTGCGCAAAAAAGATGCTTCGCTGGTCGTAGCATTGAACGATGTGGCAAAAGGGGAAGCATATGCGTTTGTTTCTGCCGGAAACACCGGTGCCTGCTTGGTGGGTGGTATGCTTCTTATAGGTAAAACAGAGGGAATATTGCGGCCAGCAATTGGTGAATTTATTCCTGCGCTTCATGGATCGGTTTTCTTTATCGATCTTGGTGCGAATGTCGACTGTAAGCCGGATCATTTAAAACAGTTTGCCATTATGGGCGATGTGTACGTTAAGCTCAAAAAAAATATTACTTCTCCCCGCATTGCGCTCCTTTCAAATGGCGCCGAGCGAACAAAAGGCAATAAAGCTGTTTTAGAAGCGCATGAGCTTTTGGCTTCATCAGGATTAAATTTTATTGGCAATCGTGAACCGCATGATATCTTACATGGTGAAGTTGATGTCGTGGTTTGCGATGGGTTTGCAGGTAATATTATGCTGAAATCTCTCGAGGGAATGCTTTCTTTAATTCCAAAAGTCGTGGACCGTGAATGCAGAAAAACATGGATCGGTCGCTGCTTGGGATTTTTAGGAGGCCGTTTGCTTAAGCGACTAAAAAGAAATGTCGCTCGCGTGCAAAAAGGCGGAGCGCTTCTTTTGGGAGTGCGAAAACCGATTATTATTGCGCACGGTGCATCGCAAGCATCTGCTATCGAAGATGCACTTCTTTACGCGCATACGATTCATCAGACGAGGTTTGTTGATCGTTTTAACGAATCGGTAGAATCAATGTTGAACAATTCTTCAATGCTACAAAAACCTCTTAACGCATCTTCTATTTCTGAGCGTTGAGAGTTTTTGTGTCCTGTGCTACGTTGTGCCTAATTCATTTTATTATTTGAGTAAGGAGAAATTATGGAATTATCATCATATCTCTCAGTTGATTTCTGGCTCACTTATGGCGAGCGCTATAAAAATTATTTAATGGCTGCTGGTATTGCTTTAGCGATTATTATTGCAGGCTCATTTTATTGGTATACGTCTTATACGAGAAAACAAGAGCTAGCGGTTGCTACGCTTTCCGATATTTTTCATGACGCTGCTCGAGCGCAGCAAAACGCTGAGCTCTGGGCTGAAGTAGAAATGGCTGCGCGCACCGGCTATAAACAGTTCAGTGCAACTAACTGCGCGCCGTACTTTTTGGCATTGCAGGCCGAATCGCTTCTTCATATGGGAAAACGAGATGAATCCCTTGCGATGATGGAAGAAGTAATCAAGGGTCTCAATTCTCGCTCGCCACTTTATTATGTATATGCAATTAAACAAGCGCGCATGATGCTTGATACTCAGGATGAAAAAATACAGCAAGATGGCTTTGCAAAACTTGAGCTTATAGCGCAAGCAAAAGATAATAAACAAGCTGATGAAGCATTATATTACATCGGACAACATTATGTTGCCCTTGGTAATTCAGCTGCTGCTAAAGCTGCGTTTGAAAAAGTTTTTGAGATAACGAAAAATCAGGCTTCAGATTATCCATCGCCTTGGGTTAAATTGGCGCAAGAAGCGGTGCAGGAGTTTGCATGAAGCGCATTCGGGTACGATTTGCACCTTCTCCAACAGGGCATTTGCATATTGGTGGTTTACGTACAGCTCTTTTTAATTGGCTTTTTGCGCGGCACAATAATGGTGATTTTCTGCTCCGTATAGAAGATACCGATATTGAACGTTCAAAACCCGAATTTACCGATTCGATTCTTGAATCTCTCGAATGGACATCAATTGAAAGTGATGAACCATTAGTTATTCAAACGGAACGAATGGCGATTTATAAAGAAAAAATTCAATGGCTTTTGCAACACGCAAAAGCATACCGCTGTTTTTGTGCAGCGGCTCCTATGCGCAGCGAAGATGACTATTTCAAGTATGATGGCAAATGCCGTTTGAGAAAACCTGAAATTGGCGACGAGAACGTGCCACATGTTGTTCGCATTAAATTACCGTTGGAACAAAAAACAATAGAATTTAACGATATTATTCGCGGGCTGATTGTGTTTGAAACGACGCAATTAGATGATTTTATTATTGCGCGAACCGATGGAACGCCGATTTATAATTTTGTCGTGGTTGTGGATGATGCACTAATGAATATCTCGCATATTATTCGTGGCGAAGACCATATTTCCAATACGCCAAAACAAATTGTGCTTTATAATGCGTTCGGTTTTGATGTTCCGTATTTTGCACATTTACCGCTTATTTTGGGGCCATCAGGTGCACGTTTAAGTAAGCGTGATGCAGCAACTGCAGTAACTGATTATAAAAAAAATGGTTATCTGGCAGATGCGCTTTGCAATTATTTGGTGCGGCTTGGTTGGGCTCATGGCGATCAAGAAATCTTTACTCGTGAACAATTAGTTTCGCTCTTTACGCTCGATGCCGTTGGCAAAAAAGCTGCTATTTTTGATCAAGCAAAACTTGATTGGGTAAATAGCATGTACCTTAAAGAACTTGATGCTAAAAAGATTTTGTCTTTTATTACGCGCGATGTTGAGCCCGGTTTTGTTGCGGCTCTTTCCGATTGGAATGAAGCAACCATTCTAAAAGCTATTGATCTTTATAAGGGACGCGTAAAAACGATGCGCGAATTAATTGATGAAATAAATGGATTCTATCATGCTTCCGCGCGCGCTACAAATGAAGAAGTGCAGCAATTTGGTACGGCGCAAGCAGCTCTTTTATTGCAAGATTTTAATGATGCAGTTAAAACAATGGCGGTAGTCGATAGTTCAACCGTTGGAGAGATTGCAAAGCGACTCGCTGCTGAGCGGGGCATCAAATTAGTTGAACTTGCGCAGCCGATTCGATTAGCTTTAACGGGTAAAGTACATGGGCCCGGTGCATTCGATATTGTTGCACTTTTGGGTAAACAAGAGAGTTGCAAACGCTTGGAACGTTTTGTAAACGAGTACGGTACTCGCGTTTAGCAAACTACATTTCTAGGGGAACGCGCAGATGAAAATTGGCATGCTGTTTCCAGATTATGGGAGCCAATATGTTGGCATGGGAAAAGAACTTTATGATACTTCCCGCATTATGCAGGAGTATTTTGAAGAAGCTTCAACTTGCCTAAATATTAATTTCGTTAAACTTTGTTTCGCTTCTTCTGAGCAAGAGCTTGCTCAAATTGATCACGCTTATACCTCTATTTTTCTTGTAAGCTGCGCGATTTCAGCGCTTTTAAAAGAAAAAGAAATAATCCCGCAGGTTGTTTCAGGTTATGGAATTGGCCAATGGTGCGCATTGCATGCGGCAGGCAGCTTGAGTCTGCCCGATGGTCTCTATTTTCTTTCAAAATACGCACATTTTTATCAGGAACTTTTAACAACATTAGAGCCACGCATCTTAGAACAAGAAGGCATGGAGATTGTCAAAGTTCGTGAGTTATGCAAAGAATATAAACATGCCTCAATAAGCGCTTACCATACGAACAATAAACTTCGCATATCCGGTTTAAAAGATGAGATGATCGGTGTGGAAGATGAACTTAAGCAGCAGGATGCTCAAACCGATGACATTTCTGTTTTTGCAGGGCTTCATAGTTCGCTAATGAAACCGGTACAGGATCACTTGCGCACGTATCTAGAGAAAATAGACTTTCATGATTTGCAAATTCCGCTCATCTCGACTATCGATGGAAGTTCACTTTTAAGTGGCAGCCAAGCGCGCGAAAAAATTATGGAACAAATCGTTAGTCCAATTCACTGGGATAAAGTAATTAAGTCGATTGCCGATTGGGATTTAATTATTCATGTGGGGCCAGGCGATTCACTACAGAAAATCGTGCGTGACTATTATCCAGAAAAGCGGCATATTGCGATAAATAGTTTGACTGACGTTGAAAATCTTTTGGTTTTAATTAAATAATAGCAACAGCCTCAATTTATTGTGGAGCATTATGGCAAACTTTGATTCTCAAGATACCTATCAAAAAATGGTAACAATTATTTCGGATGTCTTGCATGTCGATAAACAAAAAGTTACCCGCGATACTTCATTAGAACAGTTAGGTGCAGATTCGCTTGATAAACTAGAAATAGTTATGAAGCTCGAAGAAGAGTTTGGTATAGAGATAGAAGATCAAGAAGCTGCCAAAATAGATTCTATTAATGAGGCTGTGGAAAAAATTAATGGATTGCGCACCAAATAATTATGCTATTTGGGGGAGAGAAGCGCAGAGTTTTTCCGCTAATGCTAAACGATCTTTATGCTTCGGATGAGTGATACCTGAGTCGTAGCGCCCATTATCAATGAGATAATGTTGTATAAATTCTTTGTATCCTTGCGCATATTCATTATTTTTTAATGCAGTTTCAATATCGGCACGAAATTCGCAAAAGCGGCAATGTGTATTGAGTGGGCAATCTATACTGCCATTACCTTTTTTAATATCAGCTTCATTCTGGATTACGGTATGAAGATCGCTATCTTGGTTCATGATATGATGCAATTCATGGCCGATAACAAATTTTTGTTCTTGTTTTGATAACGTTTTCATTTCTTCTTCATGAATGTGAATAGTTTTACCAGAAGTAAATGCTGGCGCTGATTTAGTTGTGCGCGTAAAGAAAATCTCATTTTTATCCACACCGAAATCGTTGAGAACTTCCTGAGAAATTTTTTCAAAGTACGGAGAGAGCTTTTGTGTTTCGATTGTTGGAAGTGGTGGCAGTTCATCTATTTTTTCTAAGCATTCATTTTTTGTAAGACCAATTGAACCGATTTTCTTCCAGGCATCTTGTTCGAGCTGTTGTAAATATGAAACCATAACGCATTGAATGTTGTTCTGATTATTGTTTTTTTGTAGATATACTACTCCAATAATAGTTAATGCGGCTATTGCTAATAACAGTACTATTTTGTAATTAAAGTTCATGTTTTCTCCATTAATTTCTATTATGCAGTCTGAAATGTTGCATAAATTTCTTTGGCCATTGCAACGCGATTTTTAAAGAGAGGATGAGATGTTTCTTCATCATCATCATAGGGCTCTGAGGCGTTTCGCATTTGGGCAAACTCAATATAGCCTTGCGCATAATCGGGGCCTGCCATAGCTGCTTTAATATCTGCGCGCCATTCTATAAATCGAGAAAATTCATTGAGCGGGTAATCACTTCTAGGAGATTCCCAGTCGAGTTTTTGATTTGATAAATTATCTATCGCTGCTTTGCAGAAACAATCTTTGTGCAATATATGCTGTGCCTCATGACCTAACACGAATTTTTGCGCATTTTCTGGAAGTGAATGCAGCTCTTTTTCGTTAATAAAAAGTGTATCTTCTTCAACTTCAGCCGGCGAGCTACTATCAATAGGCTGTATCGAGATCGAGTTTGGATCTATACCGAACGAACTTAATACTTCTTTTGCCAAGTTGATCGTTTTTTTAGAAAGCTTTTGGCTGATGCGAGTTTTTTTCGCATGCATTTTATTATATTGTTTTTCTGTTGGAATAATTTCTGCAAGACATTCATCTTTATTAACGCCAACCGTTGCTAATGAATCCCATGCTTTTTTTTCAAAGGTAGCAAGTTGTTCATTAAATTTATTTACCGGTTGGGCTTCTTTTGTCTTGAGAAAATAAAGGCCGGTTGCCATCAGAATGCATGCAATAATTCCTGTAAAAACTTTGCGTATATTTTTCATTATAGCCTCCTTTTTTTTTGCCAAGGCAATTATGCTTGTGCTACTTCTGAATAAATTTCTTTAGCTAATGCTAGGCGTTCGCTATTTTTTGGATGCGAAATACCTGCATTTTCTCCACTGCGCTTAATTGATTCATCCATGTACGTAACATATGCCTGGGCATATTTAGGACCTATCATAGCAGCATTAATATCAGCACGCGTCTCTATAAAACGAGAATACTGATTAAACGGATTATCCATAGAAGAGTCATCCTGCTCTGTGCTATGAAGCTTTACCGTTTCGCGCAATGCGCAAATTGTTGAGCCGTCTTTGAATCGCATATGTTGAAATTCGTGTGCTAATGCAAAGAGCTGCGATTCTCTTGATAGAGCTTTAAACTTATTCTCATTAATAAGAAGTAATCCGTCAGTTGCAGCGGCAGGTGAACCATCATCAAATGTTGTTATTGTCACTGTCTCTGGATCGATATTTAAATCGTGCATTACTTCATGAATCACGGAAAGTACTTCGGGTGAGATATCAGCTTGTTGCGTTTCAGCATCTTCTTTTAGATACCGGGGTAAGTATTCTTCATAAAATGATTCAAACTCATTCTGTTTTATTCCGGCTGATTCTAACGAATCCCATACTTGATGCTGTCTATCAGTAATCAATTGCTCGTAATGCTTCTGGGTGCCAGTTTTGCTTGGCTTATATATTTTTTTATAAAATATATAAGTTGCAACTGTTAAAATTGATATCGCTAATAGTGTTGTTTTTTTATTAAATAGTTTCATTTTTTATCTCCATCTTTTTAATTAAGCTGTTGTTTGCATTGCTGAATGAATTTCTTGTGCTAATGCAAATCGATCGTTATCAGAAGGGTGATTTGGTTCTGCTTGTTCACCCTCGTTAAGCGATGCTTGTGTAAATTCCAAATACCCTTGGGCAAATGGGCCGCCTTTAAGCGCCGCATTCGCATCTGCACGAAACTCGCAGAATCGAGAATAGTAATTCAGAGGATCGTTAAAACTATTTATTTGATAGCTTAGATTTTTATCTGCTAATATAGCTTCCAATGCTGAAATATGCAGATAATCCTTATAGATGATATGCTGTGTTTCGTGTGCAAGAATAAAGAGCTGCGCATTTCTTGAATAGCTGTTCAGCAATTTTTCATTTATGAGTAAAGTAGTTTCTGAAGCACATGCAGCGCAATCTCTCTCAGTTGCGACAATTTTTATGCTTGCTGGATCAATCCCGCATGAAGCTAAAACTTCCGCAGCTAATTTCTGCGTTTTTTCTGAAAGCTCAGTTGTACTGTGCGCTTTTTCGTTCTGTCTTCTTATGTGGTCAGGCTCAAGCTCAGTTGCTTTAGCTTCAAGTAGAGCTTTATTAATATCAAATGCATTTAAATAAGCCCAGGTATTCTGTTCTTCTTTTGAAAGATAATTGTATGCGTATTCTATAGGATTGTTTGTATTTTTATCAGCGTATTTATAATAGCATCCGAAACCTACTAAAAGTCCCGCGATGGTAAGAGCGCTTATTTGTAAGAATTTCTTCATCATATCTACCTCCATTTTCTAAGTAAGATATATTTCTATTATTAAATATAACCTATTTAAAGCTTTTGTCTAGTACATTCTTTATATAAAATCGAGAGAAAATTGGTAACTCTGTATAAGAAATGTCGATTTTCAGATGGCTGCTAAGATCTCTCGGGCGAGATTTAATCGGTCACTATTCTTTGGGTGGGTTATTCCATTAGTATCGCCCCTTGAAGCGATCATTTCCTGTATGAAGGCAACATATCCCTGAGCGTATTCCCTGCTGAAGGTGGCCGCTTTGATATCGGCCCTGAGCTCGGTAAAGCGGAGATATGCACAAACGGGCGCATCGGCGTTTATTTTGCCATTTTTTACAGTGTTTTCTAAAAAGTGGCAGAAAGAATTGTCTTTATAAATAATATGCTGGATTTCATGGGCTATCAAAAAAAGCTGGGCAGGGGCAGAGAATCTTAGGAAAACTTCCTTATTTACAAAGAGGGAAAAACTACGTGTACCAAGGGGAGAATCGGTCTCTGAGCCAACGATGCTTATTGATCTGGGGTTTATACCAAAATCGCTCATAGCTCGGTAAAAAAGGGTTAACGTTTCTTGTGGGAGGTCGACTTTTGGGAAATCAAAGTTTGTTTGATAGCGCTGGGCTTCCTTAAAATAAGGAGCGAGCAGTGAATCTTGATAAATGCCGATTTTTTCAAACTGCTGCCAGCATTGATTTTCTTCTGCCAAGAGTTTTTCGTTATAATGATTTATCGCATCATAGTTTGCAGAGAAAGAAGGGGAAGAGATTGATAAAAAAATACCCAAAAGAATGGGTGATATATGCTTTAAACCGTCCATTTGAGCCTCCATTACTTTCCATTATAATTGAGAGAGGCCAAACGTCAAATAGGCTTTCTATAAAAAATGTCAGCACATGGGCAAAAAAAATGCCCCTTTGAGCATCCATAAGAAGCTTTAAAGGGGCAAACTTAATTAAACTAACGAATTACTGTTCGTAAGTTTGACCGACCATAAGCTTTGGAGCTTCAGTAGCGCAGTCAGAAGGACATTCCCAAGAATAAGAAACGTGCTTAGTTCTTTGAGCAGGTTCTTCAACGCGAACGTAGCGAACGCAGCATGGAGCTTGCGGGCAAGTTTCTTCAACTACGCGTTCAGCGCAGCAACGTTTTTTTGGACAAGAGTTACAAGAATTATAACCATAACGTGCATCTGCGTCGAATGCGAACAATGCGGCAACTGCTAGAGCAGCTAGTACGAGCTTCTTCATATGCTCTCCTTTAATAAGGGTTAATATTGCTTAGTATTTGTAGGCTAATCCTACATACTTATTACCATTTTCGTACAAACTGAATATAAAATGCAATAATTAAAAGTATAAAATGTGTCAAATAGAAATAATTTAAGACATGAGAAAGCTCTCTTTTGCCCGCTTTCTTCATGAGTTTCTCGGGTGAAAATCAAAGAATCGGATATTTTTCCATGGGGTAAAAATGATTAATGCAGACAAAAGAAGAAAGTTTAGAAATTGTATAAAAATTGCCAGATTTGCGGGGTTTTTGGTTTTTTACTGTCCCTGTACCGAAAGTTGGCATTACCAGTCAGAAAAACGATTCTGCTGGCAGCATTGAGAATTGGGCTGCTGAAATGCAGCTATTTTATCAGCGTCTGGAAAACGCCTCTTTACGTAAAAAAAGCCCGGAGTTTTTCCGGGCTTTTTTATTCTCAGCAAAATGAAAAATCTTTAAATGAAGGTGAATCCGCCTTTGATCCAAACGCCCCATTGATCAAATGCGCGGCCATTGCTGCCTGAAATTTCAACTTCTCCGCCAATTCCCAAGAACGGTAGATAGTCGCAATTTTCCCAGGTATAGCCAAAGTGCGTAAAGAATTTGTTTGAATATGCACCAGGATTTGCAGCAGAATCAGGGTCGATGCTATCGTTTGTGATTGTTACAGGGCTGCTTGCATCTGCTGTTGGTGGTTGAAATGTACCATTGATCATCGTAAGGCTTTGCGTATTATTTCCAGCGCCTGGAACTGGAGCTGTAGGGGTTAAGCCTTGCAGTCCATAGGTGCCGTTGGGAATATCTTGCGTGATAGCGATTTTATCTTTTGAGATTCCCCACACGTTGTAACCGACGTCGATCGTCCAGCTTTTGTGTTTATAATCAAACATCAGTGCTGCATCGCCGTGAATATCATTTTGTACTTTACACTCAAGAGTTAAAATATTTGCACCAAAAACAACTTCGTTTTGATAGGTTCCATTCAAGAATCGCTTGAATAATAGATAGCGACTACCAATGCCGTTGTTCTTTAAATCAAACGTGCGGTGTTGGCGTGCATAAAATACGTGATAGGCGTTCCCCTCAAAATACATCCCGAATGATTGATCGCAACCGTTGTTCCACATTTCATAATGGGCCGTAAGACCGGCGCCAAATTCAACGTGGTGTCCATTACCAAAAACTGGCTCAAAAAGAAATTCGCCACGGGGTCTATTTCCTGTTGGCGCAATAAGAGCAAGTTGAACGCTCAGATGAGAACAATCGGAGCGCCAGAAATTATAGCCAAGGAAGAACGTTAAATCTGCGACGCCCGCTTTTGATTTTTTGCCATCTACTTTTGCAAAATTTAATCCCTGGCGCAAATGCGGTAAGCTTGCATCGGTTACGCCGCCTTTCCACGCTTCGATAATACTGTTAAGTGGAGATGGTTGTACGGCAGGATTTCCGAAAGTATTTGCAGGAAAACCGGGCGATCCTGTATTGGTAACAATTTCTTCAAGCCCCATATCCCAGCTTGTCCAACCGAATGGAACGTCTACACGAAAATAAAGGCCGCATACCAATTCATCCAGGCCCAAATAAAGGTTCATATCGAAAATAAAATTACGCACTAAAGGATGCGCAGAAACCGTGCCGAAAAAATTAGGATTTAAAAGGAAGTTTTGTGCAAAAACATCGGTGCTTGCGCCTGCAGGATCGGGCATTCCCGTTATGGTGGTTTTAGCTGGGCCGAACGTCATAGTATCGGTGCCATTAAAGAATAAAAATTCTCCGATTTTTTTACCGCGGAATGTTTGGCCATATTCACCAATAAACGCGATGCTACCATTTAAGCAATCAAGATCGGGTAAATAAAGATGGTGCGCTTGCCCCGCCATCCAGCGAGCTTCATTTGATCCCTGAGAGCGTTGGCGATAAAATGATTTACCAAAAACGGTACTCATATCGGCCGAAATGCTGTGAACTGTCATAAGGGCGAGAACCCCGAGCAGCCTTTTGAGATGATGCTTCATATAAACTCCTTAATTAAAATCAAAAACCAAGCTAACGCTACTATTTTTCATTTTTTTCGTCAATGCAGTTTGCGCTTGCTCAGCGGTTATTTATACTTGGAGGAAAATCTCACCCCAGCAGAAAGTAGTTTCGATGGTATTTGGTTTTCTTATTATCAGTTTTTGTGCAGCAGTGCTTGAAATGCTGCCAATTAGTAGTTCGACGCATATCGCCGTGCTTACGAACGTATTGCAAAATTATGGCGTGTTTGCGTATGACAATGAACTACTTAAAGCGCTCGATTTTTTACTGCATGGTCCAATGGTTATTGTACTCATTATATTTTTTTTTAATCGGTGGCGATTGTTGCCACGATTTTTTTTAAAAAACCGTTACTCGTTCCTAAACTATTTAATATGTGGATTTATTGCAGAGTTCGTCACGCTGATGTTTTTTATTTTTTTTGAATATAGCGGCATGAGCGGATGGCCACGTTGGCTCGGTTTTTTATTAACGGCACTTGCATTATTAAGCGATCGTTTGTTGGGCGCACAAGAACAATCAACTCAATGGAATAAGATAAATGCGTTCATTTTGGGCGTTGCTCAAGGAATCGCCTTTTTGCCTGGAGTTTCGCGATTTGGGTTAACATTTGCGGCAGCTCGATGGCGCGGATTTTCTTTGCGGCATGCGCTTGAGCTTTCTTTTTTGATTGAGTTTCCGATAAGTTGCGCCGCCACACTAAAAGGATTTTACGATATGCACAAACTGCATGCGCTCAATCTCTTGAATTGGCAATGGCAGTTGACTATGGTGATAGCGATAGTAGTTGCGGTTGCACTTTTATTTCTCGTCAGAAAAATAATAATGGCACGCAAATGGTGGTTATTCGGCTGGTATGCTGCAATCTTATCAGCAGTTTCATTGCTGAATGGGCACGCATAATTTAAGTAAAGGGGGGCGTATGGTTTATGAATGGTTGTATCGCATGAGAGGGTATTCATTTCGCACAATTGTGTTTATACTGGCGCTATTTTTTCTCGCATGCTTTTTGGCTCTTTCACTGTGGACCTATTGCCCAACAGATAGTTCACTTTTTTATCAATCAAGCGAAAATTCTCACACAACAAACAAAGCTGGATTTCTCGGCGCACATATAGCAGCGCTTTTTTATTTTTTATTTGGCACGAGTGCGCTTTTTTTTGCAGTTTTTTTATTTTTCTTAACATGGCACTTTTTTTATTATGGCGATGTAAAAAAAATTCACTCGCAGCTGATTGGATGGTCATTATTTGTGATGAGTTCATGCATGGTTGGTGCATGGTATCATGTGTGCGTAATGAGAACCGGTTTTTTGCCTGGCGGGGTTTTGGGCAATGCTTTGGTTGCAAAAATGATTCGCTTTGATCAATTTTTAGTTGGCTTGTGTTTGCATAGTATTCTGCTCATTTCTCTCATTTTAATTTCGCGAGCATCAGTTTTAAAATTGCCGAATTATTTGATGATTGTTTTTTATCGCTTAAAAATCTTTAAGCAATTTTTTTCAATTGTTGTATTGCCAATCAGATTATTGAAAAACACAATCACTCGTATTAAGGATTCATTTATTACGCTGCTTGTCGGCACTGCGGATCAAGAAAAAACTAATCATTCGACAGAAATACTTAATGATGCCATATGGCATATGATTTCTGAAAAAAATAATACACAAGAAAAAAAATCATCTCCGTTGCAACACGAAAAAATTGAAAAAAAATCTCCTTTTGCCGAGCGCAAAAAAGAGACAGCGTCATTATATAATTTACCAACCGCATCAATTTTTTCTTCTCCAGATGTGAGCAAAGAAGAAATGCATTTAGCAAAAAAACACGAGCAATTAGCATTAATACTTGAAGAAAAATTGCAGCGTTTTGGTATTCAAGGCCGTGTTGTTGGTATTAAAGCGGGCCCGGTTGTTACCCTTTTTGAATATCAGCCCCATATCGATGCAAAGGTGAGCAGAATTCTTGCTCTTGAGGATGATTTAGCTTTAGCACTTCAAGCAATTTCTATTCGTATCATTGCACCAATACCAGGAAGATCGCTCGTAGGTTTTGAAGTTGCAAATCAAACTCGCCTGCCTGTTTATTTTTCTCATTTGCTGCAAAGTTCCGAATGGCAAAAAACAACGGCTCAGTTACCGCTTATTTTAGGAGCCGATACGAGCGGAAACAAGATGATCGTCGATCTTGCTGCAATGCCACATTTATTAATTGCGGGATCAACAGGATCTGGAAAATCGGTTGCACTGAATGCGATGATCGTGAGCCTGCTGTGCAAAAAAACACCAGAACAATTACGACTTATTTTAATTGACCCAAAACGCCTTGAGTTTGCAGCGTATGCTGATATTGCACATTTGCTTTTCCCTATTGTTGATGATCCAAAGCAAGCGGGAGTTGCACTCAAATGGGCGGTTCAAGAAATGGAGCGCCGTTATCAACTTCTTGCAGCTGCGGGCGTTCGTCATCTTTATGATTACCAAAAATTATGCGCTGGCGATGCGTTACGAGAAAAATTACCGCTCATTGTTATCATTATTGATGAACTTTCAGATTTAATGATGGTTGCTTCCAAAGAAGTAGAATTGCGCATTGCGCGTATTGCTCAAATGGCTCGCGCTGCAGGAATTCATTTGATTGTTGCAACGCAGCGGCCATCGGTTGATGTTATTACCGGGATTATTAAAGTTAATTTTCCAAGTAGAATTGCTTTTAAGGTTTCATCAAAAATTGATTCGCGCATTATTCTTGATTGCGCCGGAGCCGATAAATTATTGGGTAAAGGGGATATGCTTTATTTGGATGCAGCGGGCCAGATAATTCGCGTGCACGGAGCATTCATTTCAGATAAAGAGCGCGAAGGTGTTGCGCAGCATATAAAAGAACAACAAGATGTGGAATATTGCGATATGAACGATCTTGTTTCTATCCAAGAAGGTGAGGATATTGATGAAAGTGATCAAGATCTTTATAAAGAAGTTATAGAATTTTTAAAATCGGTTGACGAAGTTTCCATTTCCTTATTGCAACGAAAATTCAGAATAGGATACAATCGCTCCGCACGCATTATTGATTCACTTCAGGCTCAAGGACTTATTATTTCGACTGAAGGTGGTAAAACGCGTAAAGTTCTGCGTTGAGAAGATCTTTTTTATTTTTGTATTTCTTGACAATCGATCAAAAAAAGGACATTTTTTCAACAAACTGAAAAAACTAAAGATCTGCATGCATTAAAGAAGGCGGAGATTCTTCATGATAATTTCTGATTTTATACGCAGCGTTTTGCCAACTAGTTCGTTTCTTTATGCACCACTTCAAGCTGATGCTACGTGGGCTATAGATAGTCGTACCATTCAAAAAGGTGATATTTTCGTTGCGATTCGTGGAAACAATCTTGATGGGCACCATTTTGTCGCCGATGCATTTTCACGCGGCGCAGCTGGATGCATGATTGAAAAAAATCAAGAATCATTGCTTTCAAAAATTGATAAAGCAATTTTGAAAGAAAAAACGGTTATCATTGTGGATAACACGCAACAGGCACTTGCAAGGCTTGCGGTGGCGGTGCGCCAAAAATTTTCTGGGCCAGTTATTGGTATTACCGGTTCTATTGGAAAGACATCAACCAAAGAAGCGATTGCGTCAATTCTCAAAGCCAATAATCAACCTTATTTAGCAAGTACCGGTACCCAAAACACGGTTCTTGGTATTTCGCTCACCTTGCTTAAATTAAGAGCAGAGCATCAAGTTATCGTTTTAGAACTTGGCATTTCAAAACGTGGCGAGATGGCACGTTTAGTTGAGATTGCGCAGCCAACCATTGGCTTGATAACTGCCGTTGGCCATAGCCACATGGAAGGGCTTGGCTCTATTATTGATATCGCTAACGAAAAAAGAGATATCTTTAAATATTTTAAAGAAGATAATATCGGGATCATTAACGGTGATCAACCGTTGCTTGCAAACGTAGCGTATAATCACCCGGTAATAAAATTTGGATCAAAAACAACCAATCAAGTACAAGCGCGCAAAGTTCAAGCAACGAGCGATTCGCTTAATTTTACGCTCAAACTTTATGGGCAAAAATATAAAATTACGTTGCCAACAAATCATAAAGGGGCAGTTTTGCACTGGCTTGCAGCTGCCAGCATTGCGTATCTTATTGGCATAGATAATCAGATGATCGTTGATTGCATGCAAAAACCAGTTGTGGTTCCCGGCAGATTTGAGCGCCGTCGCCTCAAACTTGGAAACGGCATTATTATTAACGATTGCTATAATGCAAGCCCAGAAAGCATGAAAGCTGCATTAACGGCATTTCAGCATGTTCAAACTTCGGGGCATAAAATCGCAATTCTTGGCGATATGCTCGAGCTTGGCGTTAATAGCCCATTTTGGCATCGCCAAATTGGTCGATTCTTGCGCAAGGTGCCAACCGTTCGTGATCTTATTCTGGTAGGATCGCACATCGAATGGACGAAAAAAACTTTGCCTCTAGGGGTAAAAGTTGAAGTGGTACCAACATGGAAAGAAGCATCACAAAAATTAAAAGAGCGCTTATCGCAAGAAGTGTGTATACTGGTAAAAGCTTCTCGCGGAATAGCTCTTAATAATTTAGTGGACGAATTTAGTTTATGACGACAGACGAAAAACCATATCATATACCGGTACTTCTAGATGAAGTTATTGAATTCATGGCGCCTAAACCCAAAGGCATCTATGGAGATGTTACTTTTGGCGGTGGCGGGCACACGCGCGCACTCTTGGAAAAACAACCAAAGTGCGAAGTGGTTGCCATGGATTGGGATACGGTCGCTCTTGAAAAAAATGGTGAAAAGCTCCTTGAGGAATATCCAAAAAGATTAACACTCGTTTGGGGAAATTTTTCTCAAGTTGATAAGCATCTTAAAAAGGCCGGCTTTGATTATGTGGATGCACTCCTTGCCGATTTTGGTACTTCTTTTTATCAATTAACTGAGCGTGCAGGTTTTTCGTTTAATAAAGATACACCGCTGGATATGAGAATGTCTCCCGCGCATCAAAAGACAACCGCTGCTGAAGTTTTAAACAGAGCCTCCGAAGAAACGCTGCGCGATATTTTTACCCATTTAGGTGAAGAACCCAAAGCAAAAGCTATCGCGCGCGCAATAGTTGAAGAACGCAAAAAACAATCGATTCGTACGACAAAACAGTTGACCCTGATTATTGAACGAGTCTTGGGTGTGCGCGGTTCGCGCAAAATTCATCCAGCAACGAAAGTTTTTCAGGCGTTGCGCCTTTACATAAATAAAGAGATTGAAAATATCGAATCCTTTTTAGTTTCTGCAATGCGTATTATTAAGCCAGGTGGGCGATTGGTATGCATTAGTTTTCACTCTTTGGAAGATCGCTTAGTAAAGCAGTTTTTTAAAGAGCAAGAAAAGCTTGGCCACACGATTATCACCCCAAAGGTGGTAGTGCCAACAGAAGAGGAAATTAAGCGAAATCCGGCAAGCCGATCGGCAAAATTGCGCGTTTTAGAGTTAAAATCCGTATAAAATATCTGATTTTGTCGTGCATGGAGCGTAAAAGCTTTAATCCATTTCTTTATTCTTAATGCGCTGAATTTCGAAAAAAGGCCTAAGTAACCAATGTGCGGTGGCGATACTTTTGATTATTTTTTACTGCGTTTTTTAGCCAAAAAAATAAACGTAAAAAATTTGACAAAAGCCCCCATGGACGTTACATTATGAACCAGTTGGTTTAAATAAGACCAATAGGAGAGAGTAAACCTGAAATTCCTAAGGACGCTAGATGAAAATAACAGAAGTAAAAGTGTTTCCATCTCAGGAAAGTGGCAGGCTTAAAGCCTACGCAACCATCGTGTTCGATAACGATTTTATCGTTAGGGATTTAAAGGTAATTGAAGGAAATAAGGGGCTCTTCGTTTCGATGCCTTCGCGCAGAAAAAAAGACGGTTCGTTCAGAGATATTGTTCATCCGCTCAATTCTGATACGCGAACAATGATTGAACAATCAATTATTGCAGAATACGAAAGCGTAATGAAATCAGGCGCTAGTTATCCAATGGAAACGAGTCGCTTACAACTCTAGAAATTTCTTTTTTTAGTGGGGCGTAGCCAAGTGGTAAGGCACCAGGTTTTGGTCCTGGCATCGGAGGTTCGAATCCTTCCGCCCCAGCCATTCTTTGCTAATCCATGTCTTGATTCTGGATAATCTGTGAAAGGCCTTGCGCCTTGCAGCGCTTTTAAGTAACGATGACTACTTTTCCCAAAAACTCACCTATCACGAGCAAGTTATGAATTCAGAGTTAGTGGTTAATTTCGATTACAAAAATATTCAACAAGTCCGGATGATTATTCCTGTTATGGTAGTTTTGTGGTTTTTGGTTGATTCTATTCAAGAACCTTGCCTCAGTTTTTTGCCTATCATTGTAATCAAGTTTGTGATTATATCTTGTCTGGTTTTACTTTCTTTGGGGTCAATTTATTATTTTGTACTTACCAGGAAAAATGAACCTGCTGCTGTTTTAAATAACGATGGAATATGGATTATCCATCACGGATTTATTTCTTGGGAAAATATTAGTGATATTTGTATGCATCAAGCATTAGGCGCCCCTCTACCAATAGTGGCGGTTAACGTCAGAGATCCTAAGGCGATCTCTGCACAATCTAGTTTCGGAGGAAAGTGTGTACTGTTCTGGTCAAAATTATTTGGCTATCCCCATATTTTTCTTGCAAATATAGATATAGAAAATGAGCTAGTGATAAGTTTTTCCAAAAGATATATCACTAGTAAAAATTCCGTTTGATATATAGATCAACCCGTTTTTTATATTAGAAATGTGTCGGTGCAAATATAACTTATTCGACACATTTCTTTTAATCATTCTGGTCGTTATTATATATCACATTTTTCCAGAAGTGCTTCTCGAATGTTGTTTTGTCTAAGTTCACTTTTTTCGGCTAGTTGTTTATAAGCTTCAATTGAAAGAAATGCTGCAGCAGGCAAGGATGAAATCGCAAAAACGATTTTGATCCCGATAGTGTCCCAAGCCAATAAGCTGCCCAAAGCTATAGGGGTTGAAACCAGAAGCGGCAAAGTAAGAGCTTTTTGGACCTGGCGCAATTCTTTATTATGGGAACCCAGGCGATAGGAGGAGCAGATACCATCTATATGTTTAACTTCTTTTTCGTTTAGGCGATCCATCGCATTAAGCCTTTTTTTGAAGTTATTTACTCCAAAGAAATAACCTTTTGCAGATTTTTCTAATTGAGAGAACAGCTTTTGATGTTGAAGTGCGGCCTCAGATATCATCTCATTTACGATTGCTCTTTTTTGATATTCTTGAGAATTGAATCCTAATTTCCCCTGCTTAAAGTTGTAGTACGAATCACCAATGGGTGTTTTTTCTTCCTTTAATTGATCGATGGCAGTTTTGTAATCTTGAGCATTGCATGAGTTATTCAGCATGAAGACTAATGCTATATAAAAAATTCTTTTCAAAGTGCGTCCCTTCTTATATTTGAAACTTCCCCATTCAAATAAAACTGATTATGTACATCGCTTCTTATTTACTCTTAATCTTTATCATAGGTAGGAATTTTTTTTCTAAGTGCTCCTCGAATCAGATCTTGTCTTTCTTCGTTTTTATCATCCAGTTGTTTCAGTATTTCGATAGCACCAATTGCTGTAATAGGGATTGATGAAACGGCAAACATTATTTTGCCAGGAGTCGTATCGATCATCTTAAAATAACTAATTGTCATAAATGGTGCTGCCATATAGGCAGCCATGCCTAGAAAAAACTGCCCCCAACATAATTGCTCGATTTGATAACCAAATCGTGACACATTATATGATGAAGCAATCGCGTCGATATGCTGGGCTTCTTTTTTGGTTAAAAAATCCATTGCATTAAGATTTTTTTTGAATTCATGTACCCCAAAAAAGTACCCATGAGCAGATTGTTCTAATTTATAGAAGAGCTTTTTGTGCTGCACGGGTATTGAATATTCATGGACTATTCTTCGAGAAACGTCAGTATTGAGGACTTCTGCCTGTTTTTTATATTTGACGCGATAGCTAACTGGAGGCGTTCCCTTCAGACTTTCAATGGCATTTTTGTATTCTTTCTCATGGTCGTAGCCTGCTATAGACTGCCCGATGATCAGGGCTGTAAAAATGATTTTTTTCAAAGTGAGTTCCTCTTAGCGTTTCTAAACTTCCCAATATCGATTATTAATATTTTTTTTAAAAAATCAAGTAATGCGAGTATATTTTGCAATTCTGTTTCAATTTGAAACAGATCGGGATCCGCTGATAGATTTTATAATGCAACGTGTGTTCAACCTATTAAGAATTTTCTTGAGCGTCTTGCATTAAGGATGGATAATATGATCAATAAGCCAACACGCATTAGAAGGGAAGCATATGCCAAAAGAGAAGTCCGCTTAACTTCTTTAAAAAAATGCATAAAGGGGAAAAGAGTGGGGGGGGTGCATGCGTATCCTCTTTGTGTCGCTATAGTGGGATGGAGAAAAGCATCTGTTTTGATATAATGTATTAGGCAATTTTTTTATAATTTTTAAATATGAAAGGATAGTTATGAGCGATAATTTAACTCGTTTAAAAATTGCACAGTATGTTGATGATTTAACGGTAAATGTTGAGGAAAATATAACGATAGGGGATATCGGGTCTTTGTTGTTAGTAGTGATGCTGGCAAGGATCTTCGTGTTCTCCATGGGTTAAAAGGGTGGGCTATAAGTGAGTATAAAAGAAGCCTTAGAGAGGAGCTGGAAAAAGATGCGGCAGCTGGCAAGCCGTTGCCCATTATAATTTAATAATAAAAGACCAAATTTGAGCTTTGTCGGTTCAATCTTTTTCGACTGTTCTCTAACCGCCTTAAAGTTATCATGCCTGCTGGTAGTTGAATCTTATTGGCATCTGCGCTTCGTGCACGATGGCGTGCAAAAATGGGTTCTCTGCGATTGCGCGTATTTGTATGACTATATGAAAAACTTTATCGCATTTTTTTTACAGCTATTAAGGTGTACGCAAATTAGATAAACTAAAATGAGTACACTTGCCGATTATAATTAATTTATCAGCATTAATTTTTGGATGTTATGCATACTCTTTATCTTGGTTCAAATTCTGCATCCCGCAAAAATTGTTAACCGAAATCGCAATCCCATCTCAGATTGTAGGACACCAAGCAGATGAAAAAGTGCGCGGATCGAATTTCCGGGCCAAAAAACTGATTGGTACTAGCCCCTTGCAACAATTCGCTTAATTGCAATTCGCGTTTTTAGTACGGGGTTTGTTCTTGAGACGTTTACCAAAAAATTTAATAATAGAATCTGCTATGAAAGTCGATTCTTCTTCCAGGGCGAAATGTCCTGTATCAAGCAGGTGAACTTCAATATCTTTCAGATCCCTTTTATACGGATGCGCACCATCGGCGGGAAAAATAACATCGTTTTTACCCCAGACAATTAAAGTAGGCGGTTGATATTTTCTGAAATATTCTTGCCAGCTTGGATAGCGGGACGGATTGGATCCGTAATCGTAGAAGAGCGCGAGTTGTATTTCTTTATTGCCTGGCCGATCAAGCAAAGCCTGGTCGACAGTCCATGTATCGGGGCTTACTAGAGCCAGATTTTTCACGCCTTCTGTATATTGAAATTTGGTCGTTTTTAACGTTAGAAGATCTAATAGAGGTTTAGCATTTTCATTGTTCTTATTTTTCCAATAGGCTCTGAATGGGTCCCAAAAACCTTTGAGTCCTTCCTCATAAGCGTTTCCGTTTTGAACGATAAGTCCTTGAACCCGTTCAGGATGGTTGACTGCTATGCGATAGCCGACTGGCGCTCCATAATCCATCACATATAAAATGTATTTTTTTATATTCAGGCTTTCAAGAAGGGTATTCACAATGTTGGCCAAGTTATCAAAAGTATAATTAAAATTGGTGACCAGCGGCATTGAGCTGTTGCCATAACCTGGATAGTCGGGCGCTATCAGATGAAAATTTTTACTCAGCAAGGGGATAAGATTTCTAAACATATGTGAAGAGGTAGGAAAGCCGTGGAGTAAAACAATAGTTGGTTTTTCTGGGTTTCCCGCCTCTCTATAAAAAATATCAAGACCATCAATTTTTTTAGTATGATAGGTAGCGCGTTCATGCTTGAAGTCACTAGCAGATTCGATTGCGAATGTGCCTAGAATACATAATGAAAGGAGAGTTGTACGCTTCATAGTTTCCTTTATTTGAATTTCTACATTCTTTTATTAGATTGCTTTTATTTTAAAATATATACTGGAGAGATTTCAATAACCCACGTTCAGTTGCATTAATAAATTAGTTCGTATGGTTTTTTCCACTAAAATTTATCTGAGAAAATTGCTATGAATATTCTTTATCTTGGTTCCAACTCTTCATCGCGCAAAAAATTATTAACAGAAATGGCAATCCCATTTCAAGTGGTCGGTCATCAAGCAGATGAAGAAGCGTGCGGATGGGAACTGCCGCTTGAAAAGTTGGTAGAGACTATTGCAATAGCAAAAAGTGAGCACGTGATCATTCCTCAGGATGCTGATAAACAGAAACCAATTTTTGTGCTTACAGCGGATTCTTTGTGCTGCGATGCTCGCGGTAAAATTCATGGCAAGCCAGAAAGCCGCGATGATGCTATTGCTAAGATTCAAGCACTGAATGGAAAAGGTAAAGTATCTACAGCGTTCTGTTTAGAGAAAAAAGTTTTTGAAGATAATTCGTGGATAGCTCAAGAACGAATTATAAAAGTGGTTACTGCCGATTATGAATTTGATTTGCCCGATTCTTGGATTGATCGCTATTTGCACAATGTTCCATTTTACATGAATATTTCTGGCGGCATAACAATCGATGGTTATGGTGCACAATTTTTAAAATTAATTAATGGTTCTTATTCTACCATACTAGGTTTGCCAGTATTTGAAGTTCGGCAAGCTTTAGAAGAGATTGGTTATTTTTAATATTAAGGCTTTTTTTATATAAAACCGAGCTGCTGTAGCTTTATTCCCTATAAGCTTATTTGACAAAATCGCATCCATTTGATAATTTATATTTGTATTATTTTGTTTTTTCAAAGCTGCTGGGTTCAATAAATGAAGAAATTACTTTTATCTTTTATTCTTTTATTACTTCATCAAGGTGCTATTTATTCTATGGAGAATAATAACAATGCTGCCATTAAAGGCGCTGCCTATTATCTTAATTCAGGGACCAGCGTAAGCTTTCATGATAAAGAAGGAACATATCTTAAGAGGTTTAATTATAAAATTTGGAATGCGGATCAGCAAAAAAAATTCGATAGTATGATTGATACCCAGTCGCCTAAGCTAGAAATAACGTCTGCTGAGATAAGAGAAGATCAATTATTTGGCCGTCGATTATTCTATAAAGATAAAAATGGCGACTATTTGGTTTGTACAACTTATGATGGTGGTTCGGGTTATGTTGCAGATTCCTACCGTGGTCCTATAGATATTAAAAAAGCTACAAAGTATCATCATTCTTTAATACAACCATCATCTTTGTTAAATAATATTAAAAGTGTAAAAGAAGATGGGATATTTTTTTCTATGTGGCTGTTTCCTCCATATTTAAAGAAGGAACTTATCTATAAAGAAGACGGTGGTACTACCGAAAGATCTACCAGAAAACATCAATTATATTTGGGTACGCAATTGGCTTGCGGTCTTGGATTGTTGTATGCATGTTATAAATGTTATACCAATTATTTCCCACTAAATTCTAATTAATATTAAAAAAAAATATGAGCTTGCGACTCCAAGCTCATATTTTTTTTAGTATTAATTTAATTGGCTATTTTTTAACGGCTTCCAGCGCTTTAAAAGTTCTGCGCAGAGAATATCTTTAGGATTTTTTTCAGGAAATGCTTCAAGCGCAGCAGTTGCTTTATCAAGCGTAGTTTGTAACGTTGATTTATCGCAAGAAGTGGTATCTATTTGATCGATCGCAGGCATTAAATTATATTCTACCGCTTTTTTAATTCTCGATTCATGCGAAACTTCTAGAAGAAGGGTGTCGATAAGTTCAAGAAAATCCACAATGCTCGATTGCACAAATTCCGCATTTACGTTTTTTGTGGTTCCAACATTGCGCATAAAGTTATTACGCACAGCTCGTGCGACTATTTTTTTTAAATTCTCAGATTCATTTTCTACGAGCCACTTAAGCAAAGCTAGAAATTCGTATGAGAGCTCAAACTGTGTATTTTCGTTATCAAAAAAAGAATTTTGAGCCATGTGAAGCCTTTCAGGTTAAAGGGCATTCCGATGCTTTAACTGTACCCGTTTTTAGCCCATATGGGAATAGTTTTTTAGATGGAATATCGTTTCGTGTTGGAGCAGGGGTTTTCAAGCGGTTGGCATTCAGCAAGTTACCGTAAAAGTGATCCATTTCGCGGGCAAGTTTTATATTTTTTTAGTAATAGGAAGAAAATCTAATCTTCGTACGAGATTTCCCACTCCGGAAGATCCAATGGTTTAATCTCTTTTGAGATTGGGCTTCCTGGGGCAAATGACGGATCTGGGGCTGCGGGGTGCATCTTGTTTTTCTTCAATTCCAGTAACCGCTGTGTGCGTTGTTTTGCTTGCTGTTTAAACTCTTCGGATTGTGCTGTGAGATCGGTTTGGGTAGCGGCAAATGCTTTATTAATTTCTTTTTGTAACTTCTTTATTTGTTTTTGCAGCTTGAGTACCATTTCGACGCCGGCAAGATTTATCCCCAACTCGTGCGTTAAGTAAATAACTTGCTCGAGTTTATCGACATCTTCTTCTGAAAAGAGGCGCGTATTGCCGTTTGAACGCTTAGGGCAAATGAGCCCTTCTTTTTCATACAAACGTATTGTTTGCTGATGTACAGAAAACATTTTGGCTACTGCCGATATCGAAAAAAAACCTTTAGCCCTTTTCATTGTACTCCTTGAGGCCCACATATCAATTGTGCAACATACTTACTCTACCAAAAAAAGTAAATAAGTGCACTGATTAGACGTAAGCACACCCGAAAAATTCAAATTGATAATTTTAATCGCGTGTTTTATGTAGCCGCATTACTAAATTTATTGTTTTGATGGGTGGCATTGGTATAGAACTTAACTAATTAAAAAGGAGAATTCTATGAAAAAAATGAGATTGTATTTGGCGTTAACGGTCGTCTCGGTGCTATTTGCTTCAAACAAAGTAAACGCGCAGATTTTAGTCGGCAACGAGGAAAGAGAACGATCTGAGCTGAACTCTACAAATAGATCGGATCGCGAATGCGTTCGCATTCTTCCTGTCCCGGCATCATTAATTGTCATCATTTTAGAGAAACTTTTAAGCAATAGCACGATTGTAAACTTACTTTTGGGACTTTCAGAAAAAGCGCTTGAAAAATTGATTGAGGATCTTATAAGCCATGCACAAAGCCATGTTGATTGCCCTCCAGCGGCTCCTGCCGATCAATTGCAAGCATCACTTTTTCATTTGACTCATCAAATAATGCCTGATGTGGCCCAAAAATAAATTCAACCGGTTAAAAAATGAGGAGAAAAATGTACCGAATAATTAATAGGCAAACTTTTTCTTTATTGCTTCTTATTGCGGCATATTCAGATTTTGTTCAAGCGAATAATGTAGTTTTAGTAAAATCTCTAGAACGGCTCAAACTTAAAATTGATGAGTTTGCTATCGTTGTTTCGCCAAAAGGACAAGCAACCGGTTTTGATTTTGAGAAAAAATTTCCGAATTTATCGGCCGAACAAATAAAACTTCTGGAAAAACTATTAGGCAGCGAGGCGATAGTAAAAACATTATCAGCTTTAACTGAGCAAGAGATTCTCAAAATTATTGAAGATTTACTCCGCACGCCAGAATATGCTGCGCCGGGGCAAGAAGATGTGCCGCCACCTCCAACGCAAGAGGGTGAAGATGATATTCCGCCTCCACCCGGGCAAGATGACGACGGAGATATTCCTCCGCCACCAGGCGAAGGCATGCCTTCAGGCGAGCCTCAAAAAAAAGAGCTCGGGCTTACGATCGATCAAATCACAAAACTTTCAGCCGACGAAAAAGAAACTTCCGATGAAGAGCTTCTTGCGTTTTTGAAAAAGATGGCTCAAGTTTATCGTGGCACTTTTCAAGGGTACCTCACGAGTATTAAAAATGAATTATCCGCTTTGGGATCCAAAAAAAATAGTGCGTTTAAATTTGTGCAGGGTAACGATCCTAAAAAATTAGCGGAAGCTATTGTTTCGTTGCTTGCAAAACTTTCAGGAGGCGAAGACAAATCTGCAGAAGAAAGATTTAAAACAGCAAGTATGCTTATTGGAAACGCGAATCAAGGGCAACAGCTTATTGATGCGTTTAAACCGTGGATTTTAGGTTCTGCAGAACAATTCGATGCGTCTGCAAAAAATTTCGTCACTCAATTGCTGATAAATAGTGCAGCGGCGATGCGCAAAGATTTACCACAGATTAAAATTTTAGAAATTGATCAGGATTCAAGAACTGCAGCATTCTCAGATAAACAATTTCTTGAAGCAATCTCTCGTACCCAAACGTATGATGAATTATTAAATGAACTCAATCTTCTTCGTTTGAATCAAAATTATCTAAAGGTCGAAACACTTGAAGAGGATCTTTATAGATCGCAGCATAAAGCAGGCGTAAAAGAAAGCGTGCGAGAAGAAGCGATAGATATTCGGCAAGCGCTTGAGCGTGAAATTCGAGAAAAAGGTAAATCGCGTGAAGGAGGCGCTGTTGGTTATGGTAATGCTTCATTATTACAATTATTAAAAGATGCAAAAACTGCGCAAGAGGTAATGCAAAAAGTAGATCTTAGTCGTTATCTTTTTTACGTTCCTAGATTTAGCAGTACGTATCAATCTTATCTTGATAAATTTCTGCAAGGAGCAAAGCAGCAAGATAAAGAAAAAAAGAACAAAGATATTCCAGAAATTAGTTTTGCTATGTATCTTTCGCGCGCAATTAATAAGGCTTCAACATTGAGCGCAATTCTTGATGCTTTGCGTTTAGTATTGAAAGCCCCAAGCCCGGGGAACGATGCGATTTTACTTCAGCTGCAAGAGGGCACAAAAAAGATCAGTTATTATATTACGTACGATGCGCAGATGAAAGCGTTGCAAGAAAATAAAACGGTGCAGATGTTAGCGGGTTCCGTAAAAGATCGGCTAACGGAGAATCAAGAGAAAGCTTTTGCTCAAGAGCTCGAGAAATTTATTTTAAGCACAGAAGATAGAAAAAAAATAGATTCATTACGAGCTCAATCTCAAGCAACATTTGATTTAAGTGGAATAATGGATCGGTATCTTCGCGCTATACAAAATCCGGTTGAGCTCACATCAATCGAGAAAAGAAACGCAGTCGCAGCACTTTACCAAGAACTTACAACGTTAGCTAACGATAAAAAATATGCAGCACAAAAAGAGTTGCTTGAAAGCGTGAGAGATGTGCTTATTAATCCTGCGCGCACAAGAAAAGAGGTTCAGGAAAAACTTCTTCCTCTCATTATCCATGCAAGTCCTGAGAATCGTAATAGAATACTTGGAACTCTCGCGATCATTGAGCCGTATGGTTTTCTTGCACAACTCTTTAATATCTTTTCCGATAAAATAGAAAAAGCAAAGACGGTAGAAGAAAAAGCGAAAATTCGAACGGAGTTGCTTGAGGTTCTTAACGAATTAAATGATCGTGGAATTGTTTCGGAGCCAGACCTTGCAAAACTAATCGGATCTGAGCAATACAAAGACAAACTTTCAGAGGTTCTCTCATTATTTAAAGCAGGGCGCCTGCATAGCCTTCTTGCTTATTTTGATGAGAACTTTTTTAATGCGGGAAAAAACGTAGCGCAAGAAGTGAAGCGTCAGGATATCGTAGAACAATTTACGATGCTTGAAGAAAAAATGTATCGCATGTTTGCGCACGCTTTTTACGCGGCTATTGTTACCCATTTACAAGCAATCAAAGATAAAAAAGAGGAAATTATAGGGCTTGAGCGAAAAAATAATCTCGAACTTTATCCTGTTATTTATCAGCAATTTACATTGTATAGTGGCGATGTAATCAATAAATTAAAGCAATTTAAGTTTAGCGATTTTACCGAGCAGGATAATAAAACAGTTCAGGATGCTTTTGACAAATTTGTTATTGAATGGAGAACTGCTACAACCAAAGAGCTCGAACGTGAACACGTAAACAAAGACGACATCAGGGCTATTGAAGATAAAATCAATATGTACGCGCAGGATATTAGAAGACGATTTTCTCAGTTAGTAAAAAAATAAAAAGGGGAACAACGTGGAGATTTCATATATTATTATTCCCGCTTTTTATATTGGCGTAATGATTGCGGGAACATGGTTCTCTCAAAAAGGAATGGCTTGGTACCGAACACTTTCGGTACCAAATTTTACGCCGCCGGCCTGGTTTTTTTCTCTTGCATGGGCGATTCTTTATATTTTAATGATAGTATCTGCGATTTTATGGTGGCATAGCCAACAGTCTTGGTGCCAAACAACGACGATTGCTGCATTATATGTGATCAACGCATTTATTAATGTGCAGTGGAGTTATTTATTTTTCTGCCGGCATTTAATTGGTTGGTCTATTATCAATACGATCGCGCTTGAAATTTCGATTTGGGCGCTGATGTATATGCTTTGGCCAATAAATCCTGCAGCCGCCCTTGTGCTTGTTCCGTATGGCACATGGGTGCTTTTTGCAATGTTTATTAATGTATTAGTTTGGTGGCGCAATTAAACGTTGAATTTAACTAAAACAATGTCGCCATCACGAACCAGATAATCTTGGCCTTCGGTTCTCATTTTGCCTTGCTCTTTAAGCTTGGCAATGCTACCGGCTGCAAAAAGATCGGCGCAATTAAAAACTTCAGCGCAAATAAAGCCGCGTTCAAGATCTGAGTGAATTTCGCCAGATGCTTGCCGAACGGTCAGCCCTTTTTTTACTGGCCAGGAATGAATCTCTTTTGGGCCACAGGTGAAGAAAGTTATAAGGCCAAGGTGTTCATACGTTTTTTGAATAATAGTCGCAAGGCCCCGTTCTTTGACGCCGAGCATGCCCATCATCTCTTGTGCTTCCGTATCGCTCAAGCTAATCAATTCAGATTCTAATTTAGCGCAAATAGGAATGACGCGGTTTTGCCCAAAGCTTGCGACAAGCGATTTATAGTGAACGTTATTTTTATACCCATCATCTTCAAGCTCGCCTTCAGAAACGTTAGCGATAATAAGAAAGTTTTTAGCGCTTAAAAGAGAAATAGTGTTAAGTGGATGCTCTTTTAAAGCATTTCGGACGCCTTCAATATTCAATGCATCAAGAGCGGTTTTTATTTTTGTGAGTGTTTCTTGCTCGAGGTTCAGTTCTTTTAGTTCTGCCGGTTTATTTTTTGCACCTTTTGTAAGGTGCAAAACTTTTTCTTCACGTTTTTGAACTGTTTCAGCATCTTTGAGCATAAGTTCCGTCATGATGATTTCGTAATCTTCAAGAGGATTAAGCTCCGCGCCTGAATAAATGATATCAGGATCGGTAAAGCAGCGAAGTACGTGCAAAATGAGATCGACTTCTCGAATGTGGCTTAAAAATTGATTGCCGAGCCCTTCTCCTGATGCTGCGCCTTTAACAAGGCCTGCAATATCAACAAAGCTCACCGTTGCAGGGATAATACTTTGGCTTTGATAGAGCGCTTTCAGTTTTCCGGTGCGATCATCGGGTACTTCCGTAATCGCTAAGTGCGGTTCAATGGTGCAAAACGGATAATTTTCTGCAGGCACTGATGATTTTGTTAACGCATTAAATAGGGTGGATTTGCCAACGTTAGGAAGCCCAACAAGGCCCGCTTTGATACTCATTTGATTCTTTCTACAAATTAATAGTTTTCTTTATTGTGCGTTAAAAATCGAGTTTATTCAAATAGTGGCCGATCTCTACACGAGGCAAATTATTGCTTTTTTCTATCTGAATTAATTACTTTAGTTCTGTAATCTGCTTTGAGAGTAAAAATTTTGAAAAAGGGTGGGTATGAAAAAGGGAATTGCAATAACCGTGTGTGCTTCCGCACTTATTTTGCTCATCGGCATGGAACGGAATACTGACCGCGGATTCAAAAATGAATCTCAAATTCAAGACGAATTGAAATCGCAAGAAGAAAAACGTCGAACGGATGAAAAAAGGCTCGCTGATGAACGCAAAAGAGAAGATGATCTCCGGCAAGAGCAACGTGATGCTGAGGTACGCTTAGAACAAGCCGCAACAAAATATGGCCTAGATTCTAAGCAGTATGCATCGATTTCTAATAGAATGGGGCAGCGTGAAGGTGAAATAACTGATGCGATTAATAATCAAAAAAGTATTCAATCAGATATCGTTTCTGCTGAGCAAGAAATAGCTGCCCTAACTCAGCAGCTCAAGAGCTTGCGCGAATCGCCCGATTATAAAAAAGACCAGTTGGCAAACTCTTTTCGATCAGAGATTCAAAATGATATTCGTAACCAATCGCCTGATGCTGTCAAAAGCATTATAGAGAGCAAGATTGATTCTATTGCTGCTCGCCCATCGTATACTGAACAAAAAGTGTTGCTTAATGCGCTTATAGAAATGGCGCGAACCTATAACGACAACGAAGTAATAGATAAAGCCCAACGGCGCATTAAAGAGATTGATGCATTTAAGCCGCAAAATTTGGCGACAAATGCGTTGGAGCGAGAATTAAAACTTGATCAAAAAATTCCGATGGATCAAATCGCAGCTCTGGATAATAAAACGGTCGATCTCATAATCGCTTTCGAGCAGACGTACCAATTAGGAAATCAAAAAGAACTAAATCGCGTCATACAAAGCATGCAAGAAGTGAAAACCGCTGTCGATCGCTATAAGTTAAAACAAGGAACCATGGAGTCACTCTTCGCGATTGATTTGGCTCTTAAGGCCTCAGCTAAATTGCCTGAGATAGAGGTATTTGGTGAAATTTCGGAAATAACTGAGGATATTGCGCAAATTCCCGCAGTTCGTGCGGCAGTCCAAGATTTGACTGAAAAAGGAAATGCTATTGTTGCGGCAGTTGCCCAGAAAGCGATAGATGGGGTTCCGTCAATTCGTGTATTAGCAAAAAAAAGTGGAAGCAATCTTGTTGAATATGCAAATACTATCGAAGATATTGCAAAAGTTATGAAAGCTGGCGGCGGTGGACTCGACCTCATGGTGAACAACTTAGGTAAAGTGGACGGTCTTTTAAGTGCAGCTGAAACGGTTGTTCGTTTAGTTCCCGTTCAAAGTGCGCGAGATATTGGTCAAAAGGTTACTAAAATAAAAGAGTTGTTGATTAAGAAAAAGCCACTATTAACAACTGGATTAAAAACGGGTAAGGATTGGTCAGCCGCCCTTGCTGAATATGGTTTTCAGTTGGCCGACCTTGTGCGTGGCTTTGGAGAATCTCTAACTAATCTTCGTACGACTGATGATCTAGATAAAATCGCAAAAGCTCAAACGCTCATCGATATCGAGAAAGCAAAACTATCCGCTATACCTGCAAAATCACGATTCGCGCAATTATTTACGCCAGTGACCGATTTCTTTAAGAGCATTAGTGAGTCGGTGCGAAATCTCTTTAAGGCTAAACAACCAACTCTTCAAGCTGCTAATGAGAATTATGATCAATCTCAAACAAATTATTTAACAGTTCTTGGATTTACCAGACAAGAAATTGCGGGAAATCCATCTGCAGATGAAATTAAAAAAAGACTATCAGCTGCTCTAGTTGATGCAACTAAGCAAAAAGCAGTGGCTGATGCACAAAATCAATTAGTTAAAGCGACAAATGATTTAGTAGCGATATACAGCGATATCACTAAACAGCTTAAAGGGACGCTGGTAAACATAGATTATTTAGTTACGGGATGGGATGCTTTAGAAACTAACCAAGAATTAACATTTGCTGAATATGTTCCGACAATTATTACGGCGCATGATCAACGCGTCGCTTACTTGGATGCAGCGCTGCAGGGAGTAAATGTTCTTCAAAATGACTTGAAAGCGCTTAAAGGAACAGGAATGGATGAAATTGCTACAACGTTTGCAGACAAAGTAGCATCGCTTGTTTCTGGCGAGATGGTTTCTACTATTGCAGAGTACGCTCAAATTATACGCGCGATGGACAAATCACTTGCATATCAAAAACAAGAATTGGAAGCTGCAATAGGGCAAGGCGGGGGGCCTGAATAGGAAATTATGCGACTGAAAAAACAGATTGAAAATATTGGCATATTAGAACGGTTTGTGTATATTGCGATGAAAAGAGTGTCACGTATCATTTAATAAAAGGAGACGATGTTATGATGCATACTTCTGGCATGAGATTAATGTGTATGATCGTTTGTTTAATCACTGCTTTAGGCAGTATCCACCTTGGCCTTATGGCTCTTGGCTACAACCCGCTTGAAATGTTGCATATTATGCAATATGAAAAGATTGTTTACTACATCATTGGTGCTTGTGGTGTGATCGCCCTCCTGAAGTTAGTAATGGGCGCTTGCTCATCTCACTGTGGCTGCCATTGCGGTTCAAGCTGCGATCATAAACACAAATAAAATTATTTTTGTTTTGATACAGTAAATAAGCCTGGAGGAAACTCCGGGCTTATTTATTTAGTTGAAAAAACTAGAAATTATAACAATAAAAGCTATTCTAAATTTTGAATTGTGAAAAATCATGGAGATAGTAAGTGCGCATGGTTCGATACAATTTCTCACTTCGCTCGAAATCACTCACCACGAGCGCAATAGAATGTTTTTTAGAGATCGCTCGTCCTGAGTGCCCGGCAAAGCCTGGGTGTATCGAAGGATGAGTGAGCCGCCGTAGTCGAATGAGGAGGTGAGCATAATTATGATTAAGGATCTTGCAATGTTTTCAATAATCTTTCTTTACGCATTATGTGCAAGTAGTTTCACGTTATGTAAAGCTGTTTTAATGTATAGCAAGCCATTTTTTTTTGTTGGCGTGCGCATGATTGCTGCAGGATTATTGTTAACTGGTGGATGGGTTTTTTATCATCGAAAAATGCCAACTATTGCGCGTGAAGATCGTTGGAAATTTTCTGCGATTGTTCTTTTTCATATTTACGCCGCCTATGTTTTAGATTTATGGGCGCTCCAAGGGCTTACCTCATTTAAATCGTCGTTCTTCTTTAACCTTTCTCCCTTTATTACTGCGTTGCTTTCGTACTATTTATTTTCGGAACGTCTTACGGTTAAAAAGTGGATGGGGCTTACGATAGGAATTCTTGGTTTCTTGCCAGAACTTATTCAGCACATACCGCAAGAAGAACTTTTTGGTTCTGTTCTTTTCTTCTCGCTACCTGAAGTTGCGATGTTAGGTGCAGTTATCTCTTCGTGTTACGGATGGACTATCATGCGCGATTTAATGCAAACAAATCGTTATTCACCTGTTGAGATAAATGGAATTGGTATGCTAGGCGGCGGAGCACTTGCATTATTAACTTCGCTCATTTTTGAAGGATGGCAACCACTGCCGGTATCAAGCTGGGGCCCATTTATTGCGCTCACCGCAACAATTATCGTCATCGTGAATGGTATTTTTTATAACTGGTACGGATCGCTTTTAAAAACGTATACGGCGACATTTCTTTCTTTTGCAGGATTTCTCTGCCCGCTTTTTGCAGCACTTTTTGGCGTCGTGTTTTTGCATGAACAATTGACGTGGACGTTCTTCTTTTCGTCAGCAGTCGTCGTAGTCGGATTGTATCTTTTCTATCAAGAAGAGTTGCGCGAAGGTTTTACGCGCATGAAGCACAGAGACGCAGTGCCATCAGTTACGCCATAATTATTTTTTCTTCAAATATGCAAAATAAAAAGCTGCGCATCCGCCTGTTGCTACAATCATTCCAGCGATGAATGGGGCAAACGATTGCTTAATAAATGATGTAGCGGTAGGTATAATATTCGTCGGCCCGCAATTTTGTGTACAGGGTTTTTTCGCTTTTTTTTGTTGTTCCGCAAATAAATCGTAAATGGGTTTTTTATCGAATCCGATTCTGCTACCTTCATGAAATGTAATACTTTGGATAACTTTTCCAGCAGTGTTGATAAATAATGAACATTCATCTTCTTTTTTTAAAGAAATAGAAGCAAGACTTTTTCCTACTTTGTGAAAAGCATCTTGTTCTTTTGATAAAGAAGCTCCATCTGCTCTTAGGTTTAAAGTTTCTTCAGTAAGATCCGCATTTTGTTGTTCAAGTTCTTTTTTTTCTTTTTGCAATTTCTCAGCTTTGGTTGTGATAGTGGTAGCAGATTTAGAATGTCTTTTTGTTTTAGGTATGTGATATTGAGGAAAAGCTGTTGCTGTAGTAAAGATAATTAAAAATATTAAACGAAATTTATTATTCATTATATGTGCCTTTGGGAGGTGCAGGATATTTTAGGGTTTATAAAAAAATCTTCCCACTATTTTTCATATTTATGTGATTTGTATTATACTTTATAGAGTAGCGAAACAATTTTGTTTTTCAATCAGCACTAATCATTTAATTTAGTTGTCATTGTAGATAGGTTTTTATGGATTGTGTATTGCACGTACGGCAATTAACTAAAATTTTTCATTCATCCTCGTGGTTTAAAAAAGATCATCCTTTTGTCGCAGTAGATCAAATATCTTTCTCTATTGAAAAAGGTGAGATTCTTGGCCTTTTGGGGCCAAACGGCGCTGGAAAATCTACTACCATGCAAATGCTTCTTGGTACATTAACACCAACTGGCGGTAGCATTAGTTATTTTGGTAAGGATTTTGCTACGCATCAGGCGACCGTGATGGAAAAAATAGGATATGCAACAGGATACGCCAAGCTGCCATCAAAGTTTACCGTATGGGAAAATTTGCGGATTATCGGCAAGCTCTATGGTTTATCGGCCGAGCAGGCGCGCTTTAAAAGTGAAGAGCTTTTAAGTGCGTTTAATGTTTCGCATTTGCTTGATCGCTATACGGGCGGTTTATCTGCGGGGCAGATGACGCGCGTTATGCTCACCAAAGCTTTTTTATCAAGCCCCGAACTTGTTCTTCTTGATGAACCCACTGCTTCACTTGATCCTGATGTAGTTGAAAGTGTGCGGCATTTCTTGCTTGATCAGCAAAAAAAATCTAATGTTTCAATTCTTTTAGCTTCACATGATATGAACGAAGTTGCGCATGTTTGTGATCGCGTATTAGTTCTCAAGCAAGGAACGATTATTGCTCACGATACCCCAGATAAGTTAGCAGCTACCGTTTCAAAATCGCATGTAAAACTAACGATCACGAATAATCTTTCATTATTAATCGATGAACTTGAAAAACAAGGTTTTCAATTTGTTGTTCGCGATCAAGATGTGGATGTCTCTATTGATGAACAAGCAATCAGTGGGCTCTTTTCAATGTGCGCCCGACTCGATGCTTCTTATTCGCATATTTCGATAGAAAAACCGACACTTGAAGATTATTTTTTAACGATCGCACGAAAAAATATATAAGGGAAAACTATGCTTATTAGATGGCATTGCATAGCTGGCGTTATTGAGCGGCACGTACTTTTGCAGTTTAGAGATTTATACCGCATTATTGATAACTTCTATTGGCCGATGTTTGATATCATTCTTTGGGGATTCATGAGTTTATGGGTTACTGAGAAGGATGGTAATAAATCGCCAGAAATTATGCTTGCAATTTTGGGTGGCGTTTTTCTTTGGAACATGCTGTACCGCTCAAGTTTAGAAATTTCGGTAAATCTTACTGAAGAACTTTGGAGCAGAAATTTAATTAATCTTTTTTCAACACCTCTTACCATTTCTGAATGGCTTTGTAGCCTTTTAATGATGGGAGTAATTCGAGTGGTGATGACCGTCGCGGTGCTTTCTACAGCGATTTTTTTCATTTTTAACATTAATGTGTTCAGCATCGGATTACCAATACTTTGGTGTATTTTATTGCAAATGATTTCTGGTTGGTCGATTGGTATGGTGTGTGCGGCACTTATTATTTATTGGGGGCATACGGTTCAATCGCTGCCGTGGCCAATGGGTTGGTTCTTTGCGCCATTTTGCGGTGCATTTGCCCCTATCGAAGTGATGCCTGCGTGGATTCAAAAAATAAGTGCCTTTATTCCAATGACCTATACTTTTAAGGCAATGCGGGGAGCGATCGCAAAAGAACCAATAGAGCTTCTTCTTCTAAAAGGTTTGCTGCTGAATCTCTTTTATTTAATGTGCGCGCTTTTCTTGTTTTTCTACTTGTTTAAATTAAGCAAAGTATATGGGCTTGAGCGACTCGAAGATTAAAGCTGGCTGCGCGATTTTTTTTCGTCCCCCAATGCTGCAAAGGCAGCAAGGTAAACCTTGTAATCTTTTTTTTACCCATGCTATTATGCGAGCGAATTGTGAGCAGTTAATTTGGGGCCCCCATAGCCAACGGCAATGCAAGGGGCAATAAAAAGGAGCAAAGAATGCGTTCGATAGCGATTATTAATCAAAAAGGCGGGAGTGGAAAAACAACCACGACGGTAAATTTGGCAGCTGCCCTTGCAGAAAAAAAAAGAAAAGTGCTTGTGATCGATCTTGATCCGCAAGCATCGACCACCCAATGGTTCGGTTTTTCTAGTAGCCAGAAGGGTATTTATAGCGCGTTTGTTGAAAATGTTTCTCTCGCATCAATTGTTGCTGCAACTGCGTATAAAAATATTTCACTTGTTCCATCTTCCACGTGGCTTATTGGCGTCGAGAGATTATTGGCGCACGAAGTTGGCTCTGAAACATTATTAAAACATCATATTGAACAAATGGGAACTGCGGCATTTGATTATATTCTGATTGATTGCCCGCCAACGCTTGGCGTGCTTACCGTGAACGCATTATCTGCAGTTCATGAAGTTATCGTGCCGGTGGAAACTCGTTTTATGGCACTTTCTGGGCTTGTTCAACTATTGCAAACGATCGAAGTAATCAAGCAACGCCTCAATCCTGAACTTGCTATTGCAGGAATCGTTCCATGCCGCGTTGATGCGCGCACAAAGCATGCAAAAGAAGTTATCGATGAGTTGAAAAATAATTTTAAAGATATGCTTTTCAAAACTGCTATCCGAGAAAATATTAAACTTTCGGAAGCTTCCTCATTTAGTGAGCCAATTTTTTCTTATGATGATACAAGCCACGGCGCAGCCGATTATCGCGCATTTGCAAAAGAAGTAATGAAACAAGAAGTGACATAAAAAAGGAGCCTTTCATGGTTAAAAAGAAAAAAACATTAGGCAGTAATCCGCTTGAGGCCTATTTAGCAGCTACGACAACTCGCTCGGCGCAAAAAAAAGTTGAATCGGTGCACGAGCAGGATACCGAATCGGTAAAAAAACAACGGATCACCATCCATTTGCCGATAGATTTGATAGATAAGATTAAAAACGTCGTTTTCTGGGAACCGGGATTGACGCTTACTGCGCTTGCGCAAGAAGCTTTTGAGCAAGCAGTAGCAAAACTAGAAAAGAAACGGGGCGATCGATACCCTGAGCGAAAAGAGCGTTCGCTAAAAGGCGGCAGGCCGCTTGTGTAAAATTTTTCATATTTTTTTATCAAAAGTTGAGAAGAGGCGCATTAGCGCCTCTTTATTTTTTATTTTTTTCTGTGACAATAATCGGGATGACCGAAACTAATAAGCAGGGAATAAAGAATGAAAAAAGGTATATTTTTTTTACTTTCAATCTCAATTTTAGCGCACGCTGAGCATCAACAAACGACAATGCTTTCTTCTGCAGCTTCGTGGCTGGCAAATCATAAACTTGGTATTGCAGGATTGACTTTGATGGGGGGCGGCTTTCTTGCACGTTGTTTTATTCATGATTTTGAAAAGAAAAGACTTGATCGCTACAACAGAATGAATCCAGTGAAATCAGAGGTGATAACAAAAGAAGTGCTTGTTAATTTAATAAATAAAAAAATAGAGACAAGTGACGACTGGCATCAAGGTCTAGGAAAAACTAATAATAACTTTGTTGTTTTTGAAAAAAATACCTTCTTAGGTAAGTTTATAAAAGACAAAATTGAATTGCAGGGCGATGAAGGAAAGACGGTGACTGTGGGTATTACTAAAACTGTTAATAACGGGAAAAATACAGTTTCAGTTATTTATATTGGAGAGCAACTCCAAATCACTCATCATCCAAGAGAAATTAGATGTTTAGAATATGCTGATTCTTTCCGGATCGCGTGCATCGGAATTGGTGCAGTTGCTGGATTAAAGAGTTTTGTTTTTGACTATTTTAGTTATCATTAATACGCATGAGCAAAAAGAGCTTTTAACATAAAAAGGCGCATAAAAATGTGCCTTTTTTCTTGAGCGCTGATGGACAATTATTAGGCAATAGCTAGAATAGTAGGGGGGAAATCAGACTTTTTTAGGGATATTGCTATGAAAAAAATATTAATTTTTGCACTTGCATTCTTTGTGGGGCAAGCTAAATGTTTGGAAACAACGTCACTTGCTCCTGCGCACGTTTTTGCGGGCAGTTTAGGCGTTGGATTAGTGGGGCTGGGTGTTCATTGTTACGATCGATTCAATCATACCAAGATGATTAAGAAACATTATGAAAAAGTCGCCCCTATTCAAAAAAAGAATACGGACTTTGGTGAAAAGATCAGAAAACAAAATCATCATGGACATATCCCCGTATATGAGGGTAATGAAAAACAGTTACGAGATGTTTGTGAGCAATATAATATGGCCGAGCCGAGCAGTGCTTATGTTGGTCCGCGCGAGGGAATTCAAGGCTCGATTGGTTGGAGTGCGCAAATTGCGGCACAAGATCGAAAGATAGTGTACTCGCCAAAAAAACCGATCATTGAAGATGGGTTTGAAGTGAATAAAATGCTGAAAGCGGTAGTAAAAGAAGAAGAATCTAGTGAATGGGAAAAAAAATTTCAAGAAAGTTTTTTGAATGAACTCGATTCACTACTTTCGTCTGATTCTAAAGAGCAAATAGAGAAAAAATCCCCAGGCTGGAAAAAGATGTACCCTTATTGTGTGTCTTTGCATGAAATTTATCAGCCTATTGATAATACAGTTAATTGTTTTCAGGAACAAGAACTTCCTGAAATGCCTCAGTGCACACCTTTTTTGAAACATCCGAAAACGTTTTTCTCTGCATGGTTTGCTATAGCGAGTGGAATTGCTTTCTATTGGTTCAAACAAAAGAAAATGAATTAAGAACGCAGCTTCCACTCGTATAAAAATTTAAAATATATATAGATTGATATGTAAAGAGGCGCTTAGTGTGCCTCTTTTTTTTACTTTTTAGCGACGATGAGTACAATGAAGATAAAAATCGCTCTCACGAGGAATAATCAATGAAAAAAGTAGTTCTCTTTTTATTAACGATCTCATTTTTGATGCATGCGCAGCCGCAAGATACTATTCTTTCATCCGCGGGTTCTTGGTTAGCAAATCACAAGCTGGGCATTGCAGGGATCGGATTGATCGGCGGAGGATTTATTGCAAAGCGCTACATTCAGTCAGTAGAAAATAAAAGATTGGATTGCTACAGGCTCGATAATGTAGTAAATACTCAAAATATGAAAGCATCAGAAATTTCCACTTTATTGAATGAAAAAGTCCAAAACGGTTTTTCAGAAAGTTCGCAGATAGGGGAAAATCTGGACAATTCAATTCTTAATTGGACTTTTAAAAAAAATACAGCACTAGGAAAAGAGTTGGAAGATAAAATTCGATTAACCGTTCCGAAAGACAAATCTGTGATTTTTTTTAAGGATCGGGAAGAGATCAGAATAGTCTCGTCTGCTGACGAAATTACTGTGATACATCATGTGAGAGAGCTTAAGCAAGTAGCGTATGCTGATTGGGTGCAAAGAGCATTCGTGGGAATTGGAGTATTGGCGGTATTTAAAAGCTTCGCTTTAAGTAATCGGTAATAAGGGACAGGTTAGGTGCTCGGTAGGCAATTACTGTTGGCATCACTCTTTATTGGATAACATCTAAAAAAATAAAAATAGATTTGATAAGGAAAGAAATATGAAAAAAGCAGCGTTTGTTGTTTTAGTAGTTTCACTGTTAGCTCATGCGGAGCCGCAAGATACTATCCTTTCATCCGCTAGTTCTTGGTTAGCAAATCACAAGCTGGGCATTGCGGGGATTGGATTGATCGGAGGAGGACTTTTGGCTAAGCGCATTATTCGTGAAATTGAAAATAAAAGATTGCATCAGTATATGCTCAATAATCCAGTAAATGCTAAAAATATGAAAAAAGATGGAATTTGTTCTTTAATAAATGAAAAAATCCAAAAAGGTTTTTTATGGAATTGGGGATTGGGAAAAGATAATAACAATGTAATAGTTACTTTTCAAAAAATTACTCCCCTGGGAAAGCAGTTAAAAGATAAAATTGATTTGAATGCGAGTGGGAGAACAATCACTCTTTTTACTCCAATAGAAGATGGAGACGGATTGAATAAGATCGAGATCGACTGCATTGATGATAATCTTATTGTCACAAATCTCGGGAGAGAGCTTAAGCATGTAGCTTATGCTGATTGGGTGCAAAATGCATTTACTGGAATTGGAGCAATTGCTCTATTAAAAAGCGCTATTTTTGACTAATACATTTTTTTAGTTATCATTAGTACGCATTATTTTAGGGATCATTTTATCGATTTACCAGGTGAATATAGTTAATTAGTTTTCTTGCTAGCCATCTATAAAAATCGTCTATTTCTTTGAAAATATTTCTATTTGACAAATTTCCGTATTGGGTGTAATCTTTAGGTAATTATTCATTTTATAAAGATATGGATGGATTTATGAAAAAAATACGAAGAATTTTATTTTTTTTCTCTTTCATAACAGCTTTCGGGTCAAATTCTCAAGGGGAAGTCTCAAAGGGTGCTTTTATCAATTGGTTTGGCAATAATAAATTGCGAACTGCAGGAATTGGGATTGCGGCTTTGGGTTTCGGTGCGGAAAAGTTATTAACTAAATTCGAGCATGATCGGTGCGCACGCAAGAATGAAAGCATGAATCAAAAGGAAGGGCGGAGATTAGAAAATAAAGCGTTTGATTCTTTAATGGATCAACGTTTGCAGCGCGGTTGGAAAATAGTGGGAGATATAGAGCAAATACAATATAGTGGGGATATCCATTTCTCTTTAGAACGCAAAACAGGCTTGGGAAAAACAATTAAAGAGCGTTGGGTCATTGAGCCAGAATGGGGCACCTGCCGGTTCACTCCCTTAAGGGTGAAAAGAGATGAAAAAAGTAAAGAGATTAATAAAATTAGTCATCCAGATTCAGCGAAAGAAACAAACGTTTTTGTGAAGCGTCATATAGAAGGCAATATTGCCTACATTCCTTGGGTTAAACGAGCTCTCATCGGTATGGGAGTTGTTTCATTTGCTTGTTCGTTCTGGCCATCATCTAAGTAATAATTTTTAATATTTTCCTTCGAAAATGATTTGTAAAGGAGCACTTTCCAAAGCGCTCCTTTTTCTTTTTAATAATACTCAATCATGATGCGACATAATCTATAAAGCTTGTATAAAAACCTTTTTTAAAATAATCTTATTTTGAAAAAAAGCCTTTTATTCCAGGGATATTTATGCGTCGGTACATTTGTTTAGTATTTCTAGTCGTGCTTATTTTTAAATCTTACTGTACAGATCCGGAGAATAAAGTTGGTACTTACAGCGTGATTGCCTACCTTCATTCTGCAAGGCAGATGGGTATCGAAAGTGTTGTTTGTGAGAGAAAGGGAGAGAAGATACTTAAGTACCTGAAAGAAATCGACGAAATTGACAAGGATATTACTAGTATTATCGTAGACGTTCCTGAAATGAAGAAGATAAAAACTTTTACGTTTGTGCGTGATGGAAAGGATTGGCTGAAAACAAGCGTTGATAGAAAAACTAAAAAATGCACAATTCTTTAATCTATTAACAAACGCTAATTTTTAATCAGGGGTTTTTATGCCAAAAAATATCATTTTTCTAACGCTACTTATGTGTGTTATTAATTGCCATGCGGGAAAAACGGTTATCCATGGTAAGGAACTTGCAGTTCTGCAATTTATCAAGAGTGCAGAGGGGGTGAGCGACTGTACGGTAACTTACCATAATGCAAAAAAAGAGTTACTTGCTGTCGAAGCACCCAAAAGCGTAAAAGAGATGGGCGAGGAACCGTTTAACGAAGTTTCATTGATCACGATTGCTAATGATGATGCAATGACTTATCTTCATAAGAAAGATGACAAATGGATCATTGAACAATTTAGCGATGATAAACAAATAGAAGCGCTGGGTAAGAAAAAGTGCATTGTTCAGTAGATAAGTGCGGCTGAAACACTTTTTATCGAGTTTGTTTCTTGCCATAAGCGAGACTATTTTGAGATTATTATGAAGAACGCTCAATTCGGGCGTTCTTTCATTATGGAGAGCTATGGGAAGTCTGGGGAAGGGATTCTTTATATGCATTTCTATGTTAATGCCGCGTTCTCTTTGGGGTCAATTTCTTTTTGATCCATCGCACATTTCTTATAAAAACAAAATAATTGCTGGATGTGTAATTGCGTTTCTCGGCCAAAAAGGCATTGAATATTTTGCTCAGAAGGAGCAGAATTTTAGATCGTTCATTACGCAATTTGCCGAGCATTTAGCAGTATGTAAAAAATTTAATGAAACCTTTCCTGGCACTATGCAGAGACCTTTCGAGCAGTTAAAAAAAGCTCACGATCAATGGGATCAAGAGGTACTTAAAAGCCAGAAATATTTTTTGTATGGAAATAAAAAATATACAAATAGTGGGATTATATGGAAATGGCAATTTCCACCGCATATATATAATAGCGTTGAGTGGGAATGCTTAATGGATGATCCTAAAAATGTTCATGAATCGTTTTTTCCACACGAATCATTTCAAACCCAATTTGTACCGGTAATACAAAAAAATGAAAAAGGGGAACGGTTTGTGGATCTGACCATTCGTAAATCGTGCGCAAAAGATCGATCTATTAAATCGGTGGCGCCTTATTTATGGCTCAGTAGGGCTTTTCTTTTAATCGGTACCGGCTTGGCGCTTAAAGGCGCGCATGAGTTTCTTTTTAATAAACGATAAAGATAGAACATGTTTTTTAAAAAAGAATCGTTTTAATTTTAAATAAATAAGGGCGCCTCTTAAAGGCGCCCTTATTATTATTGCAAAGTTAGCTCATTTTTTACTGTGCATCAGTATCAATTGGCCCTTGCTGAGAACCTGATTGATTATCGGTACCAGCTTCTGGTTGTGATGGGCCGGTTTGTTTATACAGTTGCTCAGCAACTTTGTACCATGTTTGAGAAAGTTCATCGGTCGCTTGTTGCAACGCTTGCTCATCGGTTGATTTTTCTTTGAGCACGACGCGCGCTTTTTCAAGCTCTTTCTCAACATTTTCTACATCGCTCGCTTGGATTTTTTCTTTATTCTCTTTGAGCGAACGCTCGATTTCAAGAATTAATCCATCAAGGCGATTTTTCTTTTCGATTGTTTCGCGCGCTTTGCGATCTTCCGCTTCATGCGCTTTTGCTTCGTTGAGCATGCGATCAACTTCTTCTTTTGAAAGTCCGCTTGATGAAGTGATCGTTATTTTTTGCTCTTTATTAGTTGCTTTGTCTTTTGCAGAAACGCTTACAATACCGTTTGCATCGATATCGAACGTCACTTCAATTTGTGGCATGCCGCGTGGTGCGGGCGCAACGCCTTCTAATCTGAATTGGCCAAGCATTTTATTATCTTTGGCAAATTCACGCTCACCTTGAAACACACGAATATCAACAGCTGTCTGATTATCTTCAGCGGTAGAAAATACTTGCGACTTGCGTGTTGGGATAGTTGTGTTTCGTTCGATCAATTTTGCCACAACGCCGCCAAGAGTTTCGATCCCAAGTGAAAGGGGAGTGACATCCAAAAGAAGTACATCAGTAACTTCGCCAGCTAAAATACCGCCTTGAATTGCGGCGCCGACTGCGACCACTTCATCAGGATCAACCGATTTATTCGGTTCTTTTTCAAAGAATTTGCGTACGAGATCTTGTACTTTTGGAATGCGGGTTGAACCACCAACCAAAATAACTTCATCAAGTCTATCGTTGCCTATTTGCGCATCGGCCATTGCGCGTTTGCATGGAATCAGCAAGCGGTCGAAAAGATCTTGGCAAATCGATTCAAATTTTGCGCGTGAAATTTTAATATTCAAATGTTTTGGGCCGGAAGCATCAGCAGTAATATATGGCAGGTTGATATCGGTTTCAGGAATTGAAGACAATTCTTTTTTAGCTTTTTCAGCCGCTTCTTTCAAGCGCTGCAATGCCATTTTATCGCTACGAAGATCGATGCCCTGTTCTTTTTTGAATTCATCAACGAGATAATCGATAATGCGCTGATCAAGATCGTCTCCGCCCAAATGCGTATCGCCGTTGGTTGAACGTACTTCAATAACGCCATCGTTAATTTCAAGCACCGAAATATCGAATGTTCCGCCACCAAAATCGAATACTGCTATGGTGCCACTTTTTTTCTTATCCATACCGTATGCAAGGGCAGCTGCGGTTGGTTCGTTGATGATGCGTTTTACTTCAAGGCCTGCAATTTTTCCTGCGTCTTTAGTTGCTTGGCGTTGCGAGTCGTTAAAATATGCTGGAACGGTGATAACCGCTTCGGTTACTGTTTGGCCCAAATATTCTTCAGCTGTTTGCTTAATGAGGCTCAAAACTGCCGCAGCAATTTCTTGAGGAGAATATTCTTTGCCTTGTGCTAGGATGCCCACATCACCATTGGCTCTTTTTACGAGCGTATACGGCATATTTTTAGCTTCATTTTGAACTTCTTCAAAGCGATGCCCAATAAAGCGCTTAGCCGAATAAATGGTGTTTTCTGGGTTAGTGATAGCCTGGCGTTTTGCTAGGGTGCCTACAAGGCGCTTACCGTCTTTAGTGAACGCAACGACAGAAGGAATAATATTACCGCCATCCTTGCTTGGAATTACCTTTGGCTTACCGCCTTCCATGAAAGCAACGACAGAGTTGGTTGTTCCTAAATCGATTCCTATAATTTTTCCCATACATTTCCCTTGTTTTGCCCTCAATATTCATGAGGTGTTATTTCTATAGTATTAACTACTTTTCACGTATATTTTATAAACCATAGTTTAAATAATGTCAAATAATTACTCATAAAATCTGAGCGTAATTCACTAAGATTTCTTTCATTTGTACCTGGCTGCCGAAGGTACCCCGGGGGCCTACTGGAGGGCCTCTTCAGACGGCTACAGTTTCATCTTTTCCAATGCAATCTTAGCGTTTTTCTTTGGAGGCCGGCGGGCCGACTATCGAATCGTCCATTATTTCATCGAGATATTTGGCTATCAGGCAAGGTCCCTATGGTTTTATTGTCGCATAATTATCAATAATGGGCTTCGGTGAGAACGCGGGGCGGCTCCGTGACCAGCCCTTTTTGTTCCACGGCCGCGCGAGGCACTCCGTCTTCGTCCAGGCAGCCTTCACAGCTTCGATGTGTTACAAGGGGCTGCTGGCCTTGACTGCGTTCAAATAGCGCAGCTAAGAAAGTAGTTAAATTAAAAAGGAAAGGAAAAAAAAGGATATAGCTGTATATACTATATAAGGAACAATTCATTACACCTTATTTAGGAACCTATCCTCATTCATTCTGGCACACGCAAACACACGCACACACGAGAACGTACACGCGCGCAATAAGCCCCATTACTACTCTCCTTTAAACATTCACGCGAAAGAACGTCCTTTGTTCTTCTAACGCTCCTTAACCAATAGAACGTTATTACTATTTTTGGTTTTTGAAACAACGATATCGAATAACAAGAACAAGAAATTCCTGAAAGGGGAAGGAGGGCGCGGCGCGCACTCTGCCCTTGTCTTTTTGCGCATACAGATCGTACTTAATCTGCACTCGGCTCAAAACCATCTCTTATTGCGCTCTACATCACGCCTGCGCGCAGCTCTATAATTCAAATAGTTGTTCGTCTTAAACTCAATATCCCATGCTTGAAACATCATTTTTTCTATCTGTGCAGCTGAGAAAGTGTAGCCCACCATCTTTGCTTGAGTTACAGCATTGGATAATGCACAATTTATAGCGGTCATAATGGCGAGTGCCCGTTTCTCTTCATCTGGCGTTAACTGATCGGTCATAACTCGATTCTTGAGTCCAATAAGTTTATCAATGAGTGTTGAATAAGTTACTACCGATGAATCTGCTGCGATAAGATCGCCTACTTTCTGCGCATCGATCGTATCGATAGCATTCATGAGTTCTATCGGTTCGGTCTTGATGATTCCATATTGAAAATAAGAATCAAAGCGCCCACGAAGTGCCGAACTTGCGGCTATCTGTGCCATTAATGCTGCTATCGGTGCTGAGAAAATGGTAGCCCTGCGTAAATTTAAAAATGTACGAGGTACTTGTGTGCTTATGGGGCGTATTAAGGTACTGCTGAAAGGTCGAGCCTTGGTCATCGTCTGAAGCGGCTTGTACCGCATAGCTATCAATAGCGTTGCCAAGATAAGGATTATAGTAATAAAGGCATGCTTGCGCATAGCGGACTCCCCCAGTTAAAAGTATCTTCCCATTTTTAATCTTATCTGGATGGATGAGATGGGTTCAATGGAATAGGCGTTGCGCGCATTGAGTACGTTGGGGATATGGTGGGAAAAGAACTAAATAGCAACTTGGTAAACAAGGCACACAAAGAATACTTATTTTGATGCTTTTATAAATAGTGCGACGCCGGCAAACATTATCGCTCCTGATATAATCACTCTGCTTGTGCAGGTTTCCGAAAGAAGCGGAATTGCTAGAAGTGTTACAAAAAGCGGAATTAAAAAACCAAAGAGAGAAAGAAGCGTCGCTGAATATTTTTTAAGGAGTGATGCATAGAGTGGGTACGCTAAAACATTTCCGATAACCGTGGTATAGAGCAGCGCAAAAATTAGGTTGACCGAATTAAGATTTGAAAGTTGTGAAAAAAAGTCGGTTGGGCTTGCCATAAGCCATGCGAGTGCGATCGATCCGGAAATAACCATCATACCAGCATTGAGTTGCCGTGGGGTAAGATGTGCATCGACCAAAATCTTTTGTGCCTTAATCCAGCCATACCTGCCAATTACTATTGCGGCAAATGCTGCACAACTAGCGATCGGAGCTATAGTACTCCATCCTGAAATACCATCATAGCAAAGTGATGCACTGCCGATCATTGCCAGGCCAATTGCAAGAAGTTGTTGGGCATTGAGTGATTCTCGAAACATCACAAAAGCGATCATCGCCGTAATAATCGGATCGAGTCCGGCGATGAGAGCTGCTTTACTTGATGGGAGGTGTTGCAGAGCGTACGCTTTTAGAAGTGAATTAATGAAGGTGGTGCAAAGCGCAATAAGGGTGAGTGGAAAAATAAAATTCTTGATCGCTTTAAGAGACGATCGCTCTTGCCATAAAAGTACCAAGCCGCCGCCCAACATCCGAATCGCAACAAGCGCCATCGGCGAAAGAACGCTCAACGCAAACTTGTTGGCAATAATGGCAGAAGCAAGTAGAAAGAAGGTAGAAATAAGCAAAAACACCGATTTTACTCCATAAGTCCTTAAAGGCGTTGTCTTGTTTTATATTTGATACTTGTAATAAAGAATACTTTATTATTGCTGATCTAGCAAGGCGATTGCGAGGGGTGTTGTTAATGCACAGGCAAAAAGGGAATGTGGGAAATATTAAATTGTTTCAAATTGTGGAAATAAAAGTGTGGAAAATTATTTCATCGATTAAAATTGGCCAATGGCAAACGATTCGCTTTTCTTTGCTAAATACAAGGCGTTGATTTAAAACATTTATTTTAGCTCAACGTCGAGATTGTTTTTTTTCGCGCAGCAGTTGTTAAATTTTAAAACCAATTAAAACTTTTTTTCGATGAGTATCTCGGAACAATTTTAAATCGCGTTCGTTTGTGCTAGACTATAAGCAACAGGTAAAGCTTTTTCGGTAGGTGTGTTAATGCACGTGCTTACAGAAAAGGGAGTACGTATGATGGTTCGTTTTGAACTGAACGAAAAAGTTGTATACCCGGGACATGGTGTCGCCAAAATTAATCGTATTGTAGAAAAAGTTATTTCTGGAAAAACAACAACTCTTTATGAATTGAGATTCATAAATAAAGAGATGACAATTTTGGTGCCGGTTAATAGTCTTGAGGTGAATGGCATTCGCCCACTCAGCTCTCAAGATAGTATTGAAGTAGTTTTTGAATTACTTTCTCAGCCATCTCCCAGAAAAGCCCATCAGCAAGTGACAAGTAATTGGAAGCACAGAAATAAGGCGTATCAGGGAAAACTCAAAGAAAATAATCTGAGAGCAACTGCTGAAATTTATCGAGATCTAAAATCTATAGAACTCAATAAAGAGCTTTCTTTTTGCGAAAAGAATCTTTTGCTGCAAGCTGAAATGCTTTTGGCGCAAGAAATTGCGCATGTGCAAAAAATTGGTGAAGAAAAAGCTATAGAACATTTACGGTCTTTTTTTGGATCGATTGGCCACAAAGCATCACAACAAATACTCTAACGTATGAGCACCATAAAAAAAACTTGCCCGCATCTACTTGATCGTCAATGGCAAAAAATATCGCAGAAACAACCTGCGATTATTATTTATGGGCCGACCGCCGTTGGTAAAACCGATTTGGCGATCGAACTTGCGCGCTTGATGAATGGTGTGATGATCAATTGTGATTTGGGACAATTTTATGAACCACTTTCGATAGGAACGGCAAAACCATCACTCGACCAATTGGATATTCCACACGCATTGTTTGATATTGTTTCTCAGCCGCGGCCAATTACTGCGGTTGAGTATGATCACTTAGCGATACAAGCAATAAAACAGGCTGAGCACAGTAAAAAAGTGCCAATTATTGTTGGCGGTAGCGGCTTTTATTGTATGTCCCTTCTTTTTCCAATGAACGAACCTATGCATACCAAAAGTATGCCAATTGCTGATCGACCACCTTATTCTTGGGAGCTTCTTGAACAGATCGATCCGGTTCGTGCCCGCGCGATTCATCATAATGATGAGTATCGGATAAAACGGGCACTCGATATTTGGTACGATACTGGCCAACTTCCATCTTCTTCTCGGCCACAATATCATCCGTTCGGGCCGTACATTTTTATAATGGTTACGAGAGAACGAGAAGATCTTTATGCCCGGATAAATCAGCGCGCAGATCAAATGCTGGCAGCGTCTAATGGCGCAGCTTTTAACTGGATAAAAGAAGTGCAGGGGCTTTCGCCAGAATGGCAGCAGTTTGTATCGCAAAAAAAAATTCTTGGGTACGATGACGTTGTGCGCTTTGTACACAATGCAGACCATTCAGTTCGTGCGTACACAATGCTGCGCGAAACGATCGCGAAAAAAACGCGTAATTATGCAAAGCGACAACTTACGTTTGGCGCGATGATGGTACGTACTCTTGCAAGCCTTGAAGATGGGCCGCCAATCATACCAATAAACTTAACATCTACCAATACTGGCCAGGCGGCGTTATATATTAGTGAAATGATCGCACAAAAAAAAGGATTATTATGAAAGATTTACATGATATAAATTGTACTTGTAACTGCCATCAAGATCCTTGTGTGATACTTGATAGAACTCAAACAGCCGTTGCAACATCTTTGCTGATAGTGTTATTGATTGGTGTATTTTGCGCCGGTTATTTAATGGGTAAAAAAGCAGCAGTTGATATGTTTACGCATGATGTAAACGAACAATCATTTGCCGATCGCTTGCACCATTCGATGACAACACTGTATGGCACAGAACAAACGGTGCTTGATAGTGCTGATAACAAAGAAGAAGTAACGACTCAAGATCTAGCTGCGCATCATGATATTCCTCATCCAAAGATTGATGCAAGTGCAGAACCGGCCATCTTTTATTATGCTCAGTTAATGAGATCAAACGTACAAAAAGACGCGCAAGTTTTAGTTGCCCGATTGCAAAAAAGAGGAATTGCAACTACGATAGTAAAACGAGTAAGCTCAGGTCGTTCGCGTGACGGTAAACCGATCACAAAAACTTGGTATACGGTCAACACGGCATCATATACAACAAGGCCTGAGGTAGAAGCACTTATTAGTTCAATAAAAATAACCGAACCATCGTTGAAAAAAGTGCAGATACTCCAAACAAAAAATCGCACTCAATGAAAGGTAGTAAATCATGACATCTGCTCAACAACGCATGTTGAAAAATAAATTTGCAAAAGCAATTCTCTGGATCACTTTTTTTTCTATGGCCGGAGGCAGTTTGCTTTTCTCGCCAAATCTCTTTAAGAGGTTTAGTGGCGGAGCGCCAGCTATTGGAACGGTAGACCATGCTGCAATTTCGGTAAATCAATTTCGCCAAAAAGTAGTTCATGAGGCTGAACGCATAGAGCTCTTCAAAGAACAAATGGGCCCTCAAGCAGAAATGATGATGCGCATGATGGGTATCAATGAAGATCCACGCGTGCTCGCGGTGCAATCACTCATTGTAGAAACTATTCTTAATACCGTTGCAGATGCACTCGGTATTAAAATTTCTGGTGATTTTCTTGCGCGCAAAATGCAAGATCCTATGTTTGTAGTTCAAGAATTGCGCGATACGGTCCCATTCAGTGTGGTTGATCAACGTGGCCAGATTTCAATGAATCTGTTGCGTTATTATTTGCAAACTCATGGAATTACGCTTTCAGATTTCGAACAATCTATTGAAGAAGCACTACGCAGAGTTATGGTACGGGATATGATTTGCCTTTCTCACTATATTTCAAACCAGGATTTGAAAGACGCGTTTATTGCGCGCTACATTCCGCGCGAATATAGTATGCTTACTTTTAAATTAGATAAATATCTGAAAGAGTTGCGCACAAAGCCACTCGACCAGAAAGAAGTAGAAGAATTTTTTGCTGAACAAAATAGTGCATCAAAGCGTTATTGGTCACCAGAAAAACGCACAGCAAAAGTTTATGAATTTAAGCAAGATCAATTTGGCTTGAAAGTACCTGATGAAGCGATCGAAAAATATTACAGCGATCACAAACCAGATTATCTAGAATCTCCTGTAGAAGTGCAAGTGCGTAGAATTTTAGTAAAGCTGGATGAGAAACTTCCAAATCAAGCGCTTGAACTGATGCAGAAAATTAAAGAAGAGTTGAAGTTAGCTCCAGGTAACTTTGCAAAACTTGCAAAAGAGCATTCACAAGATGCGGCAACTGCTTCAAAAGGTGGACTTCTTGGCTTTTTCAAAAAAGGTGAAATGCACGAAGCGCTTGAAAAGGCATCTTTTAGATTGCAAAATGATGGCGATATTTCTGATATCGTTAAAACAGACGCTGGCCTAGAGCTGGTTCAGCGAGTAAGTCGAAAACCGGCGGTTTATAAAACACTCGCCATGGTAAAACCTGAAATTGTTAAATTGCTTACAAAACAAAAATTTGATGAGCAATTTAGTCGCGAGAGTCGCGCACTGACAAATCAGTTGCGCACTAAACCAGAGGCGATCGATGCATTTGTACAAAAACATCATGGCGCTATGCGTACCGCTCAAGTAAGCAGAAAAGATGCGAGTCTTCTTTCTCAGCGCATTTTCAAAAATCCACTTCATGAATGGACCACCTTTACCGGCGATGATGGTATCGGCTCTATTCTTGAGACGACGGCGGTTGAGAAAAGTGCCGAAGTTCCTTTGGAAACGGTACGAAAGCAGGTAGAAGACGATCTTTACTACGATAAAGCACGCAAAGCTATGAAAAAGGCGCTGCGCGATGCCCAAGCTAAAGCGAAAACCGCTTCTCTTGCTAGTTTGAAAAATGAATTTGGTGGTTCGGTTGAACTTACCGGTATGGTAACACCCGACGATAAAGAAGCGATAGAAGCACTTGAAGCTAAGCATTTCCCAATGAGTGCGATAAGTAGCCTTTCAAAACCGGGCGCTTTGCACGCAGCCGATCAGGGTGATAGTGCCTATATCTTGAAACTTGAAAGCATGAAACCGTTCGATGAAGCCACTTTTGCGCAAAAAAAACAAGAATTGATGGCAGAACTCTCCCAGCAGCAAAAAGAGCTTGCTTATAGGGGTTATATTGCGTCTTTATATAGAAATGCTACAATTAATCTTACTCAAGATAGTAATTCACAAAATGACAGATTACCACTGGAAGACTAATCACTATGACCGCCCAACACGAAACTAAAATCGCTCCCGCTAAAGCGGCACCAGCTACAGAAAATAGTGACAATCTGAATAAGAGAAAAATGCTTGAACTTACCTTTGCTCAGATCGATAAGCAGCATGGTAAGGGATTGGTTATGTTTCTTGGTGACGCGAAGCTAGAAAAAGCGCCCGTTATATCTTCAGGCTCAATTTTAATTAATGATGCGGTTGGAATAGGCGGCTATCCATTGGGCAGAATTGTTGAAATTTACGGCCCTGAAGCTTCAGGTAAAACAACCCTGGCGCTTCATGCAATAGCGCAAGCTCAAAGAACTGGCGGCATTTGTGCTTATATCGATGCTGAACACGCTCTTGATACTTCATACGCTGCAAATCTAGGCGTAAATATAAACGATTTAATTATTTCGCAGCCCGATTATGGTGAACAAGGGCTCGATATCGCTGAAATGTTGGTACGATCAGGATCGGTAGATATAGTGGTTATCGACTCTGTTGCGGCTTTGGTGCCTAAAGCAGAGCTTGATGGGGATATGGGCGATGTTCACGTGGGGTTGCAAGCGCGTTTGATGTCTCAGGCGCTGCGTAAACTCACCCCGGTTGTCCATAAATCGAAAACCGTTTTGATCTTTATCAATCAAATTCGCCACAACATTAATAGTATGCCGTTTGCCAATAAAGAAACGACCACTGGCGGTAATGCGCTTAAATTCTACGCATCACTTCGCTTGGATGTTCGCCGCATTGCGTCTCTCAAGAAAGACGACAATCATTTTGGTAATCGAGTTTCTATTAAAGTAGTAAAAAACAAAATGGCACCTCCATTCAAAAAAGTTGAGCTTGATGTGCTTTTTGGCGAAGGCATAAGCCATGAGCTTGATGTTTTGGACGCTGCATTGCATTATGGTGTAGTTGAGCAGTCCGGTGCATGGCTCGCTTTTGAGAAGAAAAAATTTGCGCAAGGAAGAGAACAGGCTCTTGCTCATATGAAAGAAACTCCTGAGTTTGTGCTTCAAGTAGAAAGTGCTATCGCTCAAGTACAAGCGGCACAAAAAGAGAAATAAACACCGTATAAAGGTAAAAATACGTTGAAATCAATTAATATTCAAAAAACTGATCAGTTAGTGAATGAACAAATTCGAGCTCCTAAGGTACAGGTAATCACCCTTGATGGGGGAAATGCCGGGGTCATAACACGCGAAGAGGCGTTGAAACTGGCCCGTGCTGCCGATCTGGACTTGGTTATGGTATCTGATACCGGCCAAGAAGGAGTTCCGGTTGTAAAGATTATGGATTTTGGTAAGCTTTTATATGCCAAAAAGAAAAAACAGGCAGAAGCTAAAAAGCACCAAAAGACAATTCAGGTAAAAGAGATCAAAATGCGTCCTAAAATTGGCGAACATGATTATCTTACCAAATTGAAGCAAGCTGCCGGCTTTTTAAAAGATGGCAAGCACGTGAAAGTGACTCTTATGTTCAGAGGCCGTGAAGCGGCTACAAGCAGAGAGCGCGGTGCTGAGATTTTTGAAAAAATCGACTTAACACTTGCGCATGAGGGGCTTACTAATCTCTCGCACGAAAAAGATATGAAGAGTTCATCTATGTGGTCTCGAATTTATTTTGTTAAATAGTTGAAAGTTTTGCTATCATGCCTAAAATGAAAACGCACTCTGGTGCATCAAAAAGATTTAAAAAATTGAAAAGTAATTTGGTAAAAGGCGCTAAAGCTGGCCGTCGCCATTTGATGACGTGCAAATCAGCTTCAAAGAAACGTGGCATGCGCCGTGCGTTATATGTAAATAGCTGCGATATTCGACATGTTAAATCGTTATTGCAGTATAGTAGTGATCGATAAGGATATATTATGACTCGTGTAAAACGTGGACTCGCAACTAAGCAACGTCATAAAAGATTATTAAAACAGGCTAAGGGTTATTGGGGGCAACGCTCCAATATTATTCGTCGTGCAAAAGAAACTGTGCTACGCGCAATGGCTTATGCTTATAAAGGCAGAAAGCTGAAAAAGCGTGATATGCGTGGGCTTTTCATCACCCGAATTGGTGCCGCTTCTAACGAGCGCGGTATGCCGTACAATAAATTTATGCATGGTCTTATGAAAGCCAATGTTTCTCTAAATCGTAAGATGCTTAGTCAACTTGCAATTTTCGAACCAGAAGCATTTTCACAACTGGTGCAACTCGCGCAACAATAGGTTTATTGACAGCGCTTGGTGCGCATCGGTACACTACCATCAAGTAGAAAAAGATGATGGTGTACATGCGTAAAAAAGGGGAGCGTATGGAAATATTGCAAGCGCTTGAGCAAAAAATTATGCACCTTGCTGTGTTAGTTAATGAGCTCAAGGCAGAAAATGCTAGGCTAAGCGAAGAAAACGAAAAATTAGTACAAAAATTGACTACCGTTCATAGTGAAGAGCTGGTAAAAGAGCGTCTTGCTACGAAATTGTTCGTTGATGATCTAATTAAAAGTATTGATTCCTTAATAAGTAATGAAAAAGCATCATGAAGCGGGAAGCAAAAAAATATACGGTCATGCTTTTAGGTGAACCGTATACGCTGATCAGCGATGAACCAGAAATGCACATCATGCAAGCAGTTTCCCGAGTCGATGCGCTTATGAACGAATTGAGCGAAAGCCTTAAGAGCAAGGACGCTAAGCGCGTTGCAGCACTTGCGGCACTTCAATTTGCTCATAAAAACCTATCGTTTGAAGAACAGTTACGTTCTTACCAAGACGAACTTATTGCACGGATTAACCGCCTGACGGGATCGTAGGGTTATTGTTTTTTGTGCGTTTGCATGCGTCTTTTGATGCTTTTCCATAATGCTTGCCCTCTTGATTAATATTGAAAGAGCGCCACGTCGTTATTTAACGATTGGCTTTCCAACGAGGATATCATAGAGAGGATCAACAATGATGACGTTATTACTCCAGCTTGGGGGCGTCGCGGTCGCGTTAGCTTTTATTGGAGGCATCGCGGTACTTATTTTTGCGAGATCAAAGTATAAGCAAGCACAACGCTTCTTTGATGAAGCGGTTAATACCACAAAAAATATTAAGCGTGATATTGAAAACGAGCGTCGCGAATCGTTGCTACGACTCAAAGATGAGTTGCACAAGCGAAGAAGTGAATTTGATTTAGATATGAAGCGTGAGCGATTAGAGCTTGAACGTTTTCAAAGTAAATTGAATGCAAAGTACGAAACGCTTGAAAAAAAAGAGCAGCGCATTGAAGAGCTCACGCAAGAAATTCAGCAAAAAGAACGCAATCTTTCTCGTGCAAATGATCGTTTGCTAGTGAGTGAAAACAAAATTAAAGCTGTCTATACCGAGCTCATTGCAAAACTTGAAAGCATTACCGGTATGACGCGCGATGAAGCTCGCAAGGAGCTTTATAATACGCTTGATGAAGAAGTGCGCATGAGCAGCCAAAAATGGATTCAAAAAGTAGAAGAAGAAGCGCGCCAAACTGCTAAAGACAAATCAAATAACATTGTTGTAACTGCAATGCAGCGCTATATCGCTGATCAAGTTGCCCCACATTCTTCAGGTATCGTTCATTTACCAAGTGAAGATATGAAGGGCCGTATTATTGGTAAGGAAGGCCGCAATATCAAAGCGCTTGAAATGGCAACCGGTATGGAATTTGTCATTGGCGATATTCCAGAAATAATCACGATTTCGGGTTTCAATCCCATAAGACGAGAAGTTGCACGCCGTGCATTGGAAAAATTAATCACCGACGGCAGAATTAATCCAACTCGTATTGAAGAAACGGTTGGGCAATGCGAAAAAGAAATCGACGAAATGGTCCAGGAAATGGGCAAAGATGTAACGCTTGAACTTAATATTCAAGGCTTGCATCCTGAGATTATGACGTTGCTTGGAAAACTTTTCTTCCGTACCAGTTTCTCCCAAAACGTTTTGATGCACAGTAAAGAAGTTGGTCTGTTCTCTCGCATGATAGCGGAAGAACTTGGGCTTGATGGCACCATGGCACTTCGCGCTGGGTTGCTGCATGATATTGGTAAAGCAGTGAGCGCAGAAGTCGAAGGACCGCATGCATTAATTGGCGGCGATATTGCTAAACGATGTGGCGAAGATCCACTTGTTGTAAACGCGATTGCAGCGCATCATGAAGAAATTATTTTTGCTTCTATTTATAGCCCAATTATTATGATTGCCGATACGATTTCTGCATCGCGCCCCGGTGCTCGACGAGAAACACTTTCTGCGTATATTAAAAGGCTTGAAAAGCTTGAAGATATTGCATGTTCATTTGAAGGTGTGAAAAAATCATATGCATTGCAAGCTGGCAGAGAAGTTCGCATAATTGTTGAAGAAGAAATGCTGGATGATGATGCAGCAGCAACGTTGGCACGCAATATTGCGCGCAAGATCGAACTCGAAATGGCGTTTCCTGGGCAAATTAAAGTAAACGTAATTCGCGAGAAACGTTCAATCGAATATGCACGGTAGATCATGAGCATTATACGAATTTTACTCCTAGGTGATGTTGTTGGGCCTGCTGGATGCGCGATGGTGCAAAAGCATTTGGCGAAATTGCGAGAAAAATACGCGATAAATGGCGTCATTGTTAATGGTGAAAATAGCGCAGATGGCCGCGGCATTACGCCTAAATTAATGCACTTTTTTAAACATTTAGGTGTTGACGTTGTCACCAGCGGGAATCATATTTGGCATCACAAAGATATTTTTGAATATTTAAAATATAATACCGATCTACTTCGCCCTGAAAATTTTCCAAACGAATGCCCGGGAACGGGAGTTACTACGTTTTCAATTAACGGGCAAATAATTGGGGTGGTAAATATTCAAGGGCGCGTTTTTATGCGCGAGCACCTTTCGTGCCCGTTTAAGGCCGTAGATTCTGCGCTCACTTTTTTGCAATCAAAGACAAAAACAATCATTGTGGATTTTCATGCTGAAACAACGGCAGAGAAAATTGCGATGGGTTTTTTCTTGGATGGAAGAGTTAGTGCCGTTGTTGGAACCCATACCCATGTACAAACTGCTGATGAGCGCGTTCTGCCAAACGGTACCGCGTTTATTACCGATTTAGGAATGGCGGGTTCTCTTAATTCTATGATCGGAATGAAAAAAGACGCGATTATTAGAAATTTTATTACGCAAATGCCGGTAAAATTTGTTGTAGAAACAGAAAAGCCGTATTTTATGTGCGGTGTGGTTATCGAAATTGATATTGCGACCGGAAAAGCGTTAAAGATTGACCGCATTCGCATTGATGATAACGAATTGAATGTGGCCTAGTAGATCAAGCAACAAAAATAGTATTTAATTAAATAAAGCGCTGCACGTAAATGCAGCGCTTTTTCATTTTAATCGATCTATCTTCTTTGTTAAAATACGATGAAGCAAAAATAAGAAAATTTAAAAAGAAAAGGAATGGGGTGAGACTTATACGTTTTGTTTTATTACCTAGTTTAGTAACTATTTTCTTATTTTCCTCCGTGATCGGCATGAATAATTCAGAACGAATTAGGGATGCGAGCGACGAGCCAATTGATATAAATAAAATAATCTCTGTTACAAAGGGAACAAGTGCACAGCAGGGATTGCGTACGAGTTTTCTGCAAACCGTTTATTATACTGCAGAACTGCCCGATAATGTTCAACTAGTTGCGCAGTTGGCCGATAATAAGAAATTTTGTACGAAACGAACGATTAACGAAAATGGTGTGATACTTTCTGTACCAATAGATTCGAAATATTTTGATGGTATCAAACTTTATTACGATCTTTCCCTCGAAGAAAAATAATATGAATTATATAGTTTGGTTAATAGTTTTTCTTTTTCATCTTCATTGCGTTGCAATGGAAGCGGAACTTCATGAATCAAAGCGTCAAGAGCATGCAAAGCTTGCACTTTTTCAAAATGGTTTTTCTAATGAATTGATTGAGAAACTTTGTGAATTGAAACCGGAAGATATAACTGCTGTCGCACAACTTGACGATTCATCGATTGAGAAAACCGGCAAAAGCAAAATCTATCAGGCGTTCTTAAAGAATGGAGACATTGTCATTGCTGATTGCTGCCAATTGGAAGGCCAACAAAAAAAAAGGTGCACACGGCTTGTGCAGATTCCAAAAGAAACAAAATTTGTGATAGAGCTTCCGCTCAAGCCATCTTATTATGCAATGATCGAGAAACAATTTGCAAATCAAGCAGAGTAATTTTTTGCATACATTCTAAGTAGCTAAAAAGAACCGTTTTTCTTCAAAAGAATTGTTTGCTAATTTTACTTATTTTTTTAGTTTTTCTTCTGCTTCGATGAGCATTTTTAAATACCGTATGTCTTTGAATCTGGTTTCCACTGCTGGGTGAGTATCTGATCCGGTTTTTAAGGATTCAAGAGCCTTTTGAACATTTGAGCAGCTATCTAATCCACCGCATGCGGCCAGCAAATCGGCCTCCCGTTCTATATGGTGAGATAGTTCTTTCGAGAGATTTAATTTGTGCTCTCGTCGCAATAGTTCTATCAGCCATGCATGCCCACGCACAGCATGAGCTAGTTCGTGTAGAACTACCCCTTTATTTACAACAGGGTCTTTATGGATTTCCAGATTCAAATGTAGATCGCCGGAATTAAAGAATAAATAAATCGCCGCTGTACCGTTAGATTTTATCGATACAGGTTTTTCAGAAAATAATTTTACGTAGAGGTATTTTTTGCTTAGGAGTTGATTATTCTTTACAGAATCGGTAATAAATGATTGCAATTCGTGTGGGATCGAATTAGAAAAGCAAATTTCTGGCGACTCATCTATTTGTGTATGGTTTTGTATATGCGCTTGTTGCAAAATTTCATTTGCTTGCTTGGAGATTTGATTATCTTTTAAGTGATCTGCAAGTAATCTTTCTAAGCGGTAATTAGCAAATTCAACGATAAGTTGTTGTGTAGAAAAACCTTCTTTTCGTAAAAGCTGAACTATTTCCGTTGGTTTTCCTTTAGCAAAAGGTGAAAGTAAATCAGTTAACCGTTCATGCTTACCACTCTTAACCGCATCTATAATTGAGGCCTTAGAAGAAGCAGAAACTTCAGCGTTATTATTGTTATTATCGCTTACTTCTTTATTGGATTGCGAAGAAGAGGGCTGTTCGGATTTATGTCGTTTTGGCGCACCCTCCTCCATTGAATAAATTGAAGCGGTGATTGCCATAAATAAAGATAAAAAAGGTGCTAGTTTTCTCATAAATAAATCTCCAATTGAAATAATATTTAATATTCATTATCCCAAATATTCCAAAATTGTCAAATGCTGATTCCTGGGGCCCCAGTTGTATAAAAATTGCCCAACGACTAATCTTGTTCAAACTGAAAATAATGGTATAATTTATACTAAAACATAAGGTTTTTCTAATAATTTATTATTTTATCCAACGAATTCTTCAAAAAATGGGGTTTTTCATGAATATTTTAGCACGGATTGTGCTTTTTCTTCTTATTGCGCTATTTTCATTAAGCAGCGCGCAAAACCATCCCATTAATTTGGCAGATTTGGCCGAGCCTCTCGATAGGGTTTCGCAAGCGGTAGGCAAGGGTATTTCTACCGGTGTCGCCGATGGCCTGGAAAAAGGATTGCCTGGCGGCATAAATGCTACCGCCGCAGCGCTCAAGGAGCAGTTTGCCGATGGTGGTAATGGGCGAGGCGCTATGCAAAATTTCTGGGGGGCAAGCGCAGATCAATTTGATGTTAATGGGGAAGGCCGGAGAGCTGCTATAAATTCGGCCGAATCATCGAGCCTATTTTTGCGAAACGTTGGCGGAACCCTAAACTCTGTGATAACGCGTATTGGTTCAAATAGTGCTCTCATTTCAGTAGGTGCAGCATTGGGCGTTGCAACTGCTTGGTACGGCTCGCGTGTTCTATGGAGTTATATTGAGCGCCAGATGAACAAACCCAGAATTATTATTAAATCTTCTCGACAAAATATAATTGAACGTGCCAAAAACACGCTTTATACAACTTTTGGAAAAACCGAAGCGATTGTACGCCCGCCGATGATTTTCGAGATGGAGCTTCAGGCGCGTCTTGAAGGGCTGATAGAGACGACAAAAATTATTCACAAAAAAATTAAAGAAGGCAAAAAGAATATAAAATACCGCAATCTATTGCTTTATGGCCCACCAGGAACTGGTAAAACTCTTTTTGCACAACAATTAGCCGAACGATCTGGTATGGAATTTGCAATGGCAAGCGGTTCATCGTTTGCAAAAAAAGGCGCTCTCGAGGCAATGGATGAACTTTTTGCATGGGCAAATAAATCAAAAGGGCTCATACTTTTTATTGATGAAGCGGAATCTTTAATGCCAAATCGTGATGGTCTCGATCCTGATAGTGATGCGTATCGGGTGTTTACCAACTTCTTAAATTATACTGGAACACGAAGTGATAAATTCATGATCGTGCTGGCTACAAACAGGCTTCACGTTATCGATGAAGCGATGCATCGCCGTATTGATGATCTTATTGAATTGCCACTTCCTTCACAAGTTGAGCGAGCTGCGGTTCTTCGCGCCTATTGCGAAACTATTTTATACGATGCAAAACAAAATGGTGAGCAATTTGTTGCTGCTGCTCGCGCATTTTTAACTGATCACAAAATTGATCAAATGGCGCAGCGAACAAAAGGATTATCGAATGGTGATCTTGAAGGCGTTATCAATATGATAAAAACCGACGCTGATAGTTCGGAGGATGGTTTGATTACAGAATATATGATAGATATCGCAGTCAATCGGATGATGCAAAAGCAAGCAAACTTTCTAAAAACTGAGACCCAGCAGGTAGCTGGGTCTTCTACTATGGTAGAAAAATTTATTCCTGATTCTATGACCGATTTGGTTACCTCTGGCACTCTCACAAAATTCTTATCGTTCGCTCTTTGGCCGTAAGTTTTAAATCATCCTGATTTGAGACTCATACGCACTCAAAATCTCATCAAATCGCTTGTCGCCAGGCCAAATTACAAAAACAACTTTTTGAATATCAGATTGAGTTTGCGAAAGATAATCTATTGCCGCAGATAATGCAACTTCAGTTGCCTCGTGCAATGGATAATTAAAAATACCAATACTAATTGGAGGAAAAGCGATCGTGCTAATTCCATTGAGCTCCGCTTGCTCTAAGCTACTTCTATAAGCATTATAGAGTAATTGTTTTCTACCAATATCATTTCCTCGCGGGCCAACTGCATGAATCACATGTGAAATACGAGGATTCTTTGGTTGGGTGTATATTTTTGTGGTACATGCTGTTCCAACTGGGCATATCACTTGTTGGGAACTGTCGTAAAAACTAGTTTTATTTGCAGGAAGCTTGTCAGAGAGATCTTGTAAATCAGGAAAAAAATCTGCTAAGGTGCGCGCTACGCCAGCACCGTGAGATAAATATTCATTTGCGGGATTAACAACCGCTTCAACGAGCTGATCTTCCAAGTTACCAATAGCTAGAGAGATTGTTTTTCCATTTGGCAATACGCGATCTTGTGTTCTCAGCTGATTGCCAGCTTTACTGATAAATGTATATGCCAATAGTGGGAAAATGAGTGCGGTAAAAATACTTTTCTTATACATATAAACCTCCATTAAGATTTATTAAATAATACCAGTCACCTCAGAGGATAACAGGAATGGGAAAGCTTTGCAAAAGGCCCCGATTGTGATTCTTTCAAATAGGAATTATGGAAAAAAGGTTTTAGTGTATTCTTTATTTAAAATTATCAGAATAATGGATTAGTTATCTTGCTCATCATCAAGATTCATAGTTCTTTTTTCACGAGCTTGTACTTCCGCAATGCCGGGTTGCGCCAGCGCTAAGACAGCTTCCCCTTGTTTGGCGAAATCTTCTTGATGCGGCAATCCATATTTTTTATAAAAAGCGTGCACAGCATTTTGATACATAAGAGAATGCTCGCTATTCATTAATTTTCCATGATCACCAGATGGAAGTTCGAGTAAATAAACATGTTGGTGCCCCGTTTCTTTCAATTTTATATATAACTTTCTTGAACATTGTACCGGAATCACTTTGTCTTTGGTGGAATGAACAAAAAGAATAGGAACATGCTGCGGAATATAGGAAGCAACCTTGCAAGGCGCTATGCCATCTAAATTGAGTGAAGGAAACTGTGATTGCGCTATTTTAGCGCCGATTCTTTCTGAGAATGGTAGCCATTGTACACCAAACCGCCTGAGAAGATGGTTGATGATTGATTTGAATGAATCGAACGGTGATTCAAGAACTACTGCTGCCACATAGTTAGGTTGAGCGAGCGCTAGCAGATTAAGAATGGTTGCTGCGCCGCGTGAAATTCCTGTTAAAACGAGGCCAGCTCCTGGCAATTGGGCAAGCGCTGCAGTGATACTTGCGTGGAGTTGATCAATATCTTTTTTTTGGCCAAGATTGACGTGCTCTTTTAGATATTCGCCCTTATCATTCTTTGCATCTGGGAAATTAAAAAGAACTAAGGGATCATAAAGAAACCAGTTATTATTCTTTTTTAAATCTACAACGGGAACTTGCGCGAAAAGCGCGAATTGCTGTTGGGTTGCACCCAACCCATGTGCAAATAAATAAGCAAATTGTTGTGCGGATTCTGTTTTGGGAAAGGTTTTACCGTTCTCAGCTATGCAAAAAGCTGAAAATAGGTATAAAAAGACGTAAAAAATACCCCATGCGCCCCCGCGCATTTGGAATATGCTCATTACTAAACTCCCCCTAAACTATCCCTCATTACCAGTATAAAGAAGTTTTAAAGAAGCTCTCAAGGATTTATTAAGTCACACGCGCTATCAAGTGCTGCAATTAATGCACCCCTGTTTCCTTTTGTATTAACGGATATATTTTTATTATCCTTAATCTTGGCCAATCTTTATATAAAAATCCAATCTGAATCATTGATTTTGCGTGCTGTTCTTTGTTACCATTGTAATTAGGAGATGGGGAGGTAGTTAGAAGCTAAGCTCTCTACATGCGTAAGTATAGACGAGAGACGTAGGGTTAAACCTATGAGTTCCCATCTCACCTTCAATTTATTAAGAAGCGGCAAATGTGCCGTTTTTTTTATTTTAAAATTACTTTCCTGCCCCCGCACCGTGGTTGCAGGGATGAGAAAAATTCCCATTTTCAAGATCTTTAATGCATCCGGGGCAAGCTGGCACAAACGCCTCTTTAATTTTTTGTGCGCGTTCTTTGAGTATCGCTACCCGTTCCTCAACCAATTCAGGATTTACTGATGGGGTATTAAATTCACGATCAAGTGAATCGTACGCCTCTTGAGCTTTTTTAAGCTTCTCATCCTGAACTTTTACAAAACCTATTAAGCAGGCGCGTATTTTTTGAACAAGACCTTTCTCAATTTCATAATTTTTTTGCGCTTGCTTTTCATTTTCTTGCGCGATTAAGGTTTTAGTTTCTGCCGTTTTTGCGATGTTTTGCGCATCAATAAAGTTTTTTTGATACGTGTAGCTCGCTAAATCAGCTTGTGTTTGACGAGCTCTGGCCTCAATAGCGAGAGCTTCAGCTTCTTGTTCTTTTGCTCTCACTTTGCGCTCTTTTTTTACTTCGAGTTCGCGATGATGGCGTTCCGTTTCGCGGCGATTAAGCTCTTCTCTATATTCAGATTTATTACCCAATCTTTCAAGCTCGGCTGTTAATTGCGTAATTCGCGCTTCAGCATTTTTTTGTAAAGTTTCAAATCTGCTGGATGTTTTTCCGTTTCCTAATTTTTTTGATTCATCAAGCGCTTCGATTAGATCGTTTACTGCATTATTAAGTACGCCTATTTTTCGCATGTGTGGATATGGATTTGCGTCATCTGGCTTTGCTATTGGAAGATGAATATAATCACTCGATAAATAATTATTTATTTTAAGAAATGGCTTCTTGGTTTCTACAAAAGTGTACAGCTGCTGTACAGCGTTTCTATTTTTGTTAATTGCAGAACGCATTTTAATGAGTAATTCTTTGCGCTCAGGGCTTAAATCCTTAAGCAAATCGGGCCGCATCGACTCTTTCAAAAGAGATTCTGATTCGGTTAACCAATCCGAAATTTTTTTCGTGATCGTATTGGCAGCATTAGCATTATTAAAGAGATAATTTTCTGTTTCTGCTTCGTCTTTAAAACTTATGATAAGAGGATCAATTTTTTCTTGCAATGCATCCGCCTTCAAAAGAAGAGAATCCATATTGGGCGGCGTTGAAGAATTATACCACCATAATCCCGAAGCGAGAGTTGCGCCACCTGAAAGCCCTGCTATCCATGCAAAGATAGGATTTTCATACCATTCTGTGCAGCCAGCTGAGGAGAATGAGACTAAAAAAGAGGCCAAAACAATATACGAAATTTTCGTTTGATTCATTTGATTTCCCATTTGGTACTAAAGAGCATTTTTATATTGGAATAGTAGCAAATCTTACCTGAAATAACCAATGCCCAGATCAAATAGGTATTTGCAGTTAAGCCCAATGATTAAGGCGGCTGAAAGCCAAGCAAAAATGGTGACCAAATAGGAATTGGCATGCGGGCCCATTTTTTTTCTATCGCTTGTAAACATTATGAGGGGAATTATTGCGAAACCAAGTTGAAAACTCAAAATTACCTGGCTTAAAAGAAGAAGCCGTGCAACGCTAGCATCCCCATAGAAAAGAACGCATATAATTGCAGGAACTAAGGCAATAGAACGGGTTAAAAGTCTTCTCATCCAAGGGCGAAGACGTATCTCTAAAAAACCTTCCATTACAATTTGGCCCGCTAGGGTGCCGGTCAAGGTTGAGTTTTGGCCCGAGGCAAGAAGAGCTACAGCAAAAAGCGTACTCGCTAACGGAATGCCTAAAAGCGGGCTTAAAAGCTGATATGCTTGCTCAATTTCTGTTATCTCTTTGTAACCGCGAGAGTAAAATACCGCTGCCGATACAATTAAAATTGCTGCGTTAATGAAAAAAGCGATCGTGAGAGCAAAAGTAGTGTCTATGGTGCTGAACTTAATAGCTTCGCTTTTTCCCTGATTGGTTTGATCGTGCTTTCTTGTTTGCACAATCGACGAATGCAGATACAAATTATGGGGCATTACGGTTGCGCCTACGATCCCAATTGCAATATAAAGCATTTCAGGATGCGAAAATATTTCTGCTTTAGGAAGTAAATTTGAAATAATTAAACCGATATCTGGCGATGAAATCGCGATTTCGTACCAAAAACAGCCCGCGATAATCGACATTAATAAAATTACAATCCCTTCAACGTATCTGAAATGGAATTTCTGCAAGTAAAGTAACGCAAAAACATCAAGCGCCGTTAAGCATACGCCTAGAAACATTGGAATATTGAACAGTAAATTAAGGGCAATTGCAGAACCGATAACCTCTGCTAAATCGGTCGCGCAAATTGCTATTTCACACAATACCCATAAACATAACGTAACGGGTTTTGAGAAATGATCTCGGCATGCTTGCGCTAAATCTCTTCCTGTAACAATTCCTAACTTAGCTGCCAAATGCTGGAGCAAGATTGCCATGAGGTTGGAAAGCAGAATAATGGAAAGCAACGTATAGTTAAAAGCTGATCCTGCAGCCAGATCGGTTGCCCAGTTTCCTGGATCCATGTATCCAACCGCGACCAAATAGCCAGGGCCGGCGAAAGCAAGCATCTTGCGCCACCAAGGCCATGCAGGATTTATGGGAATTGTATGATAGCTTTCCTGCAAACTTGGGGTCGTGCGATTTTTGCGCCAAGCTTTAACGATTGGTACAGTCAATTTTTTTGTAGTAATCATGATTATCGGTTTATTCGTAATATTAATCGTTCTTCTATGATAAGCGAAAAAACGAGTTATCGATACTATTTTTTATAAGGAGCGGTATGGTAAGATTTTCCCATACCCAGGAGATACGTTTATGAAAGCCATGAAAAATACAATCTTGGCATTAAGCATTCTTTTTAGCGCACTTAACGGGATGGAACTGAAAAAAAATGAGTTTTTATTAGAAAAAAAAGCTGATGATATTGCTTTTTATCCCGATCTTAACAGAAGAATCGATAAAAATGGCAAAGTAATCGGTACGGCCAATGGCCATATTTATTGGCAGCCCGATAATACTGTAGATAAAAACAGTATTACGCTCAGCCCGAATGGAGAACGGCTTGCCTATTGCAGCAACGATTCGAGCGGGAAAAATATGATGTTTTCTTTCTATAACCTTGAATCAGATAAAGCCGAAGCATCGATAAAACCAATGGAGCAGATGGGGCCCGATTCTCACCCATCTGCTTTTTTTGTTGATAATAATACCGTCTATTTATCTTCTTATTGTGGCTATCCAACGCATTTTGGAAATGCAGAAGTGGCAGACGATTTTCCGGTATATACATTTTATGATGTTTCTACTCAAAAGTTTTCTAAGGTAAAAGATAAAAAACTCTTACGCGGATTTGCCGGGATTAATTCAAAATCCATTTTACTTGCAACCACTGAAAAGCCGCCGTATCAAATCTATGCATTAGATCCCAAGAATAAAACTTTAAAAGAAACTGGCATTACAACTCGCGCAACGCCGCATGTTCAATCAACGAAGGACGGATCACTTATTGCGATTGGCGATTTAAAGAATGTAAAAACCTATCAATCTAAAAACGGGGCCTACGTACGAGTTGGCATCTGGAAGTTTTCTCAAAATCACATATCCTCTTTTGCTTTTGATCCAAAGAATCATTTAACCATCGCAACTACAAATGGAGATATTTGCGTTTGCGATACTGAATTGAAAGCAACTCTCTTTCTTATGAATATTAATTCGCTTGCAGATAATAGCGTAAAAGAGATCGGTACATTTTCCGGAATTATTACAAAAATGCGACCATTGAATACTATGATTATCGCCCAGTTAAGTGACCCTAAAACAAAAGAGAGAATGTTGTGCGTTATTAAGGGCGATATTAATCAGAAACTTGAAGAATTGAAAAAAAGATGCAAACAAGAAATCGATAAAAGAAAAAATGCATGCGTCACATTGTAATGTAAAATTTATCTTAAAACACCAATCATTTCACTTAAGCGCCTAGTAGGCTTTTTTGCGAAATGTATTTTTTTCCATTTTTCTATCATGCGCATTATTGAACGGCTCTCAGTAGGTAGTTCATCGTTCATGCCAAACCATTTGAGTTCTTTAGATTCAGCGTTTTGTACAAATGATTCATTGCTTGTTACCGATAGCAGAAATCGAACATCATAATGATAATGCTCTTGTTCTTTTTTGTTTGCTGGAATGAGATGGATGTCGATATCAAATATTTCAGTGCTTACGGGCGCAATTCCCATAATCCCAGATTCTTCTTGCGCTTCTTTAATCGCAACACCTAATACATCAGATTCACCATCACAATGCCCGCCTAATTGCACCCACAAATTTAATTTTGCATGATGCATAAGAAGTACTTGAGAATAATCGTTATTTAAAAGCCAAGCAGAAGCGGTGATGTGCCCGATTTCAAGAGTGCGCTCAAAACATTCAGGATTATGATTAATAAATTCTAGCATGCGCTTTTTATATGTTGCTTCTTCCTGAATCGCATCATACTTATGGAGTAAATGTAAAAGCTGATCTCTTTTCATTATTAGTTTTCCTGATTTTCGATATACGTTGTGTATTTATCTGAGCGACCTTTAGCTTTTTCGATCGGGTATTTTTTTCGGTTAAGTTCCAATTTTCGCTCTATAGCTTTTGCAATATCTGTGTTGAATCTATTGGCAAAAGCAATCGACGCAATTAAAACATCTGCAAGTTCATTTTCTATTTCTGTGCGTTTAGCTTCACTATTTTTCTCTTGCGCAGCATCGGTCCATAAAAATGGCTCCATGAGTTCCGCAGCTTCAGCACCAATTGCCATGCTTAAATTCTTTAAGCTATGGAATTGAATCCAATCCCGTTCAATAACAAATTCTTCAACCGAATTTTTTACATTTGCTAATGTAATGGTTCCATCTTGAGAAAACGGCTTTTTAATAATCTGTTCAATTTGACTTGCGAGAACTATATCTTTTTCTGTAACGCCTGATGCGCTGTGGGTCCAGAGCGTGATCGTTACTTTTTTATACGCGATTGAAATATCGGGATGGTGATTAATTTTTTGTGCATATTCCCCAACTGCATTAACAAAGCGCAAAGCGGTCGCAAAATCGCGTAGCTCAAATTGTTTGTTCATGAAATCGTGGGTCGGAAGATGATAGGCGCGCCAACCTGGTAAATTCGAAATAAGATCGTTAATTTCTTCCAGCGTTAAACGTGTTGGATTCATGATAGGTCTCCATAGTCATTTTTACTTTTTTTGAGCTTTGTAGTATTTTAACATAAAAAATATGTTAATCGTAGCCGAATGGACTTTTATCAATGAGTACTAAACTTCCAGATATCCAGACCCAGTTTGCAGAATGGTATAATGAGGTTGTATTTAAAAGTGAGCTAGCAGATCACGCACCTGTTCGCGGATGCATGGTAATTCGCCCGTACGGCTATGCATTATGGGAAAATATTAAGGGGATTCTTGATAAGCGCATCAAAGAAACGGGCCATCAAAACGCCGCTTTTCCGCTTTTAATTCCCAAATCGTTTATCGAAAAAGAAAAAGAACACGTTGCCGGATTTTCGCCCGAACTGGCAGTGGTAACCTTTGCAGGCGGCAAAGAGCTTGAAGAGCCATTGGTAATTCGCCCAACTTCTGAAACCATAATTCACTATATGTTTGCCCAATGGATTAAATCCTGGCGCGATTTGCCTATGAAAATAAATCAATGGGCAAATGTGGTTCGATGGGAAATGAGAACGCGTCCATTCTTGCGTACTACTGAATTTTGGTGGCAAGAAGGCCATACCGCTCATGAAACAGCTCAAGAAGCAAAAGATGAAGCTGAGCAAATGTGGCGCGAATATATTAATTTGTACCAAGACTACTTAGCTATTCCCGTTCTTTTTGGAATGAAATCTGAAAGCGAAAAGTTTGCAGGAGCGGATGCGACGTACACGGTTGAAGGGATCATGAGAGATGGCAAGGCTTTGCAGCTGTGCACATCGCATATCATTTCTCAAAACTTTGCAAAATCGTTTGGCATTGTGTTTCAGGATCGCCAAGGAAATCAAGCGCATCCCTATTTAACCAGCTGGGGATTTACTACACGCTCAATTGGTGCGTTGATTATGGTGCACGGTGACGAAAAAGGTCTAGTTCTTCCACCAAAAATTGCACCAATTCAAATTGTAATCGTGCCGATATTCCGAAAAGATGCCGATACAAACATGATCAAAGCTGAAGCGGAAAAAATTGCAAAAAAGTTAAAAGATCACGGGTTTAGCGTTTTTATGGACGACCGCGAAGATGAAACACCTGGTGCAAAATTCTATAAATGGGAACTTAAAGGAGTTCCTATGCGCATAGAGATAGGCCCACGCGATGTTGCCAACGGAACGGTAATGCTCAGCGATCGTATTGGATTGGCAAAAGAATCGGTGCCTGCGCATGATATTGCAAAGGCGGTTGAAGCGCGGGCTGCATTAATGCAAAAAACCTTATTTGATCGCGCTCATGAACGGCAAAAAGCATTATGGCACACCGGTAAAAAATTGAGCCAATTTGGCCCGCTGCTTGAAGCAGATAACGGCTTTTACAAAACCGGTTGGTGCGGCAAGCCGGAATGCGAAGCGCAATTAAAAAATTATAAGGCGACGGTTCGCTGCTTACTGCAATCCCATGAATTTGAAGTTTGTTTTAATTGCGATCTAAAGAGCAAAACTGATACGGTTGTGGCAAAATCATACTAAAATTCCCCACTATGACTTTCAGTCATGACGCGGGGACCCCATTGCTAAAAAAGTTAAGCGGTTTGAGGTTGTTATGAAATCAGTACTTGCAAAATTTGAAGCATATTTACTTACAGAAAAGCGTGTTTCAAAAAATACGTTTGCAGCATATCAAAGTGATCTTGGCCAATTTGTTCAGTTTTTACAGAACAACACAATAGAACTTGCAAACGTTACAGGCGATCATCTCAAATTGTTTCTTCATTTTCTTAAAGGGCAAGAGATTGGGGCGCGCAGCATGGCGCGCAAAATCTCGACACTTAAACTTTTTTTTCGCTGGGCAAACGAACGGCTTTCATGGAATGTGCAAGCGAATCAACTTCGCGCCCCTAAGTTAGAAAAAAAACTGCCCACCTATTTAAAACCTTCAGAAATTGAACAGCTTTTGCAAGCGGCTCATGCAGATAATTCGCTCCATGGTAAACGCAATAGCGTCATGCTTTATTTGCTGTATGCGACAGGAATGCGCATCAGTGAATTGATCAATTTAGAACTTGCACACCTTCAGCTTGAAAGTGCACTTATTTACGTGCTGGGAAAAGGCGGAAAAGGCAGGCTTGTTCCGATTCCGGAACACATTACTTCAATGATTAGAAATTATATTGATACAGTGCGCCCGCAATTAATGGCAGCGGAAATGATTAATGGAACGCCGTTTTTATTTCCGGTACTTTATGGAAAGGTTGCAAAGCCTATTTCGCGCCAATCGTTTTGGATGATTTTAAACGAATTATGCGAACGGGCCGGCATTAAAAAATCAATTTCGCCGCATATGCTTCGCCATTCGCTTGCGACTCATTTACTGCAGCAAGGGGCAAACTTGCGCTCATTGCAAATGCTTTTAGGCCACGAAAATTTAGCAACAGTGGAAATTTACACGCATTTAGAAAAAAGTCACGTACGCAAAGTGTATGATAAAAAGCATCCGAGGGCATAAAAAAAGCGCTAGGAGCACTTTAATAAGCTTAAATGGTTAAAGCATCCTAAAATGAATTAAGTCTTAATCAAGGATTGAAGGTTTTTTATTTTGACGAAGCTTGTCCTGCGATTCTTTGAAGTTTTGATCGGCTATTATCTTCTTTAAAACAACTTGTTGATGATCCGATAGCTTTAAATTAGATAGATGTTTAACGAGCGTATGTACTTTCTCATAAATGCAAGGATCGTGAGGTGGTTTGGTAAATTTAACAAGACGATATTTGTTTTTGATATACCTTGGATCATGAAATTTTTGCAGAATTTTTATACCGTCTTGCACTGCCCGATTTTTTTTATTTACAAAACCTAAAGCCTTTTGTGTCAGCAATCCTGCATTGGGTTCGTCTATCGCTAGATACTTGTAGAATAAATAATGTGGATTAATAGTGTGACGTGGTTGATCTAGAGTCGACCCTGAAAATTTGTCACTTTCCCAAACATCTAGTTCTTTTTGAAAAACAACATCCTTTTTAGCAAGATCAAATATCGCATATCGTTGTGCACATTCGCCAGGATGAGATGTAAAAAGTATGCAGAAAATGAATGGTAATGGGTCCGGGCCTACCGCGATATTCTCAACTTCTTTTAGATCACATTCAATCCGAGTAAATAAATCAAAAGGAATACCGTTTTCTTTGGTCTTAATTTGCAACTGCGTTGGTTTGAGAAATGGGGTCGATACTATATAATCTCCACTTGTAAGAATGCCTAGTTCTTTTTCCTTTGGAAGGCATCTAGGGAATTCAAGGTGAAAAGATAAGCTTTTTTCAATTTTCGTTGATCGAAAATTTAGAAAATCATTGTTTGATATGTAAAAACCCTCAGCGATTTCACGAAACCCTTTTTCAATCGGAACTTCCTTAAGAATCTGCTGATGGAGATCTGCTGGAACGAATTGAGCAAATCGATTAGTAAAAGATTTTTTAAATTCTTCATCATAGGGCTCGCTTGAAGAATCCGGCAGAGTTAATCGTTTACCTGCAGCTTTGTCTTTTTTGGGTACGATGTTATTGGAGATCGCAGCTTTTAGTTTAAATAAAAAAGATGGTTTTTCCATTCCGAAAGCGCAATGAAAAATGCTTGCAACTATGAGGCAAGAAATTAATTTTTTCATGTGGAATTCCTAGGCTGAAAGTTTATGATAAAAAAGCATACGCGGGCATAAAAATGAGCATTGTTTATTCTGTTTATAACTTCTTACAAATAGCTTTATGACCTATCCAGCCGCTCTTTTGACAATCTTGGGAACAGTATTTCGTTCTTTTACATGCTCCGCAATGATTAGCCGCTTCTTTCCCGCACGCATCGCACAGAGATAGAAATTCGTATACTGGTTTAATAAAGGTTAGGGGAATATTTTTGGCAAGCTTAATTTCGCTTATATCTTCCATTATAAAGCCAGTTTTTAAATTTTCCTTAGGGAACGCATTTTTATAACCGAACGCCATTAATGCTTTTTCAAGATTTTGTCCGTGCCACATTCCAGCGTGAACAATTGATAATCTATTTTTACCAGAACTAATAGATTGGAGTAGTGACATATCCGACTCGGTACATTGCATATCTAGGAGCGTGTCATAAAATTTTTTCTTGGTACTAGCATCGGAACTTACTTGCTTTGCTAAATTAAAAAAATGATCTGATGACTTAATACCGTATTTTGTTGCCTTTTCCAAAAGCATCTCTTGCGCCTTTGTAAAGGTATCCATTCTAGGGACAACAGTTTCTTGTAGTTTCGCAGGTAAATTGCCCAGAATTTTTTTTGCATTAGATTGTTGTTCTTGAACACTTTTTAAATAAGCTCCGAAGCTGACTGCTTTAAATTCATCCGGAACGGGCATGTTTTGATCGATTGAGGCCTGTATTTCATGGGTGCTTTCCATCATTATATTTACCCACCAATTTGCTTCTTCTCGCTCATCAAAAGCTTTGTATGCAATTGAACCATTTTTCATTTCATGCTCAACCGCATCTTTTGTAGGTATATTGATGGTTAACTGACTTGATTCTGTAAATTTTTTAGCTTTATGGGGAAATTCAATATAAAAAGAGCATTCTTCTTTGCGATTTTTTAAAGCTTTAAGTAGATTTGTTAGCTCAATTTTATGTGATTTCACAACCTCATCGTCAACGTCCGATCTTTCATGCCAATCGAATATTACAATAGCCTTATTTTTTGAATCGGCATTTTTCAGGCATGAAATGCCCACTGTTACAGCCAAAAGATTGTTTATTGATAAAAGCAATGTGAGAGCAAATACATAAACGTACATTTTTTGTCCCGATACCCTAAGAAAAATGAGCAGCAGAATGCTGCTCTTATACTAAACATAGTAGCATGTTATTAAGCTTTTTTCTAATTATGCATCGCTAGAATGCGGATAATTATTTGATTTTTTTGCGGCGATCAATTTCTTGCTGGATATTTGCAATTCGATCTTTAAAAGATGGATGAGTTGCGGTAAGTTGTGCAACCAGATCGTGTCGATCGTGATGCAAATGTCGTTCAAAGAATTTTTTCGCACTTACTAGTTCTGCATAGGTCGCGTGCTGAATCATAAAATCATCCGCTTCTTTTTCAAAATGGCGTGAACATTTTTTAAATGCTAAGTAACCGGTAGCCGGGCCTATAAATAAAAGTGAATAGGCGGGGCGCGAGTGAATTAATTCTGTCCAGATAGTCCAGTATGCTGCACCAAAAAGGCACGTTTTAATTGAATGAAAGTTATCTTGATGGCCTTTTTCATGAAGAGTGATAGCAGATTGCTCAGGCGTTATGGCCGAATGTGCCATGCACGTAGCTTCTTCCTTTGGTATATAGATAGTATTAAGTATCGTCGCCCATTCTGGCCCACAAGCAAATTTTTGTTGCTCATTCGGTTTGAGTAACCCTTTTTTTCGAAGAATTTTTTCTAAAGCAGTTTTTGCTGCGGGCGGGATATCGCCCGATCGATTATAGTATGAGTATGCAACTCCTCCCACAAGCGAAAAAAAAGCGGTCCCGGCAAAAGTTTCTACCGTAGAAAGAATTCTTCCTGTATTAATTTTAGGGGCGGCTAATGAATTGGCCGGTATCATAATTAAAAGGATGAGCGGCAGTATACGTTTTTTCATAGTATCATTCTTGCAATTATTAAAAGAGATCCATGCTCGCAAACAATTGATTTCTTCTTCTCTTAATTTCTTCTAGGGTCAACTGTATACAATGATTATCCCATGCTTTTTCGTAACCAACAACATATTTTTCATATTGTTCAGGTGTGAAGCGTGGATATGATTTTCCGTCTTTTGCACGATCATTTGCTTCATGAAGCTGGCGAATAGCTTTAGCAGCACGGTGGCGATCAATGTTATGGGGATGAGTGGAAATTTGTGAAAAATATGGTTCTTGTTGAGCCGATATTTTCCAGTCTTTTTCAACAATTTTAGCAATTTCCAAATTTTTCGCTGCTGGTTTCTGATCGGCTCGATGTTCAATAAAAGGCCTTATCGCAGTGGGTACACGAGAAAATACAACAGGGTCTACCTGAAGAGCGATTGCGACAGCAATTATATATAAATGATCTTGTGTCGCTAAATGGGAGATTTCGTGCTCCGCAGTACTTTTTTGTATGTCTTTTTCATACGTTAACTCTTTTTCTCCAAAAAGTAGTATATTTTCTCCTGTATTGGGATTTACGCGTGCGCCTGCATTATGTGCGTGTTCATGTAAAGATACAGTTAAATTTCCGCGGATCTTATTTGATCTATATGTCTTCTCAATATATTCCTTAATTTCAGGAGATATTTTATCTTTTATTGAATTATCATAAGTAATAGTATTATTAGTTTTTGGCTTTTTTGCATTGAGTTGATTCATTATTTTACGAACATGATACAGCTCATTATTTGAGGCAATCCCCGATTCTTTCTTTGTTTCTTCGATAGCATTTTTTTCTTGCTGATCGAGTACTTTATCAACTAATTTTGAAACCGAAATGTCATGCGAAATCATTTTTTTTGCAAAATCATCCATCGGATGGGTTGGACAATTGCTCCGCAAAAAACATTCTTTTTGTTCTTGATATGGTGGTGTTTTTATTAGATCGTGAATAGTTTGAAATTCTTTATTTACTAAATTCTTTAAATATTTTTCTTGGGCAGTTACTTTTGGATCTTTTATAAATAGACTTTTTAGTCGATCCCAAGCGTTTGTATGTTCTTGGCAAAAAGAAAAAGCGGAAAATAAAATGAGAGATGCCAAAATTATTTTCTTCATAAGACTTTTCCTGTTGGTAAGCTATTAATTTTTATTTGCATCGTTGCATTGAGAATGAACGCCAAAAGACGCATAAACGAGCGATGTCCCCAATGCTATTGGAAATGCAAACCCAGAAACTGTTCTTGCAAATCCAAAGCGGGTAGCGCGGAGTGCGGATTTGCCGAGTTTTCCAAAAAGATCATGTTCATAGGCGCTTAATTGCGTGTATTTTTTATGTGCTAAGTTTTGTTTTTGCAATTCTTGCGCGTACTTAATGGTAGCGTTTCCATTCTTATTGGCAGCGTAGCCAAAGTAACTTTTGAGGCCTAGAAATGCGGCCGAGGCACCGGCAAAGTATTTGGACATGGTAAAACATTCTTCTGCTGGAAGATGCGCAGCAATACGATCGCTTAGGTTTTTATCTTGCGCGCTCAAGGCTGCGTTAAGTGATGCAGATATTAAGAGTGCCGTTATTATTCTTTTCATTTTTATCCCGATTTAATTAAAAAGCGCACTTTTTACGGTGCGCTTTTAATATTTGTTTAATTTCTAAAATTAAGCTTTTTTGTTATACACATCAGCTGCTTTGAATGATAACGAGGTCATCATAGCTACAGGGAATGCTATTCTAGATACGCGGTATGAAGTGCCGAATAGTCTATTTGGTAAAGTTCCGAATGTTTGCTGATTTGCTTTTGGTGCAGTTTTATTCATACCGTATTTAAAGATATTTTTTGCTGCCCAAATATAACTACCTAAAGTTGCAGACTCGTATGCATTCTTTGAATACTGAGACGAATCAGATGCTTTTTTATAGAAAAAGTTATACATGCTTGATCCATACTGCTCTGCTTTGCCTTGAACGTTCTTTAAGAAATCGTTTGAAAGAGCAACGTTTGCAACGAGGGTAGATAACATTAATAGTGATAGTATTTTTTTCATAAGATAACTCCATTTTCTGTAATTAAGTGTGAATGTAACTTAACACTATTAAGTATACCCTATGGGCACATATTGTCAACTTGAAAAGATTTTTAAATTAAAAATCAGACTAATTTGATTGGGAGGTGCCCATTCGGACACGATTAACTTGGAGGTTAAAGCTCTTGGGGTCCCAGAAAAAACGCTGGTTTTTCTGGGAATTAAAAAAAGCCCCTGTAAAAAGAGGCTATTTTCTAAGTTTGCTATATAAAAAGGATTTAGTGGCGAGCATGCTTTACGGTGGAAGCAAGCATAATCCAGGTCCATCCGGTGAAGATTAAATCAATACCTACAAAGGTGCCGATTACCCATAATCCAGATATTGGCCATTGGTACCAAATTAAGGCGCCAAGCAATACTGAAATGATGCCATTGATAAGAAGCCATGTTTTATGGGGAACATTTTTGGTTAAAGCTACCGCTATTCTGAATATACCAGCGATAACAAAAAATATTGCAAGAACCAGGGTGAGCGTTATTGCATTGATTGCAGGATTAAAGAATAAATAAAGGCCTGCGAGGATATAAAGAATGCAAAGAAGAGCGTGCAGGAAAAAGTGGCCAGCACGATTCATTTTGAATGCTTTAATGCCTTCAAAAACACCACCGATAAGCAAAAAGAATCCAAGATACATTACTGAAATAAGGGTACTGGTAAATGCGTAGATAACAGCTAAAACACCAAGAATTATCAACCCGATACCCAAAAGCATAAAAAGCGAAGCGTGTTCTCGTAAATATTTAATTGTGGAAGCATTACTCATAGCGATTTCCTTTCTTATTTTAACTGTAGCTTAGCGATTTTATTTTTTAAAAAGCAATACAACGAAGCTTTGAGTTACAATGACTTTTAATTGCGGTACGCTACTAAAAAAATCTGGACACTTTTTTCGGAGAGCGAAGTATGGAAAAAATATCGTGCATATTTAATTGCAAAGCGCCAAGTAGCATTGTTATTAATGAATCGGGATATGAAGGAAATAAATGCTTTAACTGCGCACTTATTTATATTTCGCCGCGGCCATCTATGCAAGAAGTTCTCGATATTTATGGCCATAATGATGCGCATATTTCTGCACAGTCGCATATTACGCAATCTTATTTTAAATATCTACACAGTGTTCACACGCTTTCTATTATAAAAAAATATAAAAAGTGCGGAGCGCTTTTAGAAATTGGAGCTGGCGGCGGTCATTTTCTTGCCCAAGCGAAAAGAGATGGTTTTGAACCGTACGCGATTGAACTAAACCCAACGCAGGCGGTATTTATTTCTGAAAAGCAAAAAATCCCCTGCGAAGAAAAGCCGTTTTCTCTTTCTTCATTTGGTTCTACAAAATTTGATGTTATTTATCATAGCGATGTCATAAGCCATTTGCATGATCCGCATGCTGCATTTTTGATGATGCATGAAAAATTAAATGATGGCGGATTTCTCATTTTTGAAACCGGTAATTTAAGCGATGTTCATCGGCGCTATTATTCGCTTTTTAATTCATTTCAGTATCCAGATCATCTCTTTTTCTTTGGTGAGCAAAATGTTAAAACGCTTTTGGAGCAAAGCGGCTTTGTTTTTAAAAAAATGTATCGTTATTCAATAGTGCTTCACTTAATCATGTTAAAGTTGATTGGCCTGCTCAGCAAAAAAAATAAGCAGCAGAAACTTTCTCCTGCCTCATCAGGCAATCAGCAAACAACAAGAAGTTCTGCAAAAGATTTTTTAAAAGATACGTATCATATTATGCTTTATACGATGCGCTACAGACTCGGTGCATTATTGCCTAAAAAAAATCGACCACAAACAATTATTGTTATCGCTGAAAAAAATTAACGATTCAAATAGGCATCAACAGAATAAATGCCGCTTCCAGCGATAAAAAATCCTATGAAGATAGCAATCATTGCAAGCGAAAATGAATAGACTTGAAAAGAATCCTTTTTATTCCAATGCATCAAGAAGGCAATGATCATCATAAAAATAAGAAATAAGGAAGCTATGCGCGTTCCAAGCCCTAGCGTCAGCGCAATACCTCCAAAAAATTCAGCGCACGCGGCGCATAATCCCCAGAAAACTGGCCAAAAATGAATGCCCACATTTGCCATTGTTCCGCCCAAAAATTGCCATGTTTGCACCCCGCCCATTATTTTTGGATATCCATGAGCAATCGTTAAAATGCCAATGGTGATGCGCATAAAGCAGAGACCATATTCCAGAAATATAGTTGAAGAAGGGGCAGTGAGAAACAAAAATAATTGAGTAATCATTAGTTTTCCTTATGCATAGAAGTTTTGAGTGGCGATAATAAATAGTAAAGCATTGATAATATAAAGTGATGTGCAAACTAAACAGAGAGCTTTAATTTTAAAATAAAGAAGGTATGCAAGGAAACATGAAAAAAGAGCTCCGCCTGCCGTTATTATAAATATAAGCAAAGGCATCTGCAGATAAGCTAAGACTGCGATAATTGCATAATAAATCATGCCGGCAAATGAATTTGAAATAAAAAAAAGATTGGAGTATTCACTTTTCATTGGCTTCGTACAGGAAATAGTATCGGTCAAATCGCACGCGGCTTTGTAGTTGGGATCCTCGTTTACTTTTCGTTCAGTTAGAGCGGCATAGAGAGAGATGAAAAAACCAATTGCTGCAATCAATAAAAAAAGCATAGATGATCTCCTTTTTGATCAATCTATGCAATACAATTTCTTTAATGCAATAAAAAAATAAGCTGCGATAATTACCGCAGCTTATTAAAATAGTTAAAACAAGAAAGTCTTATTTAATATTTTGCGAATTCCAAGCGCGGCTTAGCTTTTCAAGAAGCGTTTCTTGTTTTGCATATCCAGCAGTTCTGAATTTAGCAAGTTCTTGTTCTTGTTTTTCAAAGAGCTTTTGCGCTTCTTCATGTTTCTTTTGCCAGAAATCATGCATCGCTTTCATATGTGTTTCATGCAACGCTAAAAGACTTTGGGTTTGTTGATCCGCGAGTTCTTCTTGATTTTTGCCAGCGGTGTTTTGGGCAGCCATTAAATTCTTAATGCTTGCAGCATTATCGCTCAAATGTTGTTTCATTTCTTTGACGTTGTGTTCCAAGAGATCATATTTTTGCTGATGAGTTTCGCCTTCCCATTTAAGCCATTGCGCTTTGTGATCAAGAATGGTTTTTTTCAACTCTATCAAATGCTGAAAACCAGTTTGTGCATTGATTAATCCTGCGCTCATCACAAGCGCGGATATAAGTACGTATTTTATCATCTTCATTTTTTGTCCTTTTTTATATTACATAATGTTCTTGATTGCTTCTACTACTTAGGATAAGGCAATAAAAGGCCTAAAATAAAGGGTTTTTCCACTTTTTTGCTATATTTTTTATTGTTTTTAGGGAGTCGGTTGTGCTAAAATTATATTAGTATTAAATATGTAAAAAAAGACTAAGGGATTGTAATGAAGAAAAATATGTTTTTATTAATTGCATTGAGTGCATTTTCTTTTTCTCTTGTTGAAGCGTTTACTATCAACAAACCCCCATGCCGTTCAGAAGAAGCGTGCGTTAATGATCCTAATTGCGAATGTTATTGTTCAGTAAAATGTGGTTACAGAAAAAAAGAGCTAGAAAAAGGCGATAGACCTGTATTCAAAGACGGTGTGTGCTGGTGTAAAGAGTGGGATTATCAAAACTATCGTAAACGCCATTGCGATCTAAAAGAACAAGCAGGGGGCCAGGCGCCGACACTTCCAGCTGTGCAACAACCGCCGGCAGTTAGTTTGCCAACTCAAAACTTATTGGATTACTAAGCGAGAATTATTGTTTCTTTTTGGTAAGACTAGAAATAATATTTGAGATATTTGCTGTTAAAAACTTTTCGAGAAACGCGCCAATTTTTCTTTGTCTGCCAGAGCGGGTAAGTGGGACTCCGATTTTGCGCCCAACCTTTGCCTTAAAACCCGATATGCCAAGAAGTCGTTTCCACGAAAAACCACCAAAATTCATAGAGATCCCCCACCTAGATTAATTGCCTTTTTTATTAGCTTAACCAATAAGAGAGTAAAAAGGCAAAAAATATAGTTGTCGGTTAGTTTACAAAGAGCGCAATGAGATCTTTGTTATCGCTGTCTTTGGCATAATCGGCCACAGTTTTTCCATGCGCATCTTTAATTTCTGCATTCGCATCATGCTTGAGTAAATATTTAACATTTTCCAGGCGCCCATTTTGCGCAGCAAGCATAAGAGCGGTTTGGCCGCTTTTTGGATGTTGATAATTAATAGAGGCATGATGCTTGATAAGTGTATCAAGAATATCGGTTGTTTTTCCTTGGGCTGCGATTAAAAGAGCGGTGTTTCCTTTATCATCTTTCATATTAACGAGTGATGGATGATTTTTAATAGCAACTTTTACTTGTTCAAGATGCTCTTGCTTAATAGCAGAAAAAAGATGCAGTAGTTCTTTGCTCATTATTCTTCCTTATTTTTTTAAGGCAATTGATAGATATATACATTCGTATTGTTCGACCAAGTCATCGGAAGTTGCATTAATTCTATCAGTTTAAAGTTATGTGGCTCTGGCAGTTTGCGTAGCGTTACAACGCGCAATCCTTTTTTTAATTTTCCCAGCTTTTCGGTCAACGATCGCATCAATTCATCCGAAAAACAGGTGGAGCACATAAAGAATACGGTTGCTTGATCCAACGGAACATCGTTTATATTTTTATTAATGAATGTAATCTTATCTTTTTTGGCAAGATTGCGACGCTCGATCTCTTTTTGTACAGCAACGGCATTTTCATGGCGCGTTTTGGAAAGTTCAATACCAACTACTTTTGCCGGAGTTGTGAGCCCAACTTGTACCACCAATTTACCAACGCCAGATCCTAAATCGTAAAGAACATCGCTTTCTTTTAAATTAAGTTTGCTTAAAAGTTCTGCGGCGCCTTTATGCGTAATCTCTCCATACGTTGGATTGCCCCCTTGCTCACGAATAGTGCTGCGCTCTTTTTCCGAAATTGAAAAGCCATTTATATTTTTATAGAGATCATCGATAATCATAAAGCTGTCACTATTTGATAGGGAACTATCTTTGCTGAGCGCAAAACTTGCATATGCGCTGCATGCAACTATACAGAATATCAATTTTTTCATAATAACACATCCTCTTGTATCACAGAAAATAGTGATACGACGTAATAATATCTCAGATTGTCGTTATAAGAGCTTTAAAATGAATTATTTTGACCATACTTCTAGTAGTCGGTATAATCAAGAAAATAGCGCAGAAAATAAAAATGATTATAAAGGAATTTGTTCATGGCACACACATTTATTGTTGCGCAGAAAGAGCTTTTCTCGATTCTTTCCTCGATGCAACCCATTTGTTCTAAGCGCACGACGCTTGATACCACTTCATATATTTTATTTCAAGCAGGTCACCGTGAACTTATTTTAAAAAGTACCGATCTAGAAATCAGCTTGCAATCTAGTTGCTCGCTTATCTCAAGTTCTATTAACGATACCCTGACATTTCTTGTTCCAGGAAAACGACTTTTTGATTTGGTTAAAGAACTTGATGGTGATATTGAATGTACTTTGAAAAATAATCAGTTTTTTATTAAATCTGGCGCAGTTAATGTTGGGTTGCATATTAAAGATGCGCAAACTTTTCCTCCATTTCCAGAGCGCATTGAAAATCTCATGCATCTGGAAGCCTCATTTTTTGTGGAGCTCATTGATAAAGTCGCTTTCTTAATACCGCCTAACAATGCAAATCCTGCGCTTAATGGCCTCTTTCTAGAAATTGATGGCCAAGCATTTAAAATGACGACAACCGATGGCCATTGCTTAGCGCAAGTACGCACCAATAAATATGTGCTTGAGGGCATGCATCGCTGGTTGATGCCGCGCAGAGCTGTTTTTGAAATTAAAAAGATTTTGGAAAATGTCACAAGCCCTGCAATATTTTTGGGCACATGCGGCAATCAATTAGTATTTTCGGGCGACACATTTAATTTTTTTACGAAATTACTTGCAGATCAGTTTCCGCACTATTCAGCAATTCTTGAAAAAAAAGATTTTGTGCCAGCAGTTCTGGATCGCGCACAGTTTTTAAAAGCGTTACGCCGCTCCACCTGTTTACTTTCAGGGCAATTTTTAGCAACGCAGTTTGGATTTGATGCTGAAAAGCTTTTTGTTTCTATGGAAAATAAAGAGGTTGGATCGCTCAATGAAGAGCTTTCGCTTGATCAGTTTACCGGAGCGCGTTTAGATATTCGTTTTTATTCTCCTTATTTGCTTTCAGGGCTTCCGGCTTTTGCAGATGATAAAATTACTGCGTATTTAAAGAACTCTACTAAGCCAATTATTTTTGAATCAGAAAAAGAGGCGTATCAAATTACTTACTTGGTGATGCCAATATCGCCAACGCAAAATCTTTAGAGAAGTTGAGTGCAGATAAACTCAGTAGAGCTCAAAAATTTTCGCTGCTTTCCTTCGTATGAGCTTGATTTTCAGGCACCGCTCGTACTCATTTCTGGTGCGAACGGTTCAGGAAAAACATCGCTTCTGGAGGCACTCCATTATGCATGCTATTTGCGATCGTTTCGCACGCATGTTCCAAAAGATCTTTTATCTTTTGGACGAGAATCTTTTTTTCTGAAAGTTGGGGTCGCCGCTGATAATTTAGATCATGAACTTCAAGTGGGATTTTCTTCCAGAAAAAAACTGGTTAAAATTGATCAGCAGCCGATAAAATCATATAAAGAACTGATCGACTATTATCGCACTATTACATTGACCGAAGACGATCTTTTGCTTATTAAGGGCGGCCCGGAAGAGCGTCGGCTTTTTATTGATCAAGCAGTTATGCTGCACAAGCCTGAATTTTTACAAGAATTAAGAACGCTGCGCTCAATAGTTGCGCAGCGGAACGCTCTTGTTTCTCGCGCAGATGGAGCAGCGGACGAATCATATTGGCTGTGGACGCAGCAGTTATTTGAACATTCCCAAGAAATTGCGCGAATTCGCGCAGCGCTTTTATCATCGATTGAAATTCGGGTGAATCAATTATTGCGTCATTTTAAAGTAGAAAGCGGCATTGCATTAAGCTACAAATCTAAATATGAAACACTTGGTAATTCATGGAACGATTGGGTGGCTACACAAGAAAAATTGCCCTTTAAAGAGTTTACCATGGGTAGGACTCTTTTTGGTGCGCACCTTGATGAAATAGACATAAAATTCAAAGGGCAAGTGGCTAAAAGCTTTTCTTCTCGCGGCCAGCAAAAACTCATCCTTATGCTCCTTAAAATAGCCCAACTTCAGGAGCTTAAAGCGACCAAGGGGCCAGCTCTTTTACTGCTCGATGATTTTATGAACGATTTTGATGAACCGACCGCGTTCCAGCTTATTGAACTGATCAAAGAAAATGCTCAACAGGCAATATTTACATCCCCCTTGGTAATAGGCCATTTCGAGGCTGCGCTTATGGGGCAGGGATGCCACAAGATAAGTTTGTGAGGAATGGTCTTTTCAGGTGGAAACTTTAGGCGTTTTCTTGGCTCTTTTCAAATGCGCCCCGTTTGACAAGTATCGAAAAAATAGGTACATTAACAGTAATAAATAATTGAAAAAAGCTTTAAAAAAGAGCTTTGTTAAATAAAAAATTATTTGACATTCTAGCAATTTTAATCATAATGAATGATGTGTTTGGGAAGAGATTTCTAGCACATTTAATTTAGGCTTCATTACTACTCTCCTTTTTTCCACCGCACCGATGGTTCGCCATCAGTGCGGTGGTTTATTTTTTTATCTATTTTTTCGCTTTATTTATCTTATCTTGAATTGATGTTTTGGTAAGGCCACCAGCTTGGCGAAGCTCTTTTACTTCTTGTCCGTTTTTAAATACTAAGAAGGTAGGAAAAGCGTTCACCCTGTGCGAGCCAAAGAGCATCGCAGCTTCTTTGTCTTGGTAACTTACTCGCACAAATCGCACGTCAGGATTTTCTTTTGCAAGTGATTCAAACGTTCCAGATTTATTAAAAGTAATACAATGACTGCAAGTTGGGCTGTAAAATTCTGCGACTACAACGGGTGCAGCCTGAAGGTGGGCATTAAATTCATTATGGTTTCTCGCAGTGACTATTTCTCCACAACTGGCAGAAAAAATAACTAAAAGGCTCAGTGCGCAAACAGTAGAAAAAGAACGAATGTTCATACAGATCTCCTTTATAAAATAACATATACCACACAGTAATTTTACTATCTGAATTAATACAAAATCAATTAATCTCTTTTTTGTTTTGTATGTGTTTTTTATTTGCTTTTTTTAATGGTTCTTTCTAAATTGTAGGACATCTTTTACTCCGGAAATTTCAAAAAATGATTATTTGGAGTAACAAAAAAAAGAAGTATTAATTAACTCCAATGGGAGGCGGGTGGATAGTGAAGTATCATACTATAAAAATTATGCTTCTGGCATTAGGCATTTCCTTGGAGCTGTTTTCGCTTAGCCCTATAGATATTCAACAGCAAGAACCGCTTCGGCATCTTATTCTTCATTTTCCTTCTTTAGTGGGCTGCCAAAGCGACGCGCATCAATTAGATGCAATAGAAAAAGATGCGCTTACAGAAATTAATAATTCATTAATTAATGAGCATTATCTTATTCCCTACGAAAAAAATAATACAAATCTGTCTGTTTGGGGTTACCTTTCTTATCGGTTCAAAAGATTATATTATTCGCTCTTTTATTATAAATATTGTTCAGAATACCCCGATAAACTTAATTATGCTTTTTATCCACGGCGCGATCCGCATTTTGGTTTTTATACTATATATATTCCCAATGGCGTACCGTATGAAAAATTTTCAAGTACGGCACAAGATATCTTTAAGAAAAAAAATCTTGAATGTTATATCGATGCAGATATTCCAGTCTATTTAACAGCGCAAGAAGAAAAAAATGAAAGAATGGCTGGAAATGGTTATTTTTCGATTGATCAGCTCAAACAGTTGAACGATAAAAATGTGTATTGGTATCAATCGTTTCCTACAACGGGATTAATTTTAGAAGAGCCATATTATCCCCCAACATATCCTTATCTTCCCCATTTTTTTTCGCTGCATCAACTTGCTCCTAGCCAGGGTGCTGGAATTACGATCGCATTAATTGATACTGGAGCTTGTGCATTTAAAGTGCAAGATAATCCACATTATTATAAACACAGAGATATTGCGATTAATTATCCTCGAATTGGCCTTGAAAATTTAACAATCAGCAATAACTCTAAATCGGCTCAAGTTTCTCAATTGGTAACGGCTATTCAACCACATTTAAAAAAAACAGTTCCGCCAGAATCGCTTGAGCAATTGATCGCACATTGGATTTGCGATTATGCATCCCATAAAAATAAAGAGGGGATTGAAAAATTTTTAGCAAGGCACGGAAATCAATCTATTTGCGATGGATCCGGATCCCTCAATAATCAGGGAGCTATACTTTTACAAAAAATTATTAAGGCAGCGGGTACGTACACTGTGGGTTGGCTGGATGAACCGTATAATAAATATGCGGTACTTAATTTTTTACCCACATCGTATTTGAACGATCCGTCACAATTATTAGTAGCAACTCACGGAACGCATACCCTCAGCCTCATTTCTGGATGCCCTGCACAAAACGATCATCAAATTGGTGGTATTGCTCCGCAAGCAACGGTAATGATGATTAAAGCATTTAATGAAAAAGGATTGAGTACTAAATCGCTTCTTATCGATGCAGTAAAAAAAGCAATCTCTGGAAATGCCGATATTTTAAATTTAAGTCTCAAAATTGCAGACCGGATTGATTTGACGCACGAATCCTCAAAAACGCTTGCGCAACTCATTGGATTGACACCGTATGTGGTTGCTGCATCAGGAAATGATGGCGGTAATAGCAGGCGACCAACGCTTTCGTATCCTGCTCGTTTTGAAACGGTAGCTTTTGATGTAGGCGCATTTGGATTAGAAAATCACAATCCAATTATTCCGGAATTCTCGCAATACGAAATCAATAAAGGGCCACTTTTTGTTGCGCCGGGAGTTAATATTATTGGAGCAGGAATAATTCCAAGCCTTCCTGAATCATCTATTTATATGTATCGCAGTGGCACTTCGATGGCAGCAGCGCTGACAAGCGGGTTTCTTGCATTGCTGCTTGGTGAATTTAAAGATGATTTCACCAAAGATGAACTCTTAAATGTTTGCTATCACGCAACGTTCAAACTTGCGCCAACGCCAGATTGGAAAACTAAAACAATCCTGGGTGTTCTGGATATGAGAACCGCTCTTTTTGTTTTACATTGCATTAAAGCTCTAAAGAAAAAATTAGCAACGCAACCGTTTGAGAATTTAATGGCTGCTGTTTTTTTCAAACTGCTAGAACCTCTTGAAACATATGGTAAAAAATATTTGAACAGCGCAAATCCTAAAGACGATTTTATAGCTTTCATTAATCAAGCACATGCTGAGCCATTTCCAGAAAACTTTAAGCGGCCGGCGTCTTTGCAAGATGGTATCAATAGTGTGGTGAACTCAATCCGTAGCGAAATTGTAAGCCCCGAGCGCAAAAATTCTCTTCATTCACTGGGATTGCCAGATCGTGCTCAGAAAAAACTTGCGCACGACGCTTTAAAAAACGATTCGTGGGTAAAGCAAGCACGTGGGATAAAAAATCGTTTGATTGCTGCACGTCAGTTTGCCGATAATGTTGTTTAATAAAATGAAAAGTAGGTAGCTAATACTGCCAAGAGAAAGAAAAGCGGCCAATAGATAAGTTTAGGTATCAAATTATTATTATACTGAATAAATTGCCCACCGCGGCCCATAACAAAAAGTGTGCTATCAATTGCAATAGCGGTAAGGAAAAAATAGCAAATAAAATAAAAGCTCTCTATGTAACTTATTCCGATAACACCCAACGCTTGCCGTAATGATACTTGGCTTAAAATAAGAACAAAGAGTAATCCACTCAATGCAATGAGCACATCGAGATTTGTGAATCCCATCAGATTTTCTTCTTTTGAAAAAGTAAGCAGTAATATAAAGAGAAAAATAATCGTTAAAACAAGAAGAATAAGATACGTGATGAATTCGCCAATGAGCGTACGCTGACAAATAAATGAAAAATTAAATTGCGGTAAACTCATGAATGCAGTATTTGCAGAATCGAGCGTTGCGTTATAATGATTTTTTCTATAATTAAAAAATGAGCTTTGAAAGAACCAACTGCTGATTGAAACAAGCGCAGAAATGCCGGGCAATGTTTTAGGATCATTTTGCGTATACGCATCAAGATCTGGGATCAGAATCGTATTTTCATTAAATACTGGATGCAAGATGCGTAAATTTATGTGGCGATGATCGAAGGGGTAGGTGAGGAACGTATCGATCGCATATAATTTACACGAAAACTGCCAGAGATAATAATCTTCATGGCCTCGCGAAGAACTTTGCAAAAGATCCGTTTGCAAACTGAACGCATCTGGCATTATAAACGCCGGTTTTATTGTTAGTGATTTTGCATAGCGCTGCCAAACGTAGCCACTTACTAATACACTTGGAAGTACATCGTTGGACTCTCGAGAAAAGATGATCTTTTCTAAAAATACACCGGTCGGAATAAAATTGACATGCTTAAAAAGAGGCGACATAGAATATTTTTCCTGGAGTGATCCGATGAGCACATTAAGTTGATTTTGGTCGGCGATCACCGTGTAATCAGTATGGCGCTCAAGCCCATGTTTTATTTCTTGATTCCACAAAAAAAAGAGTTGGAGTGTACAAAAAAATGCAATGCTCATTGCAGCAAGCCACCACGCAAGAATGGTAGAAAACCAACCAGCTAGAAGAATGCTTGCAAGGCACGCAATCAGAAGGCAGCCCATACTTATTTGAAATATTTTGTGCCTCAGCATAGTGCTGTGCCGTTCAGCAACGCCAATTGGGTAGCAAATGCCGGCAATCTTTAATGAATCAAGGCCCAAGGGACTGACAACAACCCACGTTTCTTGGCCGCTTACTTCGTTTGGAAAATTAATGACGCCGCCTTCTGGATTTTTTATAATTTTTTGTATGTCTTTATAGCGTGCATCTCCGGGAAGTATAAACAATATATCGAAAATAGAGCGCTCGCCTCTATAGCCGATGTGCGGAGTGGATGGATGCACAATAATCGTTCCATCTTCGTGAATTAAAAAATTGAGGCTGGTAACAAGAGGGTTAAGCGAAATAAGATGCTGCTGCACCGCAGAAAGTGGCAAGAGAAATAATATTCGCTCATTGGATGAAGTAACGAGTTGGTACGCTATTACTTTTGTATTTAGATTTTCAGAATAGAACGGCTCTGTCCATTCGTTGGCTTGTGCAGATTGCGGCAAGGTTGCTGCTTTTTTTTGATCTACCGCATCGTTATTCGTTTTAATAAATGCGAACGTACTTTCTGTCGTGATAAGATCGATCTCTTTAATAAGGGTGGGCCCTTTGAGAAATTTGATCGCATTATTTGTAAATTCATTCCGGGGTAACGATTTATTAAGAGTATAAAATTGAGTGATATGCTCAGCCAGCGATTTGAGTTCTAGGGTGATAGCGTCAGTAACGGAGGTCGTATTAGATTCTATAGCTTCTACCAAATCAGCGTTGAGTTTTAATTTATAGTGATAATAATTAAAGATGAGCACGCTAGTGCCGATAATCGTTAAGATCAATAATAAAATGCCAATTATAAAGGGGAATTTATATGATTTGTAATCGGCTACAGCTATTTTATTATTCACGGCACACCCATTTTTTAACATAATAATGATTATCAGAACAAATTATTTTCAATCTGAATTTTCACCAGTGCTGTTTTCCTTAAGATTTTGCGCCAACAGACGCGTTAATTGCAATAGATTTAACGGATATAACCGATTTGCGCCAATTCTTTGCCCATCGCATCGTAAATTTCCGGGTCATCAGGTGTCCACGTTGAAAGTCCATCAACATAACGGTTATACATGCAAAAAGCGGCGGCGATGAGAACTGTGTCGTGAATTTCCTTATCGGTAGCCCCTGCTTGCCTTGCTCGTGAAATATGTTCGGCCGTTACTAATTTCCCATTCTTTTGCACTTGTTGAGCGATCGCTAATAAAGTTTTGAGCTTTTCTGAAATGGGTGCCGTTTGAAAATCGTCTTTTACCGCTTGCACCGTGGTCAACGCACCGTTATCTAGTAAATGTGCAGCGGCAGCGCTGTGACTATTACAGCAAAAATTGCATGTATTAAGAGATGAAACATAGGAAGCTATAAGCTCTCGCTCTCCTGCAGATAATGTCGATTCGCCTCGAAGTAATACTTCTGCCAGCATTGAAAGTGGCTTTGCAGTTTGTGGGCAATAAGCTAGGAGACTGATGATTCCTGGAAGTGACTGCGGTAATTCTATATGCGGAACTGAATACGCTGGATTAACTAAAAAAAACAATACAGAGAAAATAGAATATTTCATTTTTCATCCTTGAGAATAAAGAAAAGGTACTCTTCGTGAATACCTTTTCTTTGAATGAACAACTACTTTAGTAAACAACACCGGTTTGTCTGGTTCTCATTGCTCGATACTTGTTGTGACGGTTGCGTTTTTTAGGACCAGGAAAATTGTCTAAATCCCATTGCTTACAATAGCAGAAAACACCGTTTGGATCATTTTCAACATATACTGGATTATCATCAGCGTGTCTTTGTCTAAAATCGCCCTTTTGTGAGCAGTAACATTCGTTTGATGTCTCGCATTGTTCTCGAGAGAAATGCTTTCTTTTTGATGGAAATGCGTCAACCTGCCCAAACGCAACAACAGCAAATAATAATAAGAATGCGAATTTTTTAAAAACCATAAAACGCTCCATGTTTAAAAATGTGACACTCGAATCGATCATAACTAGTAACCAAATCGAAAAACAAGTATCCCAAAATTACTACTTTGTGAGCATTTTTTTTAAATATTGCTGAGTCAAAGAATTGCTTTGCTTACCCTTCCAAAGTCCGCACAAACTAATAGCGATTGCATCGGTGACGTCTGCTTTTTGCACGACGCCTACCGTTGGGAATAACCGATATACGACTCGCGCAACTTGCTCTTTTTGGGCGCCGCCTGATCCGGTGACTGCAAGTTTTACTTCGCTAGGGGAAAGTTCGTGAAGCGCCGTTTTATAGGTGTCGGAAAGTAAATAAACAATACCGCGTAAATAACCGAGCTTTAAAAATGTTTGCGTGTTTTTTCCCAAAAAAGGCGTTTCGAGTGCGATATCTGTAACCGCAAATTTTTGTATTTTTTCTAGAAAAAGAGCGTGGAATATGCCGACTCGCTCTGGCAAGCCTTTGGTTGGGGACATTTTAAGAAAACCATAATCAATAAGATTCGCCTTTCCCCCTTCATGCTTAATAATCGCAAATCCTGTTACTGAAAATCCGGGATCGATGCCTAAAACTATCATTGCTATTCCTTAATTAATATTCTTGGCGCTTTGATTATATACAAAAAAAATAATCAGTCATCTTCTGGATAACAGGGAAGGTTTTTTATGGAAGGACCATTCATTTCGGTCTTCTTTTTTTTAGATTTAGGAGATCCCGTTTCCCCGCGTAATTGCGTATGGCATTTTATGCGTTTACTTATTTCGTCCAGTAAGGCTATGAGTTCGTTCTTAAGAGGGTCTGCATCTTTTTTAACATGCATTTCGGGTTGTCTCAGTTTGGCAACTATTTTATTTTTTATTTGTTTCAATTCTTTATTGGAATAACGGCTCAGCTCATTATCGAGATTAAGATTTAATTGACCATAGTGGGAAACGCTTTCTTTTAACGCAATTTGATCCGCTTCTTGCGTTGCACTATTAATCAAAAACTGTTCTTCCAAAATAGGTCCAAACGCTACAGAAGCAAGAGGATCTGGTTCTGAAAATAATTCATCTAGAGGATTCATATTACTCTCATCAGAAACAGTGGAGAGCGACGGAACAGTTGCAGGCGGTTTTACGATTTTGGGAATTAGGGCATTAGAAGTTCTAAGTTCCATAAGGTTCGTGCCTAAAATCTCTTGTAGATCTTCTACAGGATCGCCAGAATATTGAATTACTTCTTGTGGGTTTTCAACTCGAATCTCAGATCTATCATCAAACTCGACTAATTCTTGTTTTCGAATCGTACTAAGGAATAATTGGCTAAGGAATAATTTAGTGGGATCGTCGGAGCTCGTTGGGCGCTCCTCCATCGTGAGTAATAGCAAAGACTGTGCGCATAGTGCCCCGAGCCAATAGAATTTGTAAGGCATACCGATTTTTCCCGATACAATGTTACGGGCGCAAGCTGCCAACAAGAAATAAACATTAATGTTTTTATTCTAGTTGATCGAATTACCGAGAGTCAATTTTATTATGGGCAATATTTATTCGTCGTAATCGAGATCTTCAAAACGCGTGAGCTCTCGAATGAAATTGAGCATCACGGTCCCGGTTGGGCCGTTGCGCTGTTTACCAATAATTACTTCAGAAAGAAGTGGGTTTTCTGCATCTGGGTTGTAAACGCTGTCGCGGTATAAAAACATAATAAGATCGGCATCTTGCTCAATTGCTCCAGATTCTCTTAAATCGGAAAGCATAGGTCTTTTATCCACGCGGCTATCAACAGCACGCGAAAGCTGTGAAAGCGCCACGATGGGCACTTCAAGTTCTTTAGCAAGCGCTTTAAGCGATCGAGAAATTTCTGAAACTTCTTGATGCCGATTTTCATGTTTTTTTGCAGTGCGAATCAGCTGCAAATAGTCTACGACGATGAAAGATAATTTGTGTTCATTTTTCAGTTTACGTGCTTTTGCGCGCAACTCCATCAATTCAACCATCGCTGTGTCGTCTATAAAAAGTTTCATTGATGCTAATTGCGCTGCTACGTTCGTTAATTCTAGCCATTCATCTGAAGAAATAGTCGCATTGCGTATATTATGATGAGAGATGCCCGCTTGTGTTGAGAGCAATCGTAGCGTGAGTTGCTCTGCCGACATTTCAAGAGAAAAGAAACCAACCGTATACCCTTCTCGAGCTGCTTGCGATGCAAGTGCAAGTGCTAAAGCAGTTTTGCCCATTGAGGGGCGAGCCGCAAGGACAACGAGATCACCTTTTTGAAAGCCGGAGGTCATCGCATCAAGTTTTTTAAAACCTGAAGGGATGCCGGTAATTCCTTTACTGTGGCTTTTAATATCGGAAAGATATTCAAACGTTTTTTTGAGCCAAATATTAAGCTGAACAAAATTTTGATTGGTCCGTTTGTTTGATATCTGAAAAATTGTTTGTTCTGCTGCATCAAGAACAACATCTATATCTTTTTCATTTTGATCATAGCAGGTGGTGATGATTTGTGTTGCAGAACTAATAAGCGAACGAAGCGTAGACTTTTCTTTAATAATGCGCGCGTGATGAGTTACCATCCCCACCGCTGGAATATCTTCTTGCAAAGCAAGTAAATAAGAAATGCCACCGATCTCTTCAAGTTTATTTTTTTTTGTGAGCGCATCCTGAAGAGTTACCAGATCAACTCGTTTTTGCTCTTGAGTAAGTTGGGTTATTGCTTGAAAAATTACTTGGTGCGCAAGGTTATAGAAATCTTGCGCACCGATAATTTCAATTACATTGTGAATATACTCGTCATTAAGCAAAAGAGCACCGAGTACAGCCTTCTCAGCTTCAAGGCTATACGGCATGGTTTTTCCGAGCAATTTTTCGGGTTGCGAAGTCTTGTACTGACTACGCGCGGCATCGTAAGCCATAGCTTCCTTGCGTTATTCAGGTGCCGGAGCAACCGTCAATTTAATTTTTGGTTGTAAACGTGAAGACAACTTAACGATAACTTCATAGCTGCCCTTTTCTTTGATTGGCTTTTCAAAAATAATTTGATTTTTTGCGACCTTCACACCTTTTTCTGCTAAAAGATCTGCTACTTCTGCCGGTGCAATAGAGCCAAAAAGTTTGGTGCCATTGGCCATTTTTCTTTTGAGTATTACATGAATAGATTTAATTTTTTCAGCAAGCATCGAAGTTTCGGTAGCAATAACCTCTTTGCGGTGTTCGACTGTTTTTTTCTTTTGCTCATAAAACGATTGGTTTTCTGAAGTAATTTGGACGCCAAGTTTATGCGGGATTATATAGTTTGCTGCAAATCCATCAGATACTGAAATGATTTCGCCAGCCATCCCAACTTTTTCAACATTTTTTAATAGATAAACTTTCATACGATGCCTTTCTTAGCCAATTGTGTTCTCTTTTTTAAGCATACCGGTTTAGCTAAAAAAAAATAGGTGGCCAATTTTAGGGAGCGTTTAAAAGAAGCCTATTTTAAGCGCAAAAATGGCATCATTGTCCGCAAGGTGTACGCCTGGGGTTGCCAAAAAAAGGCTGCTAAATAACCATTGTTTTATAGCCACTTACTATAAAGGTGGTCGGTTCATTCGGCTTTTCCGTTGTTCTTTTTTCGATTACGCAGGTAAAAGACCGTTTTTTATTTGCTTTAAGGTGTATGGTTCCGTTCAGGAGAATGCAAGAATCGGATTTTTTAGAAAAACGCAGTTCGGCATTGGTTAATGGTAGCTTTTTCTTCTTGCCATCAAAAGCAAATGAAAGCTCGTGCCCGGCCGTTGTCAGCTGCTGCATAATTTGATCAAATCTATATTTGATCAGGGCTATCGCCCATGAACTTATCGCATGCATTTCACCCTCAGTTTGCAGCTGCTGCATATGTGCCGTTGCCAGTTCATCCAAGTATCCAACCGATTGCCAAACGATGCTTGTATAAAGAAGAATGAATGCGATCATTACGAGAATCATAAGAGTTGCAAAACCGGGAAGCTTTTTTATCATTAGATCGTCCCCGAGATTGCATACCATTGCTCTGCTTGGTAAGTTTTTTCATTTGGCAACTCAAGTTCAGCTTTTAAAATAAGTGATTGCACAGCAATTGGGTGCTTATTAATGGTTTGGATTTCAAATCGTGCTTGTTTTACTTTATCAAAAATGAGTGATTTGTTTTTTTTAACCCACTGATTTCTTTTGAGTGAATAAGAGCCAGTTAAATACCATAATTTGTTTGCTTCGATCAAAAAGCCTCTATGTTCTTGCGCGTTTCGCGCTACCACAATTTCATTTGCGGAGCGGACGCTCCAATGCTCAATCGGCTTTTCAAAGTCTTCAACGATTCTTTTTATTGCAGCAAGTGATGTGTGAATCCCAACCATGCGCTGCGCAGTTTGTTGCTCTAGGCTCATAATGGTAATCCTGCGAGCGGTAAAGCCGATAACAAGCCAAGATAGGAAAAGTGCCAGTGCAACGTATACGCTCAATTCAATTAACAAAAATCCTGAGCGCATAGTATTCATGCAAGCGGCCCCTCAAATATTGAAGTGCGTTCAATCCCTTTTGCATCTCGCCAGTTTACCTTTAACTCAATAATGCTTCCAAAGCCGGGAGTAACTGACTTGCCAAAAAGTTGATCGGCAAGATCAAATGAAATTGAATGAACTTTCCACACATATTCATAGTTGCTATTTTTCATGCCGCCTGTTTGACGAAAACGCTCATCTACTTGAAGCCGCTCAATAAGACTTGAGGCTTTGCTGATCATATCAAGTTTTTTCAAAGCAGTTGCACGATAGGTTGCAAGAACGCTATGCCATTTTATAATAAGCGTTAAACTTATGAATACAATCGCTGTTGCATAGATAAGTTCTGTTGTTAGAAAACCGTATTTTTTAGTAACACACCGCATTTTTAATGTCGTCAGCTAGAAGATTAGTGTTTGAAATTACGCTCGTCCGCGAGTATGCTTAATTTAATTTTACCCATACCATAGTATGAGGACTTTTATGAATAAATTTCTGCTTATAACTTTTTTTTCATTATCGGTGGGTTTTGGCGTGGTGCCACTTTCTGCCCAAATAGCGGGCGGCTCATCACATGCGGCAACGGGCCAAGGAATGCGCGATATCCCGGATCTTCCGCCATTGAGTGAAGAGGAATTGGAGCTTTTTTCACAAATTTTTGAAAACATGGATGAAAAAACGCTTGAAGCGCTTGCGCAAATAGGCGAAGAATATATCAAGGAAATGGAAGCGCAAGGGAAAGATCCGTACGAAATTTTCCGCGAACCGATGATTCCAGCAACGCCGCCAGTAACTATAAAACCGGCTGAGCCCAAAATTCCAGCGGGCCATCCGATCATCTTAATGCCGCCAGCAAAAACAAAAGAGATGCGCGCGATCCTGCAAGAACTTGCCGCTCAAATCGAGCGAATTCAGCGCAAGGCTGAAAGTGATCGTGAATTTGCCGATGCGGTAAAGCCATGGAAATATCATTTTGAAGACATTGTTTATTTTGCACATCAAATTGAGCAAGAAAAAATCGTAAATTATCTTTTTGATAAAGATTTTGATGCGCTTCTTTCGTCAATTAAAGAACTTCATCAAACGCTTGGAATGCTTGAGCCGCAATTTTATGTTCCAGAAGTTTCGATCGATGCCGATAAATCGTACGGAATTCTTGGAGTAACTTCTCGTACGCCATTTGCAGAAATTCAATTGGCATATCAGAATTTATTACGCGAAAAAAGCCCGGCACTTATTAAAAAACAATTAGAAGGTAAACCGATAGATGAACTAAGCGTTGCGCTTGATATTAATGAAGATCAATTAAGTGCTGTCAATAAAGCGTACCAAACTATTTTGACACGCGAACAATCAAAGCAAACGCTTGGCAGTATTTTGCAAGCAGTACAAAAAGCTGTTTATACGCAAGAACTTATTGCGAATGCAAAAAAGCTCTTGCAAAAATATGAGCCAGAAGCACTTAAAATAAAAGAAGAAGAAGAAAAACGCCAAGCTGCTGCGCGCAAAGAACAAGAAGAAGCGATTAAACGTCGCCCGCCACTTGCGCCTCGCGTTTTTGAGCCTGCATTTGGCCGAGCAGGTGGAGATTTGGGATACACCCCTACCGGCTCTAATTATCCAAGTTATCCATCATTCCCTTCCTCAGGAATAAACGCTGGGCCTGGAAAAGGTGGCGATGCTGCGAGCGCTTCAAAGCCTGATAAACCTGGAGATAAAAAGAAGGACGATAAGAAAAAAGACGACAAAAAGAAAGATGATAAGAAGAAGGATGATAAAAAGGACGAAAAGAAAGCAGGCCCTGAAAAACGGGTTAAAGTTCCGGAAGCTGCATCCGAACCGGTAAAAAAGAAGCTCGAAAAAATATTAGAACAACTTGAAAGTTTTAGCGACTATTTAACGAAGAAATCGATAACGCGCGGCGGCGGCATTGCACCCGTTGCCAATGTTTCGCCAAAAGATCTCTTTAAAGACCTTGAAGGATTCTTAACCGGCCCTGTGGCTTCACCGTACGATCCAAGCACACCGCTTTTTGTTCGCGCAAAAGATATGATTTCGGCGTTAACCGAAATGACTGAAGCGGTTCATAAAATTAAGAAAGAGGTAAGAAATACTACCGATCTTTCACGACTTGAAAAGCGCGAATTAAAAAAACAAGCACAATCGCTTTTTCAAGATTATGAAAAGTTGATCATGCAAGAAATACCTGAACTTCTTCGTATTAAAATAACGCCAGATTTTAAAATTATTCCTGCCGCAGGCGGTGCGCCAAAAGATATTAGCAAAGAAATGAAATATCTTCTCTTTGGTATAAACGATAGGCTCGATACAACGCTCAGCCCGCAAGATTTTGCGGTACTTACGCAGCTCAATCCGCCAATTATTCCGGCAGATAATGGTACACCATCGCAGCAAGCAAGCTATATGGGCCAGTTCATGGATGCATATCAGGAAATGCTGAAAGAACTTAAACCAGAACCGCTCGCACTAGGAGCGCCTGTACTCGCGTCATAATATCTTGTGATTTAATTTAAGCCCCGAGTAAAATCGGGGCTTTTTTATTTGAAGGCGGATATATAAAATAGTTGAAAAAAAATTATACTTATTGGACAACTAAACAAACAACCATAAAGGATACCTCTGTGAGTAAGTTGTTTCCAATAAATATTATTATAATAACTATATTGCTTATCATTTCTAATGCCGCTGAATCTTGCGAAGTCAAGGTAAAAAGCAATGAAGAAAGGCCTTCATTACTTACTCCAGAATTTCTTGAGAAATTGCGTAATCGTAGCGACAAAAAAGAAGTTAACTCAGATAAAGATGCAGCAAATTTTAACCTAGTTAATCCGAAACCTCTTTCTGCCGAAGAGAAAAAAATGAGCGCGCAAGAAAGAATTGAAAGAAAATATAAAGGTGAACTTCCAATAGTAGCAAAAGAGCTTCTTATTTATTTTAGTAACCGCCAATATTTTATAGAAAACAATATACCAATTATCAATAGGCTTTTTATTTCTGGTCCATTAGCTAGAAAGCTAAACTTTATGAATACTCTGCCGCAAGAGTTGGAGTTGCCTGCAATTTACGTTTCTGCAGCAAATTTTGTCACAGAAGATGGGCTTGAAACGGCAAGTCGAGTTCACAAAGTATTTGAAGCCGCTAAGAATTTAAATAAACCTGTTCTATTATTTATTAATGGAGTTGATCTCATTAATTCTCAAAACCAAGATTATATGAATGCCAACAAAGTAGCGCTCGATGCGATAATAAACAAATTAGATGATATTGAGCATAATAAAGATATCTTTGTTGTCATAGAGGGTAGAAGCCTGGAGGGGCTTAATACGCGCATGAGAAGCAGATTTATAGGGCGCGCCTGCGAATTGACAGGCGATTGGGATTGATAATTTAACTCAATGATTCAAAAAAAATGATAATTAAAGGCCTTCGAATTCGAAGGCCTTTTTATTAGATAAAATACTCGATGCTTCACATAAGAAAATTCGAAAAAATTCATTTCTTGTTTTTTAATGAGCATACGGCCGACAATTCATTTTCCACATATTTTTTAGCTTCATCGTCCAGCAAAAAATTATTAGCCAATGAGTCTAACCCTGAGCGCAGTACATCTAATGAGCTGGCATCGTTACTATGAAAACTTCGGCGTTCGGTATCACAAATAGCAATTCCGTCTGCCGTGGGAATCAGATTCCCCGTATTGAGATCAATGTATTTTGCTTCTACGATTAACAGTTTAAGTTCTTTCGCCTGCTCAAGATTGATACGTTTTTGCTCATCTTGTATTACTTTTTTTGCAATAACGAGCGATTCTGGTACCCATCGTTTTGTTTTTTTTCTTTCCTCTTGAGGAATAAGATATTCTTCTTTATACGGAACAAAGAATGATTTATTATCAAGTTTTTTCAATGCATCGTTTATTTTTTTGGCGCCCTTTAATCTGGATTCATCAATTTTTATAACATGATTTTTTAACCAATCTGGTTGATACACTCTTAATTCGGGCAATTTGCCGCGGAGTGGGTCTTCACGACAAAACATTTTTACAACCACCTCAGAAATGTGATTATCGATAACAGAGTGAATATTGGAATCTGATGGTTCCATTGCCGCTACTGAATACGTGATCGAAAGTGCGATTTTTATGTATAAACGTTTCATGTTTTTTCTTTCTTTGTTTGTTAATTAAAAAAAATCCCCGGTGTTTTAAACCGGGGATCTAACTTGCTGGATTCTATTTACGAAGTTTTATAAATACAATCTATCCCCAATTTTAAAAAAAGGGGTAAAAAATCGGTTCAACGCTTGCGCATCTCGATTTCTGTAAAGATTTGAAAGTTGAATTGAATTGATTATTATCTTCATACTATATATTATAGCGGTCTGTTGCAAAATTGTCAAATAGCAAAACTATTTGAGGTTTTTCAAATACTACTTGTTGAGTATTTTATTAAATTTATTAGCTATTTCGATTCGTTATTTCCAAGAAAACATGCAATAATTCTAGGTTTAGCTTTCTCAACATTCAATGCGGTAAATGCAACTTCTTTGTATTCTTCAAGTGCGCCATTGAGCTTTTCCATAAACTCTGACTTTTTAAACGTCATATTACCAACTTGTTCAGTAAAGCGTGTTTGTTCCCCAAAATCTTCAAATCCTATTCCCTCTAAACGCGCTTCTAAAGCTTCTTGCGATGGCAACGTTACCAATTCTTTATCCATTCCATTGCTCATCGAAGAAAGCGATAAGAAAGCTAAATTAATTAGTGTTTTTTTCATAGTTCCCTTTTTCTCTGAATTCAATCAACTCTTTTATTGCTTCAGGATGATCTTGCAGAATGGTGTTAACAATTATTGGTGCGAATGATTGCATTAAATCGTGCAACTTAGGGCTATCTTTATAATATTGGTTGTAATCGTCAATTGAGATTTCTGTTCCATGATAAACACCAACTGGATAATATTCTTTTCCACCAAATTTTTTATGAATGCTTGTTACTCTTACAAGATCATTAAGTTGTAAAGCTTCTAAACGTTTTTTAATGGTTTCTGAATCTGGCAATGTTACGAGCGTCGTCATAGCATTATTCATTGTAGACAGCACTAAGTAAGCTAAACTAATTACTACCTTTTTCATATATTCCCTTTTTTATCTATTTTTATCACTTACTGGACTGGATAAGAAGTGGCGATGATAGCTCTTCTAAGAACTCTGGTGAATCAGGCACAAGCGTTTGAATAATTTGTGTGGTAGATTCTAGCATTGATTTTACTAACTCAGGATTTTCCTTACGATGCTTAACATATTCATCCTGGAGTGCGATTTGGACAGTAAGATAGAGGCCAGCCGCGCAAACTTCTTGATCTCCAAGCTTTTCGTGAATTTTTGTTACACAAGCAAAGTCATCAAATTTCGCTTGTGTTAAGCGCTCCTTGAGTGTTTCTTGTGATGCCATTTTTATTAATTGAGGGTTTGCATAACTCATCTTTATAGCAGTTAAAATAGTTAAGAGAATAATTCTTTTTCTCATAGCTTTTCCTCTTTTATTTATGTCAAAACTTCTTTACAGCGATTGCACAAATGATACTCGTTATTATTCTCTTCCCATTTCCAGCAGCGAGGGCACTTATTTCCTCGTGCATGCTCTACGATGAGAGAAAAGCCTTTCAAATCAGATTCATTTAATTTCTTTGGCGAAAGCTCTACCTGAAATTGCGAAACGATCAAGAATTCTTGAAAAAATTCATCAATCTTTTCATGGTGGCGCTCAAGCATTGCAAAAAAATCGTTTAGAATTTCATTTCGGTGTTCGTCGAAATTGAAATGGACCGATACGCGCGCTTCAAGCGAATGTTTAATAAGATTTTCTGCACGTTTTTCTTCAATCGCTTTGAGTATTGCGCTGCGAATTTCTTTTAATAATTCCCATTGTTCTTGCGATTCGGTAACGAAACTCAATTTACGAATTGCGTCTGCAGTTTCCTGTGCACGCCCTTCAAAAGGATACCAATCGATTCCTTGAACCGACGATTGCGAGGTGCGCGCGATCATTGATTGCCAGATATCGGCAAGGTTTGTGAATGGCTGCAGATGAATCGAATCTTTTTTCTCTTTTTGATACACATCGGAAATATTTTCAGCGGTAAATGAAAGTACGGGAGCCATTAAACGCGTCAGCGTATCAAGAATATACCAACACGCAGTTTGCGCTGATCTACGTTTGGCACCATTGGCTTTCTCGGTGTACAAACGATCTTTGATAACATCAAGATAGAATGAACTCAATTCTTTTGAACAATAATCTGAAAGTTTGTGAAACACGGCGGTTAAATCTGCAATTTCATACGCTGCACGAATTGAGGCATTTAAATAATAAAGTTGCTCAAGCGCATAATGATCGATTACCATCATTTCATCAAGGGGAATCAAATCTTTTTCTGCATCAAAATCATAAAGATTTGAAAGCAGGAAGCGGCAGGTATTGCGAATTTTGCGATACACTTCTGAAACGTTGCCGATCAATTCTTTTGAAACGATCGCATCACCAGAATAATCGATGCTTGAAGCCCATAAACGCAATCCATCGGTACCGATTTGTTTGATCATCTCATCGGGACTCACGACGTTTCCAATCGATTTGGACATCTTGTGCCCCTTTTCATCGACCGTAAATCCGTGCGTTAAAATACTTTTCATCGCCGCTTCTTTTTCAAGCACCAAGCTTGTGAGCAATGAACTCTGGAACCATCCACGGTGCTGATCAATTCCTTCAAGATACATATCGGCAGGAAAGCGGAGGGCTGGATTTTCTTTCAATACTGCATAATGGCTTATGCCAGAATCGAACCACACATCGAGAATATCTTTTTCTTTAGCAAACGTTGTTGATGAACATTTTGGGCATTTAAGCTTAAAAGGCAGTTCGTGCATTTTAAGATCTTGCCAATATTCAATCCCCTCTTTTTCAACACCTTTTGCAACAAATTCTACCAATTCAGGTGTAATTATTACATGCTCGCATTGCGTACAAAGTACTGCAGGAATTGGCACGCCCCAACTGCGTTGGCGAGATAAACACCATTCAAGGCGCCCTTCAATCGTCGCACGAAGGAAATTACCGCTGCGTTCAGGCAGAAATGCTATTTTTTCAATAGCTTGAAGTGCTTTTTGCTTTAAATTGCCATGGGATAAATTGCAAAACCATTGGTTTGTTGCGCGGAAAATAAGCCCATTGTGGCAGCGCCAGCAATGCGGATAATTATGCTTTATTGAGCCTTTGAACCACATACGGTTGAGTTCAGCTAATTTTTTTATTACCCAAATTTGGCCGTCGGTAACGAGCATTCCTTCCAGTTCTTTAGGCTCAATGCCGGGCAAATATTTACCATCGGCACTAATTGGGCTAAAAATCTCAAGGTTATTTTTGACACCGACTTCGTAATCTTCAGGGCCGCAACCGGGAGCGCAGTGAACAAATGCAGTACCATCATCAAGTGAAACTGAATCGTCAGCAATAATTGGAACGCGTAAATTTTCGATAAATGGATGTTGGACTTGAGCACTTGCTAGTTGCTCCCCTTTAAGTTCCGCAACTATCTGGGGTGTTGCATTATTAAGTGCCATTACTTTTTCGATAAGCGATTTTCCAACAACTAAATACTCTTCGCCCACTTTAATTACGGCGTACGTTGCACTTGGTTTTGCAAGTACCGCGCGATTGAGCGGAAGCGTCCAAGGAGTTGTTGTCCAAATCAGGAGGTTTATTTTGTTTCCAGCTAAAGCAGGAAAGAGTTTTTTAATCGATTCTGCAGCGAGCGGAAAACGAACGTAGATTGAAGGATCTTTACGCTCTTTATGCTCAATTTCAGCAGTTGCAAGTACTGTTTGATCGTGAAAACACCAAGGTACAGTTTTTTTCTTTTTTTCCATATACCCATCGGCAACAAAGGTGCCAAATGCGCGAATCGTTTCCGCTTCATAACTAGGATTCATGGTTAAATAAGGATGATCCCAATCCATTACAACGCCAAGTTGTTTAAATTCTTTACGTTGCACGTCGATCCATTGCTGTGCATAGGCGCGGCATGCTTGCAAGAGAGGAAGCCCATGAAGCTCAGGGTTTTCTTTGGTAACTTTAATTTCGATTGGTAAACCATGGCAATCCCATCCTGGAGTTACGGGCACATGTTTGCCAGCCATTCGCTGGGATTTGCTTACAATATCTTTAAGAATTTTATTGTAGGCGTGCCCCAAGTGAATATGCCCATTTGCATAAGGAGGGCCATCGTGCAAAATAAACTTTTCGTTGCCCTCATTGAGCTTAAAAGCTTTTGAGTAGAGGTTTTCTTTTTGCCAGCGCTCGAGGAGTACCGGATCATCAACAAGGTGATTTGGGCGAATAGGAAATGTGGTCGTCGGTAAATTAAGGGTATCTTTAAAGCTAACGGGTGATTTTTCGTCGACCATGAATGTCCTTCATAATATCAATTTTTTGCAAACAGCCTTTAAATAAGTATACTAAAAACATGGTCTTTGCACCAATTTCCATAGCACTAACTCTTTTCATCTAGAATTAACAACAGAGCGACCAATATGAAAAAAATTATTCTTGCACTGCTTTTGCTTCAATTAGAATCCCATGCCGCCCTTAATCAGAAGGATAAAGAATTGGCGTGCCTTGCAGTTTTTACAGATGACAGACTCGTCACAGATCTGTTTGGCAAAAAGGCTGGTACAGCTCTATTAAAAAGAGCTAAGCTCCCGTTAGAGCATAAAGATGCGACCACCTTGAGCCCTGATCATTTTTCTGCTCTCGACACAACGTTGCAGAAAAATTTTGAAAAACTGTTTCCACTTTTTGAAGAGATTATTTTTACCGATTCAGCCCAAAGAATTATGTTTTCAGTAAGACCCTTACCTTCAAATTGCCCTGAAGAGTTAATGTTTCATAGATCTGATATTTTGGATCGGTACGAAAAGAAATATATAGATCGTCACAAACTTATAATACTTTCTTATGCAAATGGTCCTTCTACTAATTTAAAACCTAAATAGCTCTCATATGAAGATCTGCCGCATAGTCTTTTTATCACTTTTATTTATTGGTTCATGTCGTTTACTATCCATGGATAAAGATGAAAAACTCAATGCATTTTTAAAATTTGATAAAATAGAAACAGTTAAATCTAAGTTGGGTTCGTATGCGGGTAACGAATTATTGCTGCAAGCAAAAAATAGCGATAATGAAATCCCATTTAAGCCGTTTTCTGGGCCCCAAATTATCAGTAACCTTCCTAAAATTCTTCCGGAAAACTGGTCTAACTTCAAAAATATCGTTTATATGGATCCCAAATACAGGATCATGTTTGCTTTAGTTCCAGTAAGTACCGAACAATATTATTTACAATTTGATAGAAAAAAGATTCCTGCATTTGGAACTCAAGGCATGTTGTGTTATTTTGGGACTATTAAAGGAGATGTCACTGATGATGCATAAAGGCCTGAATGAAGGGATAAAAGTTGGCATATGGGGTTTTGGCGTTGTCGGCAAATCTGTTGCGCAATTTTTTTCTGACTATCCTATTAAATTATCGGTAATGGAGAAGCGATCACTTTCTGATCAAGAGAAAGAATATTGCGCTCAGCGTTCCATTACCCTTTTTGGGGAAGAGCAAAAAAATAAGTTTCTCGATAATAATGATCTTATTATTCCAAGCCCTGGAATAGATTTACGGGATTATAAAAATTATCGCTCTAAATTCTTGAGTGAATTGGACATTTTTTCTGATGCTTTTAAAAAACCAATTATTGCAATAACGGGAACGGTAGGAAAAACATCAACAACCCATTTTCTTTCTACGTTACTTTCATCATCAATGCGTATTTCAACGGGCGGCAATATTGGAACGGGGATGCTCGATCTAATTACGCACCAAGAAAATACTGATTGCGCCATTCTCGAACTTTCTAGTTTCCAGCTTGAATATTGCAAAACATTTGCACCATACCTTGCTCTTTGGACAAATTTGTATCAAAACCATCTTGATCGACACGGCACGATGGAAGAATATTTGAAAGCAAAACTCAACCTTATTTGCAACCAAAAAGCTGGGCAACATGCATTGCTGCCAGTGGAGCTTTTAAAGTTTGATGCGATTAAAAATTATTTGGATTGCGCCCCACAGTTTCTATCTTTTTTTTCTCAATACAAGATTGATTTAAACAAATTAGGCGCAATAATACCGCATAAATTATTTTGGATCGAAGATGGCACTATTGTTGTGTATCAAAACGGCTTAGTGAAACCTCTTATTTCAATCAATGAATTGCCCAAACATTCATTTATCCAAAATTGGATCGTCGTTGCAGCGGCGACAAACATTTTAAATAAGCCTCTTGATTTGATAAAAAATATTTCTTTCGACTCGGATGTACTCAGCCATCGGTTAGAGCGCATTACCACAAAAGAAGGAATTACTTTTTTTGATGATTCTAAAGGAACTCTAGCACAATCAACATTAGCAGCAATTGATTCATTTAGTAATCGGCCATTGATTCTCATGCTGGGCGGATTGAGTAAGGGAGTCGATAGATCTCAATTGATTGCACAATTACCAGCAAATGTGCAGGCGGTTATTTGTTTTGGCAAAGAAGCTGACCAACTTGCGCAGTGGTGCAATGCGCGTGCAATAAAAGCGCATGCGTCACCAACACTTGAAGAGGCGTTTGAAGCATGCAGAACATTTGCAAATGAAGAAACGCCGGTTCTTTTTTCTCCCAGCGGCTCAAGCTTCGATCTTTTTACCGATTACAAAATGCGCGGAAAACGATTTAAAGAGTTAGTCGCGCAGCATTACACGATTTCATAATTATTACCCATCTCTATATATTCGTACCACTCCTCGTTTATTTTGAATGATAAATTAGAGGAGTTATATGAAGCGAACGCTGTTAGTACAATTAATTGGTTTTCTGTTTTTTGTTTTCTCCATCGTTGAATCCCAACCACCACGCCTGGTGATCGGATTTGTCGTTGATCAACTTTCGTATGATAATTTTATGAAAATCGCGCCGAATTTTGGCGGCGGCTTTAAAAAACTAATCGATAATGGGATCATTTATCATAAAGCATGTTGGCCGCATGGTATGCCAGGAACAGCGCCGGGCCATACCGGATTAGTAACAGGAACTATCCCTTCCGTTCATGGAATTACTAATAACGATTGGCCAGATGAAGATGGCAATAAAATTACTGCCGATGCCGATACACCTGAAAATGCCGCGGTATTTTCACCAACCGGTTACTACCCATTTGGAAAATCAACGCGCAATACCATGGTTGATACCATTTGCGATCAGATAAAAATTGCAAGCGGCCCAAACCGTTCGTTTGCGGTCTATTCGATTACCGGAAAAAGTCGTTCGGCTACCGCAATGGCGGGTAAAATGGGTAAAGCTATTTGGTTTGATGATAATGCGGGGCAATACACATCAAGCAAAGCTTATTTTGATGAACTTCCCAATTGGTTAACCACTTACAATGCAGATAATAAAAAAAAATTAACGTCATATGCTTGGAAGCCTTTTTTTCCATCACCAAATAAAGCTTATTCCTGCGCAAATCCAAACTCGTACAACTATACAAAAACCGATTCGGTACTTGATGTTATGCAAACGCTAGATGAAACCGAACCAAAAACATTTTATAATTTAATTGAGAAAATGCCGCTCTCGCATGAACTGGTTCTTGGATGTGCACTCAATTGCTTGGAGCATTTACTGAAAGAAGAAACTGCTACGACCATTGTTTTATGGATCGGTTTCAGCGCTGTGGATAAAGTTGGGCACCTTTTTGGCAATACGAGTAAGGAATACATCGATATTCTTTATCATCTTGATGCGCAACTCGATAGATTTATGCGAGAAGTCGGAACAAAAGTGAATCCAGCAGATACACTTTTTCTTCTGACTGCCGATCATGGGAGCATGCCGATTGTCGAATTACTGAACGAGAAAAAATTTTCTCTTGCCAAACGAATTAACACTATAGAGCTTGCAAACGAATTAAATGCGATGCTTGAAAAAAAAATCGGCATCAAAAATCTCATTAACCAAATAGATACGCCCAATATTTATTTCAATCAATCGGTATGGAAAGTGTTAGATGAAAAAAAGCAAAAAACAGCAGAAAATTTACTTAAAAAAACATTGAAGAAAAAATCGGGCATTAAACAAGTTTGGACCTATAAAGATCTTGAAAAAGCGAATTTTGGCCCACACGATATTTGCCAATTTTACAAAAACCAGATTTTTCCTGGCCGCAGTGGGCAATTAATTTTCCAAGTGTATCCCTATGTTTTTGTGAGCAAATATCCCACCGGCGCGGGGCACAAAACTCCCTATGAATATGATGTTCATGTGCCTCTTATTTTTTATCAACCAACTGTTCTTTCTGATAAGCAAATTCAAAAGTCGGTTTTTGTTCAGCAGGTCGCTCCAACGCTTGCTTCAATTTTAGATGTACCCTGCCCTTCAGCATGTTCATTTGACGTGTTGCCCGGCATTTTACCTTAGGAAATGCCGTAAAAAACGTGCAATGATTTCAGGAATTATTTAAACTGGGGAAAATATATATAAACTTGCTGGAAGCTTTATGCTAAAAAAATATCTTGTTTTAGTGCTCATTTTACCGTTTTGTGTGAATGCTATGAAAAACCAAAATCGTCTATTAAAAGACGAAGGACCTATCCTCATACTAGGAGCCGAGTATGTATATACTGGCGGCGTTTTGCAAGGAACGGTAGTCACCGTTGAGGATACGGCGGAACGACTTATGGGCGGCCCCTTCATATATTTTTACGGAAATACAGCATCCGTTGATAAGATTTTTAACAAGAACGTTTACTTTGCCAAAGATGAAAACGGCGCAGGCTATTTTATTGATCCTTCCATGGTTGAAAAAGTTGAAAGAATATATGGACGTAATTAACACTCAAGATGACGAACTTCTAGATATTATAAACGATCAAGATATCGTAATCGGTGCTCAATATCGCTCTGCAATTTATATAAATAATTTGCATAATTATCGTGGCATTAACGGATTTATTAAAAACTCTCAAGGGCAACTTTGGATTCCGCGACGAACTGCGCAAAAAAAACTTTTCCCTTTAGCTCTCGATACCAGCGTTGGTGGGCATGTGATGTCTGGAGAAAGTTATGTTGAAGCATTTGCGCGAGAAACAAAAGAAGAATTGAATCTCGATATTTCTGAATTAAAACATAAACAAATAGGTTATTTTACGCCGCATAACCATTCGGTTTCAGGTTTTATGAACGTATATGAAATATTATTAGACACAGAACCGCTCTATAACAAAGATGATTTTATAGAATCATACTGGCTTTATCCGCATGAAATTATTGATCGATTGAATGCAGGTGATCGTGCAAAAGGTGATTTGCCAAAACTCATAAAGCTTTTATATATTCGTTAACAATGAAAACGCTTATTTTACTAAATTAAGAATTTTGAATTTCCAGTTTGTTTTTCTTCAAGATAGAATAAACGCTAAATGCTTTACGCAGTTTCTCACCCTTTTTTGACTAAGCCAGGCCTAATTTTTTTTTAATATCTGAAAGATCTTCGGTTTGTACTGTAACGCAAAACATTTCGGGCTCTATCTTACAGCCAGCCCAATCGGTCATAGGGAAATTAATTCCTATGTTTAACCTATAACAAATAAGAGCTAGCAATTTACCTTCACCTTTAAATGCAGGTTTCTTGGATAGAAATGTAGATGACGTTCCTGGGTGTATTGTTAATCCGGTTTTTACTTTTTTTATAATTTTTTCATACGATTCGAGAAGCTCTTTAAAATCAATCGATTCTTCTGGATTTTGAATTTTCATAGTTAAACCCCAACCAAACTCAAGATCAAATTTTCTTGCTGACGTATTTTTATTTAATTTTTTTAGAATTGCATAGATAAATAGATCGTTAGATCTAGGAAATAACTGTTTTTCATCATGGATTTTTTCTTTAGTGAAATTTCTGTTTATCAATGGCTGTGCATGTAATTTTTCAATTATTTTTGCTGCGTAAAAAGGAACATCGTCAATATTTTTTACTTGATTAGATAAATAAGAAAGCTCTTCTTCAACAGTCATAGGTTTATTCACATCTTCCATTGCGTGGTTCTGCAGTGAAAAACTAAGTAAAAATAGTAATTGCGTTTTCATTTTTGATTTCTGATGCTTTTGAATTAATAAAAGTGTTAACGCAACTATAATACTTTTATTAAACACTTCCAACGGTCAAAAAGTTTGATAATGCAAACGTTAATCGCGTTCCAAGCAAATGATTAGCTATTGGGCCGAGCGTAAATGAACGATAAGGCGAAAAATAAGAATCAAACGCTGCATTATTATCAAGCATGCAATCGGCGCTATACGCCCCAAGCGCCGCGGCCCAAGGCAATCCCGTTGCGGCTGCAATATAATAGACCGATTTCATTTCTCTATCGCGCCCTGCCAACGGAAATAAATCTTTGCTCACCCCGATTAATCCTGGCCACATATATTCAAATGAAACCGGAACCTGCGGATATTTTTTTGCAAAATAATTTCCAAGTATAGTGGCTGTGCGCGTATTATCGTGCGTTTCTTTTTTTGCATAGGTATCAATGAGCCGCGCTCCGCCCAAAAGTAATCGATTTTCCCCAGTAATTCTATAATAATGGTAGACCAAATCGGTATCCCAAACCATGCACAGCTTATCGGGAAATATTTGCTTTATATGATTATCTGAAAGCGGTGCAGAAATCATAAGAGTTGTTTGCACATGATACAAATTGTTTTTCAATAGCGGTAAAGCTTGAGCAAAACGATCGGTGCAGACAATAATATGCTCAGTTTGCACCGTTCCTCCAAACGTGGTCACTTCATTATTTTTGATATCTATCACTGGTGTTTCTTCATAAATGCGCACGCCCATTTTTTCAAGCACCATTTTCATGCCCCCGCAATAGCGAGAAGCATGAATACCAAATGTATCTGCATACCGTACGCCGCCAGAATAATTCGCGCCTGTTATTACTTGCCCGATCTCATCGTGCGTATATAGCCGGCTTTCATAATTAAGTTCTTGGCGCGTTTGATATTCGCGCATAATTTCATTTTTAAAAGCGCGCTCGCCGTTGGCGACAACGAGCGTATCCTGCTCTTGATAATCGCAATCAAGATCATATTTTTTTATGTTTTCTTTAATGATGTTGACGCCCGAAAGAATGAAATTCCAAAGATTTCCCGCTTCTTGAGCCCCATATTTTTCTTTAAAAGTACGAAGCGGCAATTCCGAATCGGGCGTGATAAATCCTGAACTTTTACCGCTAGCGCCGGAGCCACAAAAATTTTTCTCGAGCAGAACAACGCTTAATCCGCGCTTGGCAAAGACTTGCGCGGCAGAAAGACCCGCCATGCCACCACCAATGATAACAACATCGGTCTTTATTGATTCTTTTAAGGGGCGAACTCTATTTTTTTCTAAGTACCAAAAAACTTGATCGTACGGTAATAAATTTGGATAGTTCATATGTATTCCCTCTTTTTTTCATATCTTCGAATTACTATTGTGGCAAGAAAAAATAATCGGTAAGCTTGCACCATAAGATTAAATTAAAGCACATTTTTATAGTCAAGCAGTTATTCAAATAAAAAAGGAATACATGATTAAAACAAAATTAGTCGCTATTTTTTGTATTTCAACTTTTTTTTCAACAATGAATGCACAAGATCCAAAATCAATCTTCAAATCGTACAAAAAATCTATTTTTGGCTGGTTTTCTGCATTTAAACCTCGTAAAACTCCACAAAACGCTCATAGTAATACGAATGATCCTCGAGTAATGCAAATTTTGAATGGGCCATTCAAAAATGAACAATTCTTTCTTGAACAGCCGCTTCCAAATTCTGCAGTAAATCTTTTTGATTTAGATGATCAGTTTCCAATTGAGTCTTATGTAGAAGTTATAAGTGAGCAAAATTTAAAGCCGCATTTACTAGAAGAATTTAAAAAAAATAAGCGTGGTGAATTTCTAGGTAATAATGCTTTCTATAAAAGTGAACCGCTTTTTAAGGGAAGAATTTTTTATGGCACTCTGGTCAACAACAACAATAAATCAGTTTGCATTCATGAAAGTTGGCTAGAGCAACCTTCTGAAACGAAATAAAAGTATGTATAGCGAGCAAAAACGACTCAAAACAGATTTACGCATCTTCTTAGGCGTAGTTTGTGCGCTCATGGTACTCGGATTGATTTTTGTGTATTCATCAAGCTCTGTTTTCGCGCTGGAAAAATGCGGATCGGCGCATTATTTTGTAAAAAAACAATGTTTTGGCATTCTGCTTGGCTTTTTTGCGTTATTAATTACTCGTTTCCTACCATTATCGATCATCGAATCATGCTCATCTCTTTTTTATCTTGGTGCCTTAGGATTAACGGCGCTTACTTTTGTTCCCGGCTTAACGCTGAAAATTCATGGTTCAAATCGTTGGTTGTCGTTAGGCGGTTTTTCATTTCAGCCCAGTGAACTTTTGAAAATTACGCTTTTAATGTACCTTGCTGCCTATTTAACCAAAATGACTGGCAAGCGAAATTCTATAAAAAGTTATATCCCGTTTTTGGTTCTCTTTGGAGCGGGATGCTTATTGCTCCTGAAGCAACCGGACTTTGGTATGACGGTAACCCTTGCACTTACCGTGTTTCTTATTTTCTTTATTATGCAAATAAATACAAAATTGCTTTTGGGCGCAGCAGCACTCAGTATTCCAGTGGGAGCTGCACTCATTTATATGAGAAGCTACCGATTAAAACGAATTACGACGTTTTTTAATCCATGGAGTGATCCGCAAGGTTCCGGTTTTCAACTTATTCAATCACTCATTGCTATCGGATCGGGCAGTTGGTGGGGAGTTGGGATTTCAAATTCTCGCCAAAAATTCTTTTATTTGCCAATGCAGCATACCGATTTTATTTTCGCCATTATTGCGGAAGAAACCGGGTTTATTGGTGCCCTTCTTATTATCCTTCTTTATATTTTATTTCTCTATTTTGGGATGCGCATAGCCTCGAAGTTGACCGATCCGTTTGCCATGATCGTGACACTTGGTTTCGTAACGATGACGAGCCTACAAGCAACGATTAATATTGCGGTGACCACCGGGATGTTGCCAACAAAAGGTATCGGCCTGCCCTTTATAAGCTACGGAAACTCTTCTCTTATTTGTAGTCTTGCAATGATCGGCCTCATTATGAACTGCGTCGCGCATAATAGAAATGGATAGTTGTTCTTTGGGCTTTCGTTAAACTTCAGAAGGCACCATGTATCACACCTAAGGAATTTTAAAATGATTCTACATTATTTTCTTATTTTCATCTTTTCTATTCAATTAACGGCTATGGAAAAAAATCATGAAGTGCCCACTCTTCCTGATAAAATTGGTTTGTTGCCAAAAGAATTACAATCGATCATTTTGCTTTCGGCGCATATTCCACCGCATAGTTTTAAACGGTGTGGCAAAAATGAATATGCCGCAGTTGATGAAAATGGAAATCTGGCAATAGGCCTCGATAAACCGTCTTCTGCTGAATCAACCTACTTTCATGCTGATGGGTCCGACGACAAAGTTTTAGCGTATACAAATAAATTGAGTCTACCGCAAAAACTTGCTACTTCCGTAAATACGATGGAAATTGCGCAAACGCATGGCCAGGTCGTACATTTTTTTGATACTCAGACCAAAAAAATACAACAGTGCAAATTAGAGGATAAGTGCTTCCATTCATCCTTATATTCAAAATTTTTAAAAACAGAAACGCATGCTTTTTTCATTAACCCATTAACTGGCTATTATACTGACAAGCAAGTTCATAGACATTACGTAGTGCCATCGCTCTATATTCTGGATCTCAAATCTGGTAAAAATATTGAAACAATGATTTGCATATCGCATACCATGGCGATGAAAAAACGTAGCCAAATTTATCACCTTGATACCAAAACGCTTAATAAATTAAACAAAAAAGGATGCCATGAGTTGCATTTCATAGCTGAACCCCTTGCAGAAACGCCGCATTTGATTCCACTCCTATTTAAGGTTTCTAAATACAGTGAAAAAAAGCATGAACTTAGTGAACATTTTATAAGCGCGCTTTTTAATATTGATGAAGAAGTACTTTATGGATGGCCAATCAAAGGGGAACAGATCGAAGAAGAAGGATCAATTACGCAGGGATTTTCAAAAAATCACAAAATCAACATTAAGCACATTTCTGTAAGAATCCCCACAAAAGCGGAACTAAAGCAAAAAGAATTGCCCGCCGATGCATTATCAAAAACCGATCATTTCATTTTGGGATTGAATGATAAAGCGATCGCATGGACTCAACGAGCATTGAAATTTATTGATACCTCCGATTTTTTTTTGCCTTCAGCTCGAGACGGCATAACATTGCTGCAAGAAATTAATGATGCGGCTTATGCAAAGAAAACGCTGAAGCTAAAAAATCGCGCCCAATTTGTTCTGGCAACAAAGGATGGCGTACATGGCAATATCCTGAATGCTATAAAGAGTAGAACAGTAACATTACTTCAAGAAGGCAATCCCCGTCTTTCTGAAGCTGAGTTAAAAAAATTCTTAAAAGTTCAGATTCAGAAAAAAAAATAATACTTAATGATTCAAAGGTTAATCGATTTGTTTCAGTTTAAATAAATCTTTCCATGGATCTTTGATCGAATCGAGTCTCTTAAAAATATTCCTTATCGTAAATTGTTGCGCCGATTTAATTGAATCGAGATCTTTCCATGAAAGCGGCGTTGCCACCGGTGCGTCTGCAATTGGGCGAACCGCATGTGGCGCGACTGCAATTGCCAAAAATACCCCCAAACCCTCAACCCTGATCTCCCCACATTATGAACCCTACCGAATTTAATTAAAATCAGTGGATAATATTAATAAATCGACTATTATTAAACAATAATTACTGAATGAATTTTTTTTATTGAATTGTAGGATATGATTTCTTCGCAAATTATTTTATTAACCGTCTTAATGTACGTCTTTGCTATTTCTGGGATGGAAAAACGCCCACAGATTTTTAATTCATTTACAAATAAGGCTTTTACTAACCCAATAATTTATCAAAAATATGCGGGCACAGGATTCTCTTTGCTAGAAAAGAAAGATACTAAACCTGAAAGCATAAAACTTTCTAAGCGAATCTCTGCTCTACCTATTCCACTACAGCAAGCAATTCTTTCACAAATACCTGTCGAGAATAGATTCCCTATTGATAGCAGCACCTCGCTCAGTGTAGAGAAAAGCACTATTTTGTTTGTAGCAAAAGATACCGCTCCCTCCCAAAATAATTTTTATGAAATTGATAAAACACTTTATGATTCATTTGCGGTTGGCACTCTGCCACCAAAAAAACAGGATCATGCAGTTTGGAAGTCCCTAGATGGAGATAAACTAACAATCGTAGTAAGTGATCAAAAAACAGGGCAACTTTCTCTATTAAAGCGAGCATCTCTTGATGCGCTATGGCACATAGATGAAGAATTTGAAAAACCGTCTACCTATACAGGAACTACTCATTCAAGATTGCGAAATTATTTTCTAAAGAATGATCGCTTTCTCATTATGTGTTCTGGTCAATCAAAAGTGACCATGTATAATTTAAAAGATAACACAGCAATGGAAATGTGTTATTTTTTGAGCAATGCAAATGATCATAAAAGCAACGCAAACTTGCCACATCTTTCTGGCATAAGTTTGCCATCTGAAAATGCGCCACATTTATTTCCAATGGTTACCAACGATGGCGTCACTCCCTACATAATGAGGATTTACAATACTCAAGACAGGAGTTTTAGTTATAACCACTACTTGCCGCGCAACACAGAAATTTCGGCACTTGTATTAAATACTCAACCATTATTATTAAAAGATTTGCCTTATTCAACCAAAGATCGAATCGACAAATGCACAGAGTTGGCCAAGTATTTAGAAAAAGAGCCCAATGCGGCACAGTTGGTTGGCAATGCTATAGAATTTTTAGTTTTTCGTTGGAAAGGGTCGAAAGACGGTGAAGCTATTTTAGCAAAGCTGAGCGATTCGAATTACATTCATAATAAATACAGGCTGATTGCATTTACTCAGCATGGACAAGACGGAAATATTTTTAAGAGCGTTTATGAAAAAACTAAAGCGTGTAAGGATCAAGAGCGCACATTCTTTTCAGGTTTCTATGAAATTGCCCAGTTGTTTCTTCAAAATATGTACTTAAAGAAGTAAAAGAATTGCACGAAATACTATTGATTTTTATTTTTTAATTGACTGCCTCACCTTAAAAAAATCTTTCCATGGATCTTTAATTTTCTTCAATCGCTTAAAAATATTATTAATATTAAATTCTTGTGCCGATTTAATTGAATCGAGTTCTTTCCATGAAAGCGGCGTTGCCACCGGTGCGCCTGCAATGGGCCGGACGGCGTAGGGAGCAACCGCGGTGGCCCCAAATCCGTTGCGCAGATAATCGATAAATGTGCGTTTACCACGCTTTTTAATATTTAATTCTGTGGTAATTATTTTTGGATTTTCTTCTTCAAGTTTTTGCGCAATTGCGCGCGCGAAGGCTTTCACTTCATCAAAAGTTGCCCGCCTATTAAGCGGAACGGTGATATGCAAGCCATGCGCACCGGTCGTCATCACAAACGATTTTAATCCTAAACGATCTAATTCTTTTTTTACGATCCATGCTGCATCTTTAACCACTTGAAAATCTTTGATAGATGGATCGATATCAAAAATCATGCGATCAGGATTTTCTAATTTATCGTATTTACTTAACCATAAATGTGGCGTTATGCAATTTTGATTTGCCAGGTAAACGAGTGTTGCTTGATTATTGCAAACCACATAATGCGTTGAGCCGCCTTCCTGTTTTTTTACCGCAACTCGTTTAATCCATTCTGGAAAATATTCTGGGGCGTCTTTTTGATAAAAACCTTCGTCTTTTATCCCATTAGGATAACGCACCATAGTAAGTGGATGATCTTTCAGATAAGGAATCATGTAATCTGCGATATTAAAATAATAATCGATTAAATCGCCCTTAGAGATTTTGGTTGGCGCAAAAAGAATTTTTTCAGGATGCGAAATTTCAACCGTGTAGCGCCCCGCTTTAATACTCATCCCTTCTTCCTCTGTGTTTTGCGCGCCCTGCGCGAATGTTACGCAACTTAGGCTCAATAAAAATAAGAAAACAGATCGGTTAGAAAAAATCATAACGGTATTTTTAATCCGTCGTACGCAATCATGGTTATAACCCGAACCTGATCTCCTAATTGATTAATAATCGTATCCGCTTCATGAGGATCTATTGAAGTAATTTCGGTGCCGCAATTGGTAACAATCATGCGAGAAATTTTATTTTTTTTGCACCATTGCAACTGCATAATAATAGGCGCATGACCAACATCGGTACTCTTTTTTTTGCTCACAAGCAATGAACGTTTTATAAGCGCACCGTCACCAATATAAAGATCAATTCCTTCAAGTGCTTTTTTTTCTTTTTTTATTTTGACGACATCGGGAACATAAAAAATAGTATGTTCATCATCCGAAATGCGAAAACCAACCGCCGGAGCTTTGAGCGAATGCATCACTTCAAACGCTTCCACGGTCAAATCTCCTGCTATAACCGGATCGCCCGGCATTATAAGGCGGCATTCTTCAATTTCGTACTTTTTTATTTCCTGCCAACTTTCAGGCGTCGTAAAAACCGGGCACGGCGTTTTGGGCGATAGGCCGCCAGCATGATCGGGATGCGCATGCGTGATGAAAATTGCATCAGGGTTGAGCGTTTTTATTTTTGATTTCCAATCAAGCCCCGCATCAATCATTATTTTTGATGAACCGGATTCAACAAGTAATGAAGAATGGCGAAAATGACGTTTCGATTTAATTTTTATGTTGCCCCGAGTTCCTAAAAAAGTTAGTTTCATTGCGCGCTCTCCTTAGTTATCTGTTGCATGGTTCGGCCGGTCAGCGCGGAGCGTTGATTGGTCTTTGAGCGAGGTGCGCCCGGCTCATCATGCATTTTTATCATAAGCCATTGATTGTTTCTATCTGAATCTTTATAGCGTATGAGTGCATAGTTGCCATGGAGTTTTTTGCCATCTAGTTGAACTTCCACTTGTCCATTTTTTAAGGCGGTGGTAATCGGAACGAGTTTTCCGTTTTTCATTTTTATATTTTTATACGTGCCAATATCCCACACCATGACCGTGCCGCCACCATATTCCCCTTGCGGGATTGTTCCTTCAAATGTTGCATAATCCAGAGGATGATCTTCGGTCATAATTGCTAAGCGTTTTTCTTTTTTAGTTGGAATGCCCTTTGGAACTGCCCACGAAACAAGAACTCCATCGATTTCTAACCGAAAATCATAATGCAGATGCGATGCGGCGTGCTTTTGTATCACAAACTTTAAATTTTTGGTTTTCCGTTTATTTATTTTGGGATTAAGAGGTTCGCGCGTGTGTGAAAAATTACGTTTTGATTGGTAAGTGGTTAATTTATTTTTCCTTTTAATCATCTTACCCTCGCATCCTTGCGTATTAATGAATAAAATTCCGCTCAATACTATTCCAAATTTTTTCATACCGCTCGCTTCTAAAATCGTAACGTTATTATGAGTAGTAATGAAGCCATTCCGTTGTTCACTCTACTACCGTGCGCTTTCGCATCGCAAGAAAGCTTTATCTGCGGTGTTTATTTCTTAACATATTCATGAATTATCAGACAATAAAACAGAAAAAAAATAAGAGGCGCTTTTTTTAATTGCGCCTCTTATTTAAAATTAAAAAAACATTATGTTTTAAATGTTTTTTACCATTTTTTTAACTGAATCTGAAAATGTTTGTGGTGCATTCACAAGATGCTTTTTAAGATTCGAGAAGAAATTCATTACCGTTTGCGCATCGGCACCTTTATAATAAAGTACCCCCGCCGCTGCTGCAATTGCTGCTGTGCCGGTAACTGCTGCAGTGCACCATGGATATTTTTTTGCAATCGTCGCAATTTTGGTAAATACGCCATTCTTATAAAGAACGTAGGTAACCGTTCCAACGGTTAAAATCCCTACTGCACCGATTCCGTAAAGTACCGCTTGATTTTCAAGAAGCGGTGCAAAAGAAACGGTATCAAACTTAGGAAGTTTCCAGCGAGATTCATTACTTGGCAGTGTAACTTCTGCTTGCACAGTAATTTCAGGAACTGTATCAACTATTACTTTTGGCGCAGGTTCCGATTGTGCACTCACTGGCTTTACAAACTCTTTCGCGCGCTTAACCATATCACTATCCGTAATGCTTTTTGCGTTGTGCTTAATTGCACTCATAATAGCATTGATATCATAACTCACCGTTTGCCCGCGCTCAGCCATTTCCTCTCGAGTAATTTCCGCTGCTTGATCCATCGCGCTCGCGCTCAATGTTGCTAAAGAAAGTATTACAATGCTCACTACGCTCGCTTTTTTTGTCCATACTCCATGATGTTTCATGAGCATATTCCCTTTAGTTATATAATTATTATTTAGAGGACTCACCGCCAGAAGAATCTGCATTCCAAATCATCCAAAAAAAACCTGCTATCAAAACTGCAGCAGCAATTCTTCTAGGATTATTAACAATTGCAGATTTAATTTTTTCGGTTGTTGATTGCTTTTCTTGTTCAATTTTTTTTGCCTCTTTCTCAATCTGAGGAAGCTCGTTTTTTATTTCTTTCTTTTCTTCAATTATTATCGCTGGCTTTTCTTCTTTTTGAAGAACAATAGGCATTGGCCGTGTTTGACCCATTGGTTTTACGTCAGAACTTTTTGGGAGATCTTTCTTACTATTTTCTTTGAAAGCATTCTGAAAAAACTCACGCGCCTTCTTCACACCTTTTTCAAAGGTTCGCTCATCATCAACTGCACGGATAACAGAAATGCTCAAAAGAGCGACTATTAAAATAAATTTCTTCATATTTTTCCAATCTATCTATTATTGTTTCCAATTCATTGCAAGCTCAACAAGCAATCTCAATCCCGCGCCAGTTGCACCTTTATCAAAATAAGCAATATCAGGAACTGCAAACGCACTGCCAGCAATATCAAGATGCGCCCAAGGAATATCGTCCACAAACGATTGCAAGAAAAATGCGGCGGTGATTGCTCCTGCGCGATATTTTGCACTTCCACTATTGCACAAATCTGCAACATCGCAGGCAACAGCTGGTTTGAAATCGTCATCCATCGGCAAACGCCATACGCGATCGCCAGTTGTTTGCGCAGCTTTTTCAATTTTCTGTGCAAGTTCATCATGCTGACTCATAAGACCGGTAAAGAAAGGGCCTAGAGCGTAAGCGCATGCTCCCGTTAACGTCGCAATATCGATCATAGCATCTGGTTTATAATGTTTCACTGCATAAGAAAGCGCATCGGCTAGAATCAAGCGGCCTTCTGCATCAGTATTTTTTACTTCTGCCGTTTTTCCATTATAAAAGCGGATAATATCTCCTGGCTTTGTGGCAGTTCCACTTGGCAAGTTTTCGGACGTTGGCACTAAACCAATAATATTTACTTCTGGCTTGAGTTGGGCAAGAACACCCATTGCACCAATAACTGCCGCAGCGCCGGCCATATCATCTTTCATGGTTTCCATGCTTTGCGCAGGTTTTATGCTCAAACCGCCAGAATCGAAAGTGATCCCTTTTCCAACAAATGCAATTGTTGGCGCATCTTTTTTGGTGGTTTTATATTCCAGGATCGCTAACTTGCAATCCTGTTCAGAACCTATAGAAACAGCTTCTAACCCGCCCATTCCCATTTTTCTAATTTCAGGTTCACCAAAAACGGTCAGCTTCAAATTATTATCTTTTGCAATATCTTGTGCATGGCTCACTAATACGGTTGGCGTTAATTGTGAAGGCGGCATATCAACCCAGTGACGCGTATTATTTACGGCCGCTGCGATAATTGCGCCCTCTTTATACCCACGCTCAAGTTCATCTTTATTTGCATCTTTTGAAATCGACCAATCAATGGTCAAATTTTTATTAACGCGTGATTTTTCGTCAGAAAAAAATTCATCAAAACGATACGATGCCATCGTTGAACTTATGATAAGATTTTTTGCTAAATCAAAATCTGAAATATCAAATAATTTTGCGGATGGTAATTCAATGGCGCACGATATTGTTTTTCGCGCTTGCATTGCACGAATAAGAGACGCCGTTGCACGACGCAAAACTTCTATATCTACATGATTTTTTTTACTTACTTTACCTAAACCAACACAGAAAATTGTTTTAGGATGCCCGTCTACCGAAATCGAGGCTGTTGCGATTTTACTTTTTTGGCCAGTAAAATCGATTTGCTTCAAATACTCTTCCATTGCTGGAAAATAACGACTTGCCGTTTCATGCAATTCTTTAGAAAACGATTGGCCAGCCGGCATAAAGAATGCAATTCCTTGTGCCTTCGTATCAGCTACCAAACTCTCATTAAACCGAAATGTAATCATAAACGTTTCCTCACGCATATTCCTTATTTTTTAAAACCTAAAAAACAGGAAAATAACAATTAAGAATCATGTTTTATTCTAGTTTGAGAGTATAACATGCAAAGAGCCGAGTTTCCACTCGGCTCTTTTAGCAACAACTTTATCTTTTTAGTTATTTTGTGCGACGAAGAGTATTTCTGGGGGCTCTTTTTTGCGATACTGGAGCAAGCAATTGCCGTGCTGAACTCCTTTTTACCGGCGCGGGCCTCTTAATTTGCGCAGGCCGCGGCGCAGGGAGATTGCCCTTGTTTGCCGGCATACGATAAACAAGGCCAGGTTTAAGCTTAACCGGCTTATTGCCCTTCATAATTGGATTGCCAAATCTATCATATCCAGGTTTTCCATTAGGATCCTCAACGAGAGTAACGGAAAGATTAATGCGAGCAAGTAGCGTATCAAGCTGGCTTGCAATCAATGCACCCACCGGATAAACGCCACCAGCGGTTGCCATTGTTGGATCAAACACAACGCCATTTGCAAGATCAACGAACCAGTTATTCATTTTATCCTGATAATAGGCAAAACCTTTGTCGGTCGCGCTCAGTTGATAAACGAATCGATCGCTTGCCGCATCATACGAAAGTCTGCTGAGCGAATCGGAGAGAATTTTGCCCGCATCGGAATTGGCAGGAACACCATGAACCATTGTTTGATCAACCGTTTGGAGCGAATCGGTCGATGGAAGTTTGTGCACCAATCTCGTTTGCCCACGACTATCGGTTACGACGTTAAGCCCCCAAGCACATTGCTTCCAGTAACTCAATTTCAATTTTTCAAGAGCGTTCACTTCACATTTGGTTGGTTCGTTTGGATCAAGCACCATCGTATCGAAAACAAAGTCGTACGAAATGCCGCCATCGGTTATCGCAACCCAATGAGATTTCACGAGCGGAGAATATGTTTTTTCCTGCGTTTTAAGCGTAATGGTGCCTGGAGTTCCATCCTCTTTTTTATATGAACCAGTAAATGAACCGTTGCCAGCAGATTTCAATTCGATCAAGTTATAGTTATACAGCAAATACTGGAAATTAAGATCGGGTTGGCCATTCCAAATAACCATAACTGGAGCACGCGGAGCATCCGCCTTAACATACGCCCCATTCGTTCGCGCATAGCGCAAAATGGTAGAATAAAGCGAACCGGGATTATAATCGGCCAAGAAACTCGCCTGCTGATTATCTCCCACCGGCCAAACCGAATATTGCTTTATGCTGCCATCACTATTTAACGATTGGAGGATTAATGCGGTGCGTCCATCATCGCTTCCCAACGCGTAGCTATACGATTTACCATCTTTCGAACGTCCAGGATTTGCTGCCGTCGACCATAAGTGATACTCACCATCCGCATCTAAATACGATGCGACGAAAAGCCCCACGCCATCTTGCCCAGCAATGAACAGTTCATTTTTAGTTGAACCTTTTTTTATGAAAACCTGATTTTCTCTCAAGCGGGGTTTTCCATCAACGTAATATCCGTATCCACCAACCAGATCATAATAATATTCTTTACCGCCTGAACTTATTTTTACAAAATAGGTAGTTATTTCAGGATTATAATAAAAATCATATCTCAATGATGGAGATGCAGGCAAATTAGCCGCTTTTACCGCTTGTGCACTTTCGTTGGCAACCTGAATCTTATTATAATTGTAAAGTGCATCATTAAGCGCTTGTACAGCCGCTTTGTCATTAGGATTTTTTGCGAATCTTTGCTGAGCGTTGCCTAGATTTATTCGTTGCTGACCAAGAAGTTTTTCCATGCCGCCCGCATCGATCTTGATCATAGAATCGGTTGGAATCGAAGGATGATCGCTTGCGATATCAAGCGTCTGTTTACCATTTGCATCAATTACTATTCCCGCATACGCACGAAGGTTTTCAAGAAGCCAACCGGTAAAGCGCCCAATTACTGCGCCATTACTATCGTAGCTCATGCCGATGCCATTATCTTTACCAGGCTCACCAACATTATAATCGATGTAAACTTTTGGCGTTTGATCTTCTCCAGCTTTGGCATCGGGCGATTCAAAATAATATTTTCCATCGCCAAGCAGTTTTAAATAACGAGGTATTGGCATTTGCAAAAGATCTTGAACATATTGCGCACTCTTTAAATTTGCAATCGTATTTGCTGAAAGCGGCGCATAGATTTTCTCTTCAGCTTCCCGCTCTTGCGCAATTTGTTTTCTCTCTTGTTCTAATTGAGCAAACCACGCCTTCGTAAGCGCATTAACGCGATCCTTTAATCGACCAATACTCGGATTATTACTGCCCCATGTTTTTTCTAAATAGGAAACTATTTTTTCTAAGAATCCTTGCGCCGTATCAAGCGATGGATCAAATCTTTTTAGGTTTCCTTGATATGATCCTCCACGATCATAAAGCGCACCCGAAACGAGGCTTATAACGAGCACGGTATTTTCATTTAATTTGTTTCCATATATCCAGTTATTTTCGTCGTTGATTGGCCCTTCGATCGTCACAAAATAGTTTTTAATGCGGCTTTGCAGTTCTTTTGGTTGCAGTTTGAGAGGATCATTAATATCTGTTGCATCTCCATAAATATAGGCCCCATTTTTCAAATCATCTTGTGAAATGAAAAATCTAAATCTGCCAAACATCGTATTTTCATTAAATTGCTGTTCAGCGACCGTTTGAAGGTAAGCGCCCTGAGTCGCCTGAATATTTTTTAATAAATTGGGTAAATATTTTTTAGAACGCTGTGCACGATCTAAAAGCTGATCAAGATCGGAAATAGTGCCAACTACTTGGCCCGATTGTTGCGCATCATGTACTTGCCCATTTGATAAACTGATCGCATAGCGCTGCGGCGCAGCCAAATTATATTCTTGCCCAAGATTTGATGTACCATCTTTATCGTCAGATAACACAAAAAATTCTGCCGGCCAACGATCGCTTGTATATACGTAACTACCGTTTTTTAAATCATCAACACTCGTTGCATACAATTCTATATTCTGAACCTGATCGGTAGTAAATCGATACGGCCCGAGCTCAATTTTTAAGAGCGATGGATCTTTGAGCATGCTATTTTTCCATGCAGTGAAAATGCCATCCAGTTGCGATCTGAATTGCGGTGCTTTTTGGTTAATAAATGCCCCAAGATATGTTTTAGGATCTGCTGGATCAACCACTAATCCCTGATCGGAAAGCGCCCATTGCGCTGGAAGTGGCAGAAGTTGTGCAGCCACCGTCGATTTTCCGTCAGCAGTTTTTGCACCCGCATTCGCCAAGGCTTTTTGTTGGTCTGGTGTCGGTTTGGTTGGATTTATTTCAGGATTCATAAATAGAGTATAGAGTGCAGTTTTATCGCCTTTAAAAACAACATCTCCATACTGTGAATTCTCTTTAGAGCTTGCTACCAAGCGAAAGCTTCCCGTTGGTGATTTATATACGAAGAACGGGCTTCGCTCTGGCGCCGGGTTCAGCATTTTATCGTAAAAGCGTGAAGTAATAACGCTGACAAAAAACTTTACGTTATCATCTGGCAACTGCCCAACCACTAAGTTTTTATTTTCATCAATAATCAGTGGAACAACATAATCGGTTGTACCATTTTCAATTAATGGAGAATCAACTTTGTAAACAAATACTCCCGCCTCTGCCAACTGCTTATCAATTGACAATTGCACGGTACCAATTTTAAATGGGCCATATTTCAATTGTTCAGAAACATCTTTCCATTGCGCATCATATACGCCTTTCATTGCAGCAGCTTGTATCCTAATATTTTCATCAATTGGAAATTCGGCTTGAGCTAAATTAGCATCTGCTTTTGAAGAATTGCCATCGTACGTATAAACGTTTCCAGAAATCAAACTTACCATTCTCAGATCGCCAGCGTTCGGCGTGGGTTGTAAAGAAGGAGTTCCGTACGTCGAACCTATAGGGCTTGGAACTAAAAGTGGTTGCAATACCGTTGGTGCTTTAGGATCAACAAGCACAACGTAATCACGCAGTAATGCGCTCAGTTTATTATCGGATCCTAACTGTTTTACAATCGCCTGAATATCTGGCGTATCTTTTGTTTGATAAACGAAACCGGTCGGCGGAACTGAATAAGAAACATATGGATAATTAGGAATCGCTTTTGTTATTTGCCCGTTTGAAAGTTGTTTGATTTGGTCGTCATTTAAAGCAGAAAATCCGGTCAGATTAAATGGGCCGAACGCATAACTATTTTGCAAAACAATTATAGCGGGCGCTAAAAGCTTCCCATACCCCTCGCCCTCCTTAAGAGCAAATGTACTACTTTTATTACTCCCTTGTTCAAATAGATCTGCTACGACAATGTCGCCTTTATAGCCCGTGGCCTGTTCCCTGCTTTCCTCATAAACAGCACCCGCTATTCCTTGGCGTGCACTTCCCCCAAGTTGATCAAGATATTCCTGCACAGGAAACTTTGCTTTACCCTTTGGATCTATTTTTAATAAGGGAATTGCAGGATTTTCAGGGTCAGCTGGCAATCCCGCATTAATGAAATGATAACCAGAATTGAGATGCAACATGCGAAATGGAAAACTAGGATCGGTTATAGCAATTGGCAAATTATTTGGACCAAGCTCACCATAATCGGAAATTGATACATAATAATTTGCATATTGTAGAAAACTGTCGGTATCGGCATCATCATTTCGCTTGGAAACTTCTGAACCACTTTGTGCATCAATCCCAACATAAAGCATAAACGATGAAAGTGGCGCTCCATCATTTATAAATGTTATGGGTATTTGCATCCAAATGGTTCCGAATGCCTGCGGTTGACGAAGCTGGTCTAGTTGTGCCTTGCGATTCATAGCTTCGGTTATCGGTCCGATAACAAAGTTAGGTATAGCAAACGCAAAGCCAGAAATAATACTTGTAATGATATGTTCTTTTATTATGGACTTGGCTTTTTCGATCGCCTTTAAATCAAGCGCTTCAAAATTTCCCGATTTTTCAATCCATTCCTTTTTTGCTGAATCATAATCTTCGTAAGCGGTGCGTTCACTCTCTTGTGCATTTTTTAACGCAGTTTCTTTACTATCAACTACTTCTTTTGACCAGCCATTCTTTTTTGCTTCTGCTAATTCTTCTTTTGCATTTTTTGTTTTAGCTTGAGCTTCTTTATATTCTTTATTTGCTCGATCATATTTTGATTTGGAACTTTGGCGCTCAGAAATTGTTTGTTCTTTTTGTGCGTCTTGCGTTTTCGTTTCTTGTTCTTGGAGCTTATCTTTCGCTTCCAGAGTTTTTTCTGGATCGCCTCCTTTTTCGTTTGCTGAAACTTGCTGCTGCGCTTCAGAAAGCTTTGCTTGCTCTTCGCTCACAATTTTAGTTTTAGCTTCTACTTTTTCCTCAATTTTTACGTCAACATTTTTCTCATCTTGTATAACTTTTTCTTGAGCCGGTTTTTCCAAATCGGTCTGGCCCGTTTCTTCAAGGTACTTAGCATTCGCTTTGTCGCCTGCAAGCGTATCTTGGGCTTCTTGTATTCCTTTGTCTTCCGGCGAAAGCAGCTCGGCTTCGATTTCTACATTCGGAATTTCGAGCTTAGGCTCCCTGATTGGAAATTTTTCAAGAATATCTGCTTGTACACCAAATTTCTCGAGCGTTGCTTTACTTAATGAAGGTAAACCTTTTTCTTCAGCAATTTTTTCAACTTGTGTGGCAAAATCCCCTTTAGCCTTTGAAAGGAATGTTTTGAACGATTGAGGACTTTCCGTTACGAATTTACCGTTTTCAATACTCGTGACATCGCCATTCTTAAAAGCCGCTTTGAGCTCATCCTTAAACGCTTGTTTTGCATCTTCGGGAAGATTTTTTATATCTTCAACGCTGACTCCCATTGAGTCTGCGACCTCTCGCGTTAATGCCTCAGCTTCGGCTTTACCTATAGATTCTGCGCCTACAACACCAGCTTCTTCAGCCGCTTCACGCACAAGGGTTGATTCAACCCCTTCCATCGAAAAAACATCTTCGACAAAAATAAAGCTGAGCAATAAACTCAGTAAAACTACAACAGTTCTTTGATTGACCATTACGCTCTCCTACGCTCATTTTTTTTACCTGGCAGCAGCGTAGCATAGTTAAATTCAGTGGTTCAAGAATTAAAAAAAGGCGCACGTAAATGCGCCCTTTTTTAGCGTGAGAGGTAGAACAATTTTTAAAAACCTAAACCAAATCCAAAACCGCCAAGTGGTGTTCCAACATCAAATCCTATTCCTGGCCCATAATAACCGCCATAATAATCGTTGTAGTAACGTCGACCATACGCGCGTGGATAATAATAATCCGCATCATCATAATAATATTCGGGCTGCGCATATTCTCGCACAATTTGGCGCGGGCGCGGATAATATTCACGAGCATTATAAGACTGCATTCTTGATGGAGCATTTTGCTCTATCGTTTCATCAATTATTTTGCCAAAATAACGCTCAATATAATCTTTCATCTCATCTTTAGTGAGAGCTTTATCGCTTTCTTGGATAGCAACGCCGCCATGAAAAAGAACTAATTTGCTGCCATTTTCTTTTGCCGCTTTATATGCAGCGCCAATTTCTGGCAAACGAGAGCTATTTACTCCAATAAAAGCAACCATCGCGTCTTTATAGCGTGGCTTTTGGCTTAATTGTAAAAACGCTCTTTTTATATCGTCTGCTTTGGTTTGCTCACCGGCTGCTGCATCGTGCGAATTAAAATGAACTACCGCTAAATTATGACTATTAAGAATGGAGCGGAATTCTTCGAGTGATCGAGGAATAAATAATTCAGCAAAAACAGTTTGTGAACCGATCGCTGCAATCAGCAGAACGATTCTTACATTCAATATTTTCATATGCACCCCCTTATTGTTTTATATCTGATAGTATTTTTTGACGTGGTTTATTTTGTATATTTCCCGATAGCACGTCTTGAATAAACAGTTGAACTTTATAGATATATTTATCCGGAATAAAGAACACAGAATCAAAATGGCGGCGCCCTTTTGTTATCCAAAGTCGTTTATAACCCGCAGCATTATCATATAAATGATGCGCTGCTTCTACTGTCACTTTCTCATCGTTATAACAATGGATCAAAAAAACTGGTGCCGAAACGTTTTTTATAGATTCCGCAGGATTTACCGGATAAATATAGGTATTAGTAGCGGTCGCATTCAATTGCGCTACCGTTTTTAAAACTGATTTAAGTATCGATTGCACATACGAGTTGAAAGCGTATCGTTCCAGAAATTTTTTGCCCGGCAAATCGAACGTATAGCCCATAATCGAAAATTTAAGATGATCCATGCATCGCTTTAAAATATTTTCACTCGTATCGTAGGGGCAATCGAGAATTAAAGCCTTAAAGAAAGGCTTCCCCTGCCGCTCAGATTCTGCTTGCGCCTGAATGGCTGCAACCGCTCCCATGGAAAAACCGTACGCGATAAGCGGCACATCTTTTAAATCTTCACGGGCATGCAAATAATTGGCCGCACCTGCAACATCCAGCGCTTCATCGCGGCCAAACGTGCAGCAATGGTCCGCTTCGACATGCTCACCGTGAGCACGAAAATCAAAAATCATTACATTATAATCGGGAAAAATAAGGCGGCGCATGAACGAAATATCAAATTTATTGCACATAAATCCATGGCATACAACGATAGTAGCCTCTGCACCTGGCTTTTTTACCAAAATCCCATGGCGCTCCATTGCCTTGCAATCGGTACCCGCTTGAGAAATAAAGGTAACATATTCCATTTGCGCGCCATCTAAATACTTTGTTTGGTTATCTAGAACTACGCGATCGGGCATTATAGCGCTAAATGAACCGACTATCATCGACCACCAAGCAACAAAAACCACGGTAAATAAGCCGAAAAGTAAGCGCTTGCCTACCTTTTTATACATACGTTCTCCCCTGCGCCTTGACATGTATATAAAAATTTTAACACCTAATCATTTCTATTTGCAATATTAACAAGTAAAAAAAGAGAGCGGGTTTGATATTCCGCTCTCTGAATTATTTATCTACGATTTGTTAAGAAAACTATGCGTCCTCTTGATCTAAAAGCTTATTCATTAACTCTTCAAGCTGTTTACGGCTCATCGGCTGATTAATGCGCGCTATCATTTTCTGATCTTTAAAGACCATCAAGCAAGGAATCGTTGGAACATGATATTCCTGCGCAATCTCGGGAGAAACGCTCGTATCAACTTTTAAGAATGCTACTTGTTCTGCAAATTCTGCCGCCACAGCTGAGAGGCTTGGCAACATTCGCATGCAGCTTGGGCAATAAGGGGCATAATAATCAACAACCACCAGCCCCTTTGCTGCGTTGATTATCTCTTTAAGCTCTTCTAGTTGCTTAATCTGTGGAACTTCAACCCTTTTTTCAGCAATAGTTGGCTTACTTCTTTTTTCTATTTCTCGCGCAACGGTGGTATTAAACCCATGCTCTTGGAGAAACGAAACGGCATCAAGGGCCGCCTTTATTCCATCGCCCGCGGCAACCCCTGCTTGGCGATAGCGATGATCGGTTACATCGCCTGCTGCAAAAATACCGGCCAACGAAGTAGCCTGGGTACGATCTGCCAGCGAAATCGTGCCTTCTGCATCCAATTTTAGATATTGTTTAAATAATGCGGCATTCGGATCATGGCCAATTGCCAAAAACACCCCACTTACCTGCATAGTTGATTGCGTATCGGTTTTTGAGTCAAAAAGTTCAACTCCGGTTACCAAATCGCCGTCGCCCACTATTGAACGCACCTCAGTATTATATTTAATTTCAATGTTTGCATAATCGTGCAATCGATCCTGCATTGCGGCTGCGGCACGCATACGATCTTTGCGCACTAAAATGGTTATTTTTTTTGCATAGGCAGCTAACTGAATCGCCTCTTCTATTGCAGAATCACCGCCACCAATAACAACAACTTCTTTATCTTGGTGAAATGGCGCATCACAAATTGCGCACGTCGTTACACCTTTGCCCCAATATTCTTGCTCACCCGGAATGCCGAGAGTTTTGGGAGTCGATCCTGTTCCAATAATAACCACAAGTGCGTAAAACGTTCTGCCACTTTCGGTAACGATCTGAAATGGCCATTGTGAAAAATCAACACGCTCGACCGCATCGCTAATAATTTCTGCGCCAAACTGAACAGCTTGTTCCTGCAAATCCTTCATCACTTCGGTTCCAAGAATTTTTGGTCTGCCTGGCCAGTTTTCAATATAACTTGTTTCGGTTAACGCACCGCCAGGTTTATTTCCCGCAATAACGATTGTTTTTATTTTCTGCCGCGCGCCATATAGTGCCGCGCTCAGCGATGCTGGCCCAGATCCGAGTATAACCAATGGCACTACACCCTCATGCTCATTAATTTTATTCATCGAAAAATCGAATGGTGATTTATTACGCCACGCATAATACAACGCACTCGTTCCACTCGCGCCAAGCAAAAAAACTCCCAAGAACAAGACAACTTTTAACATTCGATTTTTTAGCATACGCACATCCTTACTCACGATTATTAAAAAATTCACCCAATTATGTTTCAAGATTGACAAATAAATAAGTAGTTGTGTACCTTAATACCCGTCGTTAATAACAGTATAATTAACTCCTTTAAAAAAAGGCACAAGCGATGAAATTATTTTTGAAAATGATTTGCGCTCTCGTTATCACCGCAGCCGTAGCTCCTTCAGTTTTAGCAGCAGACAAAAAAGGCTCATGCTGCAGCACTGAAATGACAAAAATCGATGCTGATAATTCACCATCAGTAGGATGCACCTTCCTAAAAGCCGCAAAAATTGCACTTCCTTATGCTGCGATCCTTGCATACTTCAAATATCTACACAATGATGCAAAAAACGCAGAAAACAAGATTATAGAACTTTGCATCGGTGTTTGGATTTATGAGCACATCAAAGACCACGCAAAATATGTTGAAAGCCTAGTTGGTAACTTAGTAGGTAGCACAGTACAAGCTGCTTGCTAATTACGTTAGCCAATTATCTAGATTTAAGCCCCCGCTAAAATGGGGGCTTATTTATTTAATTTCTTTTTGCTATTTGTCCACCCAGATTGACTTTTTTTTGTTCTCAGGTACGATATTTTCTACAGCCGAACAAAAAATAAATGGGTTATTGCAAGAGGAAACTTAATGAAATTTTCTAATAGAATTAATATATTATTATGGTGCATGATCGCATCAGCCCCATCAATCGTCACCTTTAGCACCTATGCAGACTCAATAACGACTCCCATAGAAGGAAAAGAAGCCTCGGGATCATCACAGCAAGAAAATTCATCGCCCGCCGACAAGCAACTCCTAGAAGATACGATTGAGCTTCACTTGCGCTCAACGCTCGATATTTTCAAGAAGTTTGACTTCGTACTAGAAAATTTGGCCCAAGTCATTAATAACAACCAAATTCGTGGTTGCGACAAAGCAAAAGCTCTCGATCACATTAAAATGCTTCGCTATAACATCTTTCAAATTCAAAAAAGCAGCGCTTTAATGAATGATCAAATGAGTATTAAGCTCCTTAACGTTCTTTTTGCTGGATTTGCAGATCACGTTCGCATGCTCATTAAAAATCGTTTTATTGAGCTTCCAGAACCAAACTTTGATAGCATAATAAAGGATACGGTTACCCGAGGAACCCCAAGCTTTGAAGCAATCCGCAGCGATATTGCAGCTAATGAAAAATTAATAAGGACTATTGAATCTGAAGCAAATCGCATAGGCCTTTCTCTTTTCAATCGCGCATACCGCCGTGTTGAAAAATTCATGGATGACTATCAAGTATTGCCAAGAACAGGAAAAATTCTTATCGGTGCTTTAATTGGATATGTTTTAATCTCTAGAATACCGGGCCAGTACATACCTGACAAAGAAGATATAAAGAATCTAGGAGAGGAAAAAGTAGCTCAATTAATGGAAGAAAGCGCAAACTCGTGGCTTACTAGATTACAAAATTTTACGTTCGGCCCAAATGTCAGAGTAAATCAATTTGGAAAAATAACAAATAGCAACTGGGCGAAAACTCCTGGTTGGATAGAGCATTATTTAAGAAGTATTGGCATTGCTGATCTCGCATTTCCAGGATTAATTACTTGGGGGCTTTTTAAGGATCAGATCTCAACTACTTTCAAAGATTCAAGAACATGGACCGAAAAGAAATGGGAAATAATTCGCAGCTATTTGCGCGGCGGTCCCGTAATTAGAAAAGTCGACAAATGGGATAAAGAGCCAACAGTACGCTTTAAAGACGTTATTGGTAAAGATCACGCTAAAGATATCCTCTGGAGAGTTGTCGAATATATTCGTGATCATGAGCGTTTTGATAGAGCCGGAATAGTTCCAGCCGCAGGTTATTTACTTGCTGGCCCTTCACGAACTGGAAAAACATATATAGCTGAAGCGCTTGCAGGCGAAATTAAAGATGCTCTTGAGGCACAAGGCATTACAGATAAATTTAATTACATTTACTTCACCGCAGCAGAAGTGCTTCAATTTGGAATCTCAGCAATTATTTCATATGCAAAACAGCATGCTCCATGTGTACTATTTATCGACGAAATCGATATGCTCGGCGCACAGCGTGATCGAAACGCACAAGGTCTTTCAGAATTACTGACTGCCATGAGCGGCGCGATGATGAATGCAGATAATTCTCGCCAAGTTATTATGCTTGCGGCAACAAATGCTCCACAGAATTTGGATTATGCATTGCTACAACCAGGAAGATTTGAAAAAACTATTTGGTTTACGTATCCAACCGTTGCTGAACGCGCACACTTTTTGGGCAAGGAACTGGAAAAGCGCGCCATACTCACCGTTGATACAAACTATCTTTATAAGCTTGCGCAAGAAACAGACGGAATGTCTTTTGAGGGTATTCGTTCTATTATTATTACAGCATTGCAATATGCCAGAGCTGAAGGGGAAGTGCTCAATGAGATGCATCTTGAACGCGCATTCGATGAAGAAAGCAGATTGATTATCTTTGAAGAGCCACGTATTAGTGAGCAAGAGCGAAAATTAATTGCCATTCACCAAGCGGGCCACGCAATTGCTACGATGTTATTCCAAGGCAACCAAGCGGTAGCGAAAGTAACTATTTGCCCAGTCAACGTCAAACCGAAAGAAGAACCGGTTTGGATGAAATACGTTGATGAAAAAGAGAAGCAAGAATCTGTTGAGTATGGAAAGATATTTACTGTTCGCAAAAATGATGCCGCATCATTTAGCAATCGCGATGAACTCATTGCTCAATGTAAAATCGATTTAGCTGGCCATATTGCGGAAACCATCTTATTAGGCAATACAGGCTATACTTACCATCGACATGATAATCAAAAAGCTTTGGCTATGGCAAAATACATTATCTTTAGAGGTATGAAAGAAAGTGAATTGCCAAAAGAACAACGTGAAAAGTTGCAGCGCGAAGCATTTGATTTATTGAAACAATGCGAGAAAGAGGTCGCTGATCTTCTTACGCAACATAAAGATAAAATTGAGATAACAGCTCAAGCACTTGAAAAATATTTGAGCTTAAGCGGCTATCATCTTGAATTGATCATGGAAGGCAAACCATTGGTTAAAGAAGACGCATCAGCGCAGCCAACAGAAGCCGCACCTACAAAGGCAGAGGCAGAACCAGCTGCTCCCGCTGCATAAATTAGTTTTACAAAAATAAAAAAAGCGGCTCGCCACTGTGTGGGCCGCTTTTTTTATATCTATCAATCAATAAGTGAAAGTCGAAAAGCGTAGCGCCCTTCTTTAAATGTAGCGTTTAACCATTCTTCAATACACTGTACAGTGGTTTTAAAATCTACATAATCCGCAGAAAGAGAAAGTACGTTTGCATTATCGTCCTCTTTTGCCATGCGGGCAACAATAGGTTCCCAAACAACGGCTGCGTATATTCCAGGAAATCGATTTGCTGCTATTGCCATTCCAACGCCAGACCCGCACAATAATAAAGCGCCCTGAGCATTTCCATTTTTGATTTCCGCAACAGCTGCTTGCGCAGGCACCGGATAATCTGCTCGTTCTGTATTTTGCACGCCCACATCAATCCAAGTAACGGAACAACCTCCAAATTGCGAAATCTTTTTTAACTGCTCTTTATACATATAACCACGATGATCCGCGCCAATAGCGAGCGTTTTATGCATTTTCGCCTTTCTAGAAATTACGTTTTAAGATCGTAGGCCAGAATATTACATTCCTTATTAGGTTCACTGATAGCTTCTCCTTCATTTGTCAGATACCAGCGTACCGAACCAAATCGTGTCGCTTTAGTAAACCAAAGATCAACTGTTTTTGTACCTGAAGAAATTAATCGATTGCCATTACAATCAGCAGCATCAAATTTTATCAAAAATATTTGTTTAAATTTATTAAAGCGCAACCCGAAAAAGAGTGCATACTCGCTTGGTAGCTCATCAAGATGCTTCACCTGGATAGGATGGTAGAGTTCATCATCAATTTTCATAAAAACAGAGAAACTTGAATTGTCAGTTATAGAATCGACAATGCAAGAATCGGATGCGCTCACCAAAAGATAGAAAGAAATAAAATAATTATTTTCTTCAAGTTGGCGACGCTCAAACTCAATAGCATTTTCAGCGTATGAACCATTTCTTCGCGCGTGTAAGGAAGCATACTGACAACGCACGTCATCAGACAGCCACAAAATATCGAAATGACCGATTGTATCAAACTGATCATATAAATGAAGCGAACGAATATAACGAGCTACCAGCTTTGTTTCATAGTTGATCGTGCCGGCCTGAGGAAGCTGCTCCATTGCCCAACGGGAATAGCGGCAAGAGGAAAGAAGAAAAACAAATAAAAAAATAACAGCTCTTGCCATTATCGCCAGCTTCATTAAAACGCCTCTTTCTTTTACTATAGATGAGCAGCACGTGTAGGTATCCTAAAAAAACCGCTTCTTATTGACAAGAGAACCATGCATACTATGAAACATTTTATCAAGCTCCTTTCATCGCGCTATCTAAAAGAAGCCACTGAGCAGCACACGCTAGGCAGCATGGTAAAAATTTGTTTTTTTTCAATCGCATTGGCGACATGTTCGCTCGCTCTGATTGGATCTATCATGCGAGGATTTGAACAAGCGGCACAAAATACTTTGCAGAGTATTCATGCCGATATTATTATCGAGCCTAATGGCATTCAAATGGATGAAAAATTCATAGAAAAAACGTTAAAAACCTATGAACAAATAGTTGGCTACAGCCCTTCAAAAAGTGGTCATGCTATGATAAGCGCAAGAAATGATAGCGATTTGCCGCAAGCAATTATTATTAAGGGCGTACGGCCAGCACAAGAAGCAAAAACTTCTTCCATTGAACAAATGATTATTGCACCTAAAATAAAGAAAGCATTGGAAACTATTTTGGATGAATCATCAATTATTATTGGCGCCAAGTTAGCGCAATTGCTCAATGTAACGTGTGGCGATACCGTAAAGTTGTATTACGCAACCGATTATCAATCCATCGGAAAGAAAATTCATCTAGATACCCAAATGGTAAAAATAGCGGGCATCTTTAAAACAGGTATTGATGAATTTGATTCAGCAATGGCGCTCAGTTCATTTGATTTTTTTAATGAACTGTTTGAGCAAGAAATAGATTCCATAGCGGTTCGTGTCAAACATAAAGCAGATGCTGCATCGGTTATTCAGTCACTAAAAAAAGAATTGCCGTATCAAGTACTTTCCTGGAAAGATTTGTACCCTGCTCTTTTTTCCGCGCTTAAATTAGAACGTTTCGCGATGATCGCTATTTTGTTTTTAATAATTATCGTCTCCAGCATGACGATCGTCGCCCTTATGTTCATGCTTATCACCCATAAAAAATCTGATATTGTGATTTTGCGGGCAATGGGATGTTCGGTACATCAAATTAGGATTCTTTTTCTTGCGATCGGAACATGCATAACCCTACCAGCAATTGTTGCCGGATTAATAAGTGCATTTTTCATCGGTTTTGTTTGCAAACATCATATTCATCTGGAACTACCCGATACCTATTATGCTACACATTTACCAATAGATCTTAATCCCACGCTCTTTATAGCGATTGGCTCTTTTGTATTTGCAATTGCCCTTATCGCTTCGTGGCTCCCATTACGCTCACTTGGGAGATTGCCCCTATCTGCACACCTGCGCAAGTAATTTCAAGTAGAATATTGCATAGCGGTTTTGTTTATATAATAAGCTGCTATAATTAAATAGAATATGAAATAAGCCTTATTATGCGCTTATCACAGTAGACTATTTGCCTAAATGGAGAAAAATGTTTTTTCGTCGATTTATACTAAACGTGTTCGTTATTGCGCACATCTCTTTTAATATTTTCTCCGTCGTCATCAACGACTCAAGTTTGCTTAATCCAATTGATGTTAAATCTATAGCTACTCCAAAAACTATAGACGAGCTGCAAACGATTGTTATTGATGCTAATAAGAATAAAAATTCTATAAGTATTTGCGGGATGCACTTTTCTCAAGGTGGGCATTGCGCAACTCAAAATGGTATTGTTATCAATATGAAAGAATTGAATAAAATCATACACATTGATCAAGAGAAAAAAGAGGTTACCGTTCAGACCGGGATCACGTGGGGACAACTTCAAAAGCATCTCCACTCTTATGGACTTGCAATCAGTTGCATGCAATCGTATAACGACTTTTCAGTTGGTGGTTCATTGAGCGTTAACTGCCACGGCCAAGATATTCACTATCCACTCATAAGCACTACCGTCAAAGAAATAAAATTGATTATGGCCGATGGATCGATGCTAACAGCTAACAAGAATTTGAATTCTGAAATTTTTGAATCAGCAATTGGTGGATACGGCCTTATAGGAATCATTCACGAAGTTCGAATCCAACTTTCCAATAATAATCTACTCAGAAAGAAGGCTCTCGAGATACCAACTGAAAGCTATCCTGCATATTTTAATTCGCATGTCAAAAACAATCCAGCTATAGCATTGCATTCTGCCAGACTTACCATTTCAGAAAAAAATCTTTTTAAAAACGTGCTTATCGTTGATTATTACAACACCGAGCAAACCGTATTCAGCGATGACATGCCAAATCACATAAAACAAAAAGTCATTAATAAATTGTTTATAACCACCCAAAGCAAACCTTCACCTTTACGTGATTTGCGACCTTATTTCGAAAGAAATCTATTTGAAAAAGAATCGGAGATGTCACGCAATGCGGCAATGGGGTCAACTATCAGTGGGCTTCTTTCTCCTTCTTCTAAAACTACATACACCTTACAAGAATATTTTATTCCGCTAGAAAACTTTAATAAGTTTCAAAACGAACTGAAAAAATACATAACAGATAGTGCGCTCAATGTGCTCAATATAACTATTCGTTATGTTCCTAAAAGTACTGATTCACTATTAAACTATACGCAAAAAGATTCTTTTGGATTTGTATTGTTTGTTAATCACGATACACAGCAAAACACTCTCGATGATATGAAAAAAACAACCCAGCAACTTATCAGTTGCGCGTTGAACCTTGGCGGAACTTATTACTTACCTTATCAACTGTATGCAACAGAAGAACAACTCAAATGCGCATATCCACAGTTCGATAAATTCGCACAATTGAAAAACAAGGTTGATCCAAATCATCTTTTTACCAATTCCTTTTGGCAAAAATACGGAAAAACTTACTAGAGACGAACCAATTTCTAAACATAAACTATTTATTATCAGACAATAGTTAGTATACTCATCATCGAAATTGAAGATTTTTATATTATCTGCGTATGCTCTAAAATCATCTTGATAAAAAAGGATAATTATGAGCTATTGTTATAGCAACTTACGCACCAAACTTGAAAACTTTAATCTAGAAAATAAACGCGTACTTATTCGTGCCGATTGCAATGTGCCAATTTCTGAAGGCATAATTCAAAACGATTTTCGTTTAAAAGCTTTGCTGCCAACACTGCATTTTATTATTGAAAAAAAAGGGCGCATTGTTATTGCAACCCATTTAGGCAGACCAAAAAAACAGGAACCTGAATTTTCGACGCGGCAGCTCATTCCGTGGTTTGAAAAAAACAACCTGCATCTGGAATTTGCGCAGACGATTGATGAAGCAAAAAAATCCACTGCTCAAATCGTTTTACTAGAAAACCTGCGTTTCTTTGCTGGAGAATTAGGCAACGACGCCGATTTTGCAAAAGCGCTTGCTTCATGCGGAGATTATTATGTGTGCGAAGCGTTTGGAACCGTTCATCGAGATCACGCATCATTGACACTAACACCGCTTTATTTTTCACCCGCGCATCGGACAATTGGATTTTTAGTTGAACGAGAGATTAAATCACTCAATAAACTTCTTGATAATCCAGCTCAGCCATTTCTTGTTTTACTTGGTGGCAATAAAATTGAAACAAAGTTACCGCTCATCAAATCACTCCTGGAGCAAAAAGCTTCCATTTTCCTTATGCCTCCCCTTGTTTTTACTTTTCTCGCGGCTCAGAATAAAGAAATCGGAAAATCGTTCATTGAAGCAAACGAACTGACTGCAGCAAAAAAATTACTTGAAGATGGCAGGACGAGGGATCACTTATTATTTCCGATTGATTATTTAGTAGCCGCTCAGAATCAAAAAGGCGCACTTTCACTATGCAATGCAGATAGGTTTCCCGCCAATGGTTATGGCATTTCCGTAGGCCCCGAAACAGTTTCTTTAGTGATCAAACAAATCGGGCTTGCCCGTTCAATTTTTTTTAATGCAGCGGTCGGGTTTAAGGAGCGCCCCGAGACGCTCCTTCCCATTAACAAAATACTTTCTGCGCTGGCACAAAGCAACGCGTACACAGTGATCGGCGGTGGCGATTCCGTTGAATATGCTTTTGATGCTGGTGTTGCTTCGCAGATTAAATTTCTTTCCACCGGAGGCGGCGCAGCGCTTGCCTATTTAAGTAAAGCAGATCTTCCCGGGCTTGATCCATTTATTACGCAATCGGGCAAAAGCTAAAAAGATGGATGCTATTGAGAATATGCTCGTCAAGTTCTTTTGATTGCCCATCAGCGCGCTCAAAAAGCAAAATACCTTTATTGTAATGCTTAATGGGCCAAGAATAGTATTCTGGTTTATCGATGTGTAATTGTTCCGCCAACTTATTAATCATTTGAGCTTCATTGCCCTTGCTTCTCTCAATACTTTTATGCTCAATTGAACGAACCAGTTTATTGAAATCAGTATCTGAGCAGAATGCACTATAGTCGTCGGGTGTATGCCAAATCGTGCTCCCATTGCCATTTGCATACTTTGCATGCTCGAGGCGATGAATGCCCGCAACGCCTTTTAGGCAATCAAAGTCGGCATTATCCACTATATAGGCGCCCTTATGCAAATTAAATCCTTGTTCATGACAAAGATCGTGCAGAAGAAACGCAGCAATATTATCCCTTCCGTGCAACATCATCATTTTGCGCGGCATTTCATTCAAGTAGCGTAAAACATCGTTGTGTTTATTTAAGTTTAGCATCGGCTCCATAGTACCTACCCTTTTTTAGAGGTTTTTGCTTCAAACAGGGCCTTTTTTCCCCTGTCGTTTCCTCATCCTACTATGTAAGTTACCCTTAGGCAAATGCCCCAATTTAGCCTTAAATTAAGCACTTTTCATACTCTTTCTAGCCAAATTGATGTAAGTGTCCCCTTTTTTCCACCGCATCTTCTACTTTTGCCAAAATAGTAGCAACTATCACATGAAAAATACAATAATAGCCTTTATATAGACTTACTTTCCCCCTAAAATTCGGGTAAAATTACTAGAGAAAGGAAATAGTTGCATGGTTTCATATCATTTTTCTCGCCGTAAAGTACAACTGCTTGCAGCGTTTATTTTTCTGATTTTCAATACTTTGGCACACGCACGCAGCCCATTCCGCACTGAGGAACCGGGAACACCAACTATAACCACTTACTGGTTAGGCGATTCAAAAAAGCATGCGCTCTCAAGTTTCTATCTCCAAGAGGGCGCCCTTTTTCATCTTTACGATGCACGTTATTTTGACACAAAAAAATTAACGTCTGCACCAATTTCATATCGCTATCAACTTGAAAACCATGTTGATGGAGCGGTGTTATCAGCGTTAATTGAAAAACTCCTTATCGAACTTTGCGCAAAAAAACCACATCTTACCGATTTTACAATTTTGAAAAAAAGAGATTTCAATTTTAAAAATCATACCGGTTTTTTAGTCGCAAAATTTAAAGATTATCCTTTTGTGTTGAAATTATTTATAACCACGCCAGAGCAATTTCTTAAGCCATTCGATTATGGTTTTGAATCATGTTGTTTTTTTATCATGGGTGGGGGCGTGAATCGCTATTTAAGTGGTTTTACGCGTCTTAGAAATCTAGACCGCCTTCAAAAACTAGTTGCTCAAAATACTGAGTGGAGCGATAAAGTAGAATTTCCTCGCAAATGGTATTGGGAACCAATGGAGCAGAAAAAATTAATTATAGAAGGCGAAAATATTGGTGCGGTTGGAAAAAAGCAAACAATAACGTTACCTTCAATTTATGCACTTGTTTGCGATGAAGTATATATTGAACGTACGTTTTCTCTGACCAGCTCAAGCGATCGAGACACAGCACTTAATTTAACGAACTTTTTGCAACAACAAGTCGATCCACATATTAATAACTATGTTATTGATGACGTAACAAAAAAGATTGCGCTCGTCGATACGGAACATTTTCCAACAATGGTCGGCCTGGATCAACCAAAGCCATGCACCGATTATGTTAGTTGGTATTTAAGTCTTTCACTTAAAATGTGGAATAATAGCTTCATGCGTACGAAAAAACAGCGCCTTGCGCATCAACGCAGATCTAAGGAAGATATGAATTTTTTTGCATCTTTCTTTTAGCTTTTTTTAGCTATTTTCTCTCCAACTTCCAATAGCAAACGCGACCAGTCATTTTTTTTAGCTTCATCTTCACGTTGCCTTATAAGCATCAACGTTGGAAACCAATCAGAATTTTCACGTATGCCCCATCTCCAATCATTATCAGCGGGCAAAATAGCAAAAGTTTTCCTTGAGCCCATTGCACCGGCAAGAGAAAGTACCGATGAGTCAATAAACATACAAAAATCCAGTAAATCGATAAGAGCCGCGCTGTCTTCAAAAGCATTATTATTTTTATCAAACCCCTCTAATGTGACCAAGGGGAAATCTTCGGGGAGTTGCTCAAGCTCTTCTTGGGTTAAATCGCCTTGCATATTGTAATAAGTAATATTTTTTTCTTTGGCAATCTTAGCCAATACATCTAGGAATTGATTAAATGGGATGTTTCTATTTAATGGTGGTAAATTGCTCGCTCGCCAGGAAATACCAACGTTTGTTGTTTTTGGATTTAATTCTTTTGCTCGTTGTTTTTTTATTATTTCATCATAGCATATGTATGGAAGAACATTTGAAAGATCGGGCGATTTTGTTCCTATTATGTAAGGCAAACTGATAAGCGGTACTTGATAATCATACGATTCATTTTCGTGGGCAATTTGATAGCCATTCCTTTTTATTATCTTTTCCAATGATCGATGCACCTCTATCACTACCTGTGCACCTCTTTCCCTTAGTTTATTAACGAATCGTATAAATAGAAATACATCACCTATCCCTATTGCTTTACGTTCGCCACTAATGCCCCCTCTCAATCGGACAAGCACTTTTTTATTTGTTAAATCTTCATTTTGCCATATATCTCGCATAAGTAATTTATCATGCGGCATATCATTATGAATAAGCAATCGATTCTCCAATAATGAAAATCCTTGCGTATATGCGCCATGCTTGAGCAATAGCTCTGCCTCTTTTACTTTATTCATTAACTTTTTGACTTCCATTGTTCCTTCAGCCATCGAAAAAATACAAATACATAAAATCGTAAAACGTAAAAAAATGCACATGCGAACTCCCTATCTTTTACATAATATTTCTTATGTCTCAATTTAGCTCTACAGATTCTTGATACATGAATCAAAAAAAATATAGAGATAAACTAGATCGTACATAATGAAGCAAGGAAAAAAGATGAAATTTCATAGTATGTTATTCACTTTATTAGTTTTTTTTCAATCTCCTGTTTTACATGCTGCTCTTTTAGCTGATTTAATCGAACTGAGCTCTGATGAGCAAATACTTTTTAACACCAAAAGTTTTGATGATCTTTTTGCTCAAGGGAGAAAGCACAAAATTGCCGGCCAGATACAAAAAGCGCTTTCCTGCCTAAAGCCTGCCCTCCTTAAACGTCCTTTTGATTGGCCCGCCAACTGGGATTTAGGCGATCTGTATTTGGCGCTCGGTGATTTTAAAAGAGGAATGGCTGGATTTAAATTTAGATGGCAACATGAAAAACAATTCCAAGAAAAATTATGGCTTGGGCAAGATTTGGCAAATAAAACAGTTCTTATTTATTGCCAGTGGGGCTTAGGCGATACTTTCATGTATATTCGATACGCTTCTTTTCTAAAAAAACGCGGTGCTTACGTTATTTGCCAGGCGCAAAAACCTCTCGCTAAATTACTGCGCTACTGCCCATATATTGATCAAATAATAATAAGCAGTGATCCAAAACCAACTTTTGATTATCAATTGCCTACCACCTATTTTCCAGAAGTATTTGATACAGCAATCGATACCATTCCTAATGAAATCCCCTATTTGTTTGTAGATCAAAAATATATTGATGAATGGTCGATAAAATTAGGAAATAAAGAAAAATTTAGAATTGGCATATGCTGGCAAGGTGCCGTTCGCGAAGATCCTCAAACTGCTGGTCGCGCGATGAAGCTAGCCGATTTAGCAGCTCAGCTCCTTAAGATTGAAAACATCGAAATTTATTGCCTTCAGCAGGGATATGGATCCGAGCAGGTGAACTACCTCACTGCCGAAGATCGAAAAAACATTCATCTTTTTAATGATCATTTCGACAAAGATAATGGTGCATTTATTGATACCGCAGCAGTAATGAAAAATCTTGATCTTGTATTAACTATCGATACTTCAATCGCGCATTTAGCAGGAGCATTGGGTGTACCAACATGGGTGATGCTTCAATATGCAAGCGAATGGCGTTTTTTTCTAGAGCGATCCGATTCTCCTTGGTACCCTACAATGCGGCTATTTAGACAACCAATGCAAGGTGATTGGCAAACCGTTATTAATAATGTTATGAATGAACTACAAAGAATCGTAAAATAATTATTTAAAAGCGAGGATGTATGAAGCTTAATTTTTTAATTATTCTATTAGCAGCAAGCTTTACGCTTACTGCTGACCGTACCTTATCGGATCACTCGGCACATGAGCTTTGCAAACTCGGCAAAGAATATCGCACGCAAGGGAATTATCAAAAAGCCCTCTCGTGCTTTCGCATAGCAAATATTAAAGATCCTCAAGATAAAGAAGCGTCGCTCGAGCTTGCGCTTGCGCATCTTGCCTGCGAACATTTTAATAAAGGATTTGAACTACTGGATAACCATTTTAGAACTTTTTCTACTTTAGAAAAACAATGGCACGGCCAAGATCTTAATGGAAAACGCTTATTAATCCATACTCCATCTTGGGGATATGGCGATCTGTTTATGTTTCTGAGATTCGCAAGGGAACTTAAAAACCGTGGTGCATCGATCGTTATTTTTGCAGACAATATAATAATGCCTTTTGCACAGATACAGAATTACATCGGCGAGACAATTATTATTAATAACGGAATGGTAAACGATTCGTATTTTGGAAATATCGTGATTTTTGAAAGAAGTAAACTTCCTGTTTTCGATTATGAAACTCATTTGTGCAGCCTACCTGCTTTGATGAAAACAACGGCAAAAACAATCCCTCAACCACCTTACATCCAAGCCGAGCAAGAACGAATCGATTATTGGGCAAAAAAAATGAGCTGCGATCCTCAATGCAAAGTGGGATTATGCTGGAATGGCGCAACGCGTGATGATGCGCAGCTTATGCAACGATCTATGGCATTCAATTGTTTAAAACCGCTTTTAGAAAAAAAAGGATGCAGCTTTTATAATCTCCAAATTGGCGACGCGTTCCGCGCATTAAGCAAAGATGAGCGCGACAGTCTTATAATTTTAGATGAAGAACTTGATAAAAAATCGGGCGCATTTATGGATACCGCAGCCATCATTGCAAATCTAGATCTAGTAATCACAGTTGATACTTCAATCGCTCATCTAGCTGGCGCTATGGCAAAACCGGTCTTTGTGCTTCTTCCGCTTGCAGCAGAATGGCGCTACGGAATGAAACGTTGCGATTCACTTTGGTATCCCTCCATGCGTCTATTTCGCCAAGCGTCCCCAGGTAATTGGGAGCGCCCAATACAGGAAGTTTGTAACGCACTTGATACATTGCTGAACGCAGATTGCTAAGGTTTTTTGCGCGGGACTAACCGTTGACAAGAAACTGGTGAAAAATGCTAGGGTGAATCTATAAAATAGTCACTTAATTTTGCAGGGGGAATAGTGAGCAAGTGCTATAGATTCACCATCATGTTATTGGTAAGTTCATGCATGCTTTTGGCAGAACAATATCAGGATATTATAGTCAATAATCAAATTACTAGCCCAGGAATTAGAGAATCGGCCAGTCGGTATGCCGCAATTAAAGAGCATCTAAATAAATACAAGCGACCCTTCACTGTTTTGGACATAGGAGCTGCTCAAGGTTATTTTTCGTTTAGAAGTGCCCATGATTTTCCGCATTCTTCTGCGGTTATGATCGAAGGTGAATACCTTAACGTCTCATTTAATGCTTCAAACAAACTTGAAGAACTCTGCGCTCTTAACACTGATCGTAAAAATATTATTTATCTAAAAAAACATATGCTGCCCTCAGATTTTAAACGCCTAGCTCAATGTGAGCATTTTGATGTTGTGCTTTGCTTGAACGTTATTCACCATTTTGGAAAAGAGTGGCAAACGGTTGCGCAAGCGGTATTTAAAATGGGTGACTACGTTATCATCGAAACACCCCCGTCAACCGATAAAGTCTTTATGAATAATTCGGAAGTTAAAGCAATCGAAGATTTCTTAAAAGCAAAAAAGGGCACGGTAATCGCACAAACACCGCGGCATACAGATCCGTCTGCAATGGCTCTTATGCAGATTTTTGAAACGCCAAAAAAAGAATTGCCGGTTAAACATTGGTTTTATGGCAATACTGCTCGCGAAGAGGGTGTCTCTTACGAAATTGAAAGCACATTCGAAAAAAAGAATCTTTTAAAAAAGCATCTAGGAAAAGTGCGTAAATCCGAATGGTTGCCCGGTATTAATTTAGTAACTTTTAAAGCGCTCAATGGTGTTTGGCCAAATACGCCACAGGTAATTTCTTCTCTGGTTGAATTTGCAAATATCAAGCATCGAGATTTATTGCCGTGGAATATTCTAGTTCAAGGCAATAACCTTGCAGTGTTTGATGATGAAGGGGAAGTTTTTTCTGATCCACTATGCAGCTTACTGCAAACAATCAGATTTGCGGCACTTAATACCTATGTATCAGTTGAAAACTTCATTTTACATCATCTCTATCCGCGAGAATGGCTCAATAATTGCAAGGTTGAGACTAAAGGCCCGCAATCTCTCCTAACGGAAATATCTTTAGGCGAGTTGGTAGACAAAATAACAATCCTTGAAATAAAATCGGCAAAAACAGCTGACACTAATAAATTAAAAAATATTAACTACGAGCTAACAATATTACGTAAAACGTTAAATGATCAAATTAATAATTCTGAGCAATTAGATCATCTAAAAGGCGAACTTCTCAAAGTTAATCAATTGCTATGGGACGTGGAAGATAAACTTCGTGAGAAAGAACGATTGCTTTCATTCGACGAAGAATTTATCACGCTTGCGCGAAGCGTATATATTATTAATGATCGTCGTGCGCAATTAAAACGAGAGATCAATCTCGCATTCGGCTCGCAAATTATAGAAGAAAAAATTTATCAATCTTATAACACACCGGCTTCGATTGCTTCAAGCATCTAAGCTACGGTTTTTGATTTGCGCCACGAGCCAAACCAATTGGCAATTCTGCTTTTTGCACCGGTTGCATAACCGCGAGCTTTGACGAAAAATGAATTCTTAATCTTGATTTCATTTTTGAGAAATTCTTGATAAGCGCCATAACGAATATATAATTTTCTTTGTTCTTTTTCAGATGATTTATTTTTCTTTAATTGCGCAAAATAAGTTGGAGCTTGAGTTTCCAGGGATGCTTTTCCATTTGTTTCTAAATCAAGCATTGCTTGTTTTCCTTTGGCGTGGCCAACTCGATCGCGCTCCCGATCCATGAGTTTGCTATAATACTCTTTGAATGCGGATTGTTGTTCATAGCTAACGAACTGCTTTAAAAATGAATCAAAGTCTCGCGCTTTATGGGCTGTATTGGCTAGAGCAAAACTATTGCACATCAATAAAATTAATAGAGCGAATAGATGTTTCATAAACCTCCCCTTTTATTTTAGAGCATTTCGTGCTTCATTCTATTTATCTGATCCTGAAACTCTCGATCTGCCTCCACACGATCCTGCACCTGCTTGAACGCGTGAATCACGGTTGAATGATCACTGCGTCCTAAATAATGAGCAATCTCGTGAAGCGACTTATCGGTAAGATTCCTCATAAAATACATAGCAAGTTGACGCACCCAAGACAACTCTTTGCTTCTTTTTTTTGAGCGCAAATCCCCTAAGGTGTATCTATAATGGGTACCAATAGTTTTTACAATTCTATCAAAGTCGACCTGTGATCGCTCACCAGATTCTTTACTCATGCGCACAACAAGTACTTTTTTTGCTAATTCGAGCGTAATCGGCTGTTTCATTAAATGCGCGAACGCATTAATTCGAATAAAAGCACCTTCAAGCTCGCGAATATTCGAGTTTACAGAAGAGGCAATAAACGCTGCCACATCATCGGGCAGTTCTTCACCTTGCAATTCAGCTTTTCGTTTTAGAATTGCTATTTTTGTCTCAATTGTTGGCATTTGTACATCAACTACTAAACCACTTGCCATTCGCGAGCGCAATCGCTCAGCAATTCCTTGTATGTTACTTGGATATGAATCACTGGAAAAAACAATTTGCTTGTGAGCATCATAAAGCGTATTGAAAATATGAAAAAATGCTTCTTGGGTTTGTTCTTTATTTGAAATGCATTGAATATCATCGATTAGTAGAACGTCAATATCTTTATATTTCGATTGAAATTGATGAACCTTATCGAATCGAATTGCATAAATAAATTCGCTCACAAATCTGTCGGCCGGTTGGTAGAGCACCTCAACATTTCGATGATGCAATTTTACTTCATGTGCAATCGCATGCATCAAATGTGTTTTTCCCAAGCCAGAGCCGCCGTAAATAAAAAGTGGATTATATAATTTGCCAAGTTTCTGTGTTACCGCATACGCCGCAGCGTAAGCCATATGGTTATTAGGCCCAACAATGAACGTATCAAAGATAAAATTTTTGTTGAGTTGATGGCGGATTGGTGTACCAAACTTTACGACCTTTGTACCCTTTTTTTCCTGCAACGGCTGCCGCGCAATACGCTGAGCCGGTAAAACTCTAATTGTCTCATCATGATCACTTTTTTCGTCATGTGAAACAATGAGCTCGCTTTCTTCTATGAAAACAATTTTGAGTTGATCAACATTGAAGAGACGGCTGAGATGCATATGAAAAATCGCAAGATAGTTTGTCTTAATCCATTCTTTAATGAATGCGTTGGGCGCCTTGACATAAACAATTTTATGCAACGAATCCCATCGATGCAGACAAACAGCTTTTAACCATGTTTCAACAACACGGCTTCCTGCCTCTTGGCTCGCGATAACTAAAAATTGTTCCCAAATCGTTGCTAGCACGCTTAATCTATTTTATGAAAAAGTGATACATGTTTTTTTGATTGTATTGCAGTGTAGCACGATCACAAAGAGTTAATCAAGGCGCGCATTTATCAAGCAGCAAAAGCACTTTTATAATACGCCTCAATACCATTGCAGATTCCGGCAGCAATTTTTATTTGATTACTATCTTGTGATAACCAGTCCGCTTCTTGCGCATGAGAGAGAAATCCTATCTCAATAAGAGTGGATGGCATATCGGTGCCAATCAGCACTTGTGAAATAGATTTTTTTACCGCGCGATCAACAAGTTTGTAAGTTGATTGCACGCAGGTGAGAACGCCATTGTGTACGCAACGGGCTAATAATTCTGCTCTAGAATCAAATGGATAATAAAATTCTTGCAGAGCAACGTCGGCAGTTATTTTTTGTTTTAGCGACTGTTTATGAACAGAACAACGGGGAGACCAATAGGTTTCAACTCCCTGGATATTTTTTTTCGGTGATGAATTGGCATGAATAGAAACAAAAAGTTCCGCATTTTTTTGATTGGCAAAAGTTGTCCGTCTATCAAGCGGGATGAAAACATCACGATCACGGGTAACGCAAACCTCAAAACCTTTTTGCTTTAGGAGAGAAACAACTTTTCTTCCCACTTGAAGCGTCAGATCTTTTTCTTTTAGTGAATGGCAACCTATAGTTCCAGTATCCCTACCGCCATGGCCAAAATCAACAACAATTCTTTTTTTTTGAGGTTTTTCCGCCTCAGCGTACCGTAAAACTGAATTACTAGCGTGCTTTATTTTTTCTAAAACTTTTTTATTATGAAAACTCATCACAAAGCCTTTAGTAGCGCTTATCACATCGCATGATGAATAGTCAAAAATAATTGATTCTGGATCATATGCAACATAAACCTTTAAACCCTTTATTGGTTTTTCAACCTCTTCTAAGGAAATCTTATACAATGAATTATTCGTATCTTTTAAACCAGCTAAATTATGTTTCGCTTCGCGTGAAAACGAAGTAAGCGGAAAGAAGAGCACCAGTTCTTTCATAGCTGTTCCACTTTTTTGCGACGGACGCGCAGGTAATTCATTACAAAGTGGTTCAACATCAAAGTAGAACATCACTTTGTCACTCAACTTACCTTGATGGAAAAACGCCTTAGTTACGATCGAAGATTTGTGCCCAGCAGCTTGACCAATCAAACATATACTCAAACTAATCAGCAAACCATAATACTTGTTCATTATTCCCCCTTTATAATCCGCAGATGCAGAATCGCTTGCCTGATACCATCCTAATAACAGGGGGGGAGTAAAGTAAATAATTCAGATTGAAATTAAAATTAATGCTCTTTTAAAGGGGTTGTTGCACGCTCGGCAATATAAGAAAGTCTTCGCGAGCGCTCCCAAGCTTTCAAAAAAGAATCGAGCGGATAAGAAACGGCGGTATCTTCAGTATTTTCAAATGCAGGGTCATGGCACATTACCATTTTACTTTCTGCATCAAAACCAACAATTACTAAAAGATGTCCATTTTTGTACTCTCGCGGCGCAGTTAAAAGTGGACCACGAACACTGACAACTACCGGTAAGTTCTTTTTCAGCGATTGGTGAATTTGTGCAAAAGAATTAGGCCGTGTCACATAAAAGAAAAAATCGCCTTTGCACAATTCGTATGCGGTTACCGTATTGAACGGCCAGCTCCCATATGCATCCAGCCCCGCATCATACGAACGCGCCGCAAAAGCAATAGGATCTATCGGTACTCCACTTAAAAAGCTAGAAACAATTGAACACGATGTGGGTGAACATAGCGCTTCTTTGCGAGGATGCTCAAGAACCATCTGTGATTGTTTTCCAACACCTACGACATGCACGGATGAAAGTGCTGCGCATACCTGTTGAGCATCTTCCTCTTGGAAATCGGGAAAATTTGCAATCGTTACGCTCAATGCTGCAAGTTGTGATAAATCTGCGCCCTCGTGTGATTCTATTTTAATGCGAAAGGCATCCGAAGGCTTATTGGGGGGAATCTCTAAGCGAACATGTTCATACTTAGTTCCCGTTCCTGATTTGTTAAAATAAGAACGCTGTGTGTGTTGACCCCATTCTATCATCGTATGCCAATCGTGCCAATTTTGCGTTCCTGCATCGCGCACTTGTGCTAAAAATCTATAATAGCCTCGTGCGGGACGATGCGCATTCCAAGAAAAAATAAGCTGTGTAAATAATGGCACAGTTTTTTTTCCAAATGTTAATGAAGCGAGATTCTTGTGATCAAGTTGTTTAGCTTGAGAAAATCTTTTTTTATAGCAACTTGCCCACTCTTGTTGGGTTGCCTGCGCAAAAGAAAAGCACCAAAACGAAATTCCCAGAAAAAAAATTAAGTGTTTCATCAATTCCTTTTGCATTACAGAGCCTATCAGCAATATTATATATATATTTGCATTTATTTTTCAATTGAATAATAACGCAACCTTCAAAAACCCCAACTCTTCATAGTTTTTTTATTTTTCGTTACTGGATGGCACCTTTCAAAATTTTCCAAAGCTCTATATTATTGCATTCTTATAATCTAATTGAAATACTTAGGATGAGGGAACCGTTATGCGTAGAGTTATTTCATCACTCATATTTCTTATTGTTTTGTTTTCCGTATGCCAAGGAAAACAAGCAGTAGTTATCGTCCCCGTTGCCGATTTGCTCGGCAATCAATCGGGAGAAAAAGCCTATCAAGGATTGGGTCTTTGCGCAAAACCAGTCGAGTTCTGCATTCGACTTCATCAACTCCTTTATAATGAAATTGTTACTATAGAAGAAGAAAAAGGTGCTGAAGCTCGCGTGAGAATTAGCTCCGCGTTTTATGAACTTACGCCAGGCGGCGCGCCGCAAACTAGTTATTGGACTCTAAGAAAAAATCTGCTTCCAATGGCAGAGCTGGTTGCTCGGGCAATACCGATTGATACAATTCCAGAACCACTCAGTTTTAATCCAAGAAAATCAAGCGGCAATCATCAAAGAATAGTTGCCCTTTTACAACCGCACTACGATCCTCGTACACAAACTACTTATTCAGTGGGAACACGGTTTGTGCGCACCGAAAAAAATACACAAACTAACCAAATTGAAGTTTTCGCTTTTAATAGACATCTGAACACACCACTAACTATTTCGCTCCCGATCAATAAATGTATCGAATCAAGCAATGATCGTTCATGGGATGAGCGAAGAGAAATTTTTCTAAGATTATTGCATTCATGGGCACACCAGAATAATGGCTATATTCCTTATGTATGGGGCGGATGCAGTTTTACAACTCACGAAAACGAACCACATTTTATTTCTATGCCAGCTGCAAAAGGCGCTACTCTTTTTGTACCACGCACGCAAAAAAAGATGTGTTCTGGATTCGATTGCGCGGGATTAATAGCACGAGCAGCGCAACTTGCGGGCATACCCTACTACTATAAAAACACCGCTACAATTGCTAATCATTTGAAAGAAATTTCGCATGCGCGAGATATTCAAAATGGCGATCTTATTTGGTTTCCTGGGCACGTAATAGTTATTAGCGATGTTTCACGCAATTCAATTATTGAAGCACGAGCATATGGCCAAGGATATGGAAAAATTCATGAACTACCAGTCAGCACCGTATTTAAAAATATCGAAACGGTTAGTCAACTTTTAGCGCATGCACGTGAGAAAAAAATGATTTATCGTTTACAAAAAGATGGAAGCGTAGCGCATTCAATAGCAACACTAAAAATATTGCAGTTATCAAGCACGCTCACGAATTAAAAATTTCTTCCAACATTGATTCGGTAATAAAATCTTGTCGAGCATAATGCGCGCGAATAATCGGAACTATTTTTTCATAACCAATAATAATAACACTGCAAAGTTTTCCTTCGCGCATCTTGCAAGAAACATACGAACTATTTGTTACCTTGTTAAATTCTTGATCGAACGCTAATTGCTGAGAGCCCGCAACAAAAAATTTGTTCTGAAAAAAATATGAGCTATAAAATTGGAAAATTCCTGCATACGGTTTTGATTGGCCCACCATCGCATGTGCAGCGCATACCCCTTGAGATACTGCATCAGACCATTTAAAACTTGCTAAGCGATTATTCGTAATCCTGTCAAAAGTTTCAACGCAATCGCCCGCGGCGTAAACATCAGGGCTTGATGTTTGCATACATTCATTTACTAAAATTCCATTCTTGGATGTATCAATTGCCGCATCGTGGGCTAGTTTAATATTTTGTACTGAACCGATTGCAAAAACAATCATTTGCGCGCCAATAACACGCCCGCTCTTTGTTTTAACAGCGGCAATGCGTCCATCATCTTGCACAATTTCTTTAAGTTCTTCATCCAAAAAAAATCTAACGCCTATTTTTTCAGCATTCAAGCGCACTACCGCAGCACCCTGCTGATCGAGCAAACTATTAATAACGCGCGAATTGGATTCCAGAACGGAAACAGAAATCCCATTTTGCTCCAATGCATCTGCGCATTCCATACCAGTTAATCCTGAGCCAACAACTAATACCGAAGAAACTGCATGCGATGCGCAATATTCTTTCAGTCGCAAAATATCGTGCAAGGAATAAAAATAAAAAATCCCCGCACACATTTTTTCTAAATTAATTTTGCGTGCATGAGCACCAGTAGCAATCAGCAACTTATCATAAGAAATTTCATCACCATCAACCAAAATAATTTTTCGCGCAACGGGAGAAATCTTTTCAACTTTTTTTCCCAACAAAAGATTTATTTTTTGTTGATCGAAAAATTCTTGAGGACGTGTGAAAATATCCGCTAGCTGCTTATCACCTGCCACGTAATCCGGCAATAAACATTTATTATAGGGCATCTGCATCTCATCAGATATGCAAATAATTTCTGCATGCGCATCTAATTGCCGCAATGTAGCGACAGCGCCCATTCCAGCTGCTGATGATCCAATAACAACAAATTTTTTATTCATAAAAATCAAAACAATCGCCAATAATTTTTACTATTATTCGAAATCGACGCGCACTATAGAGCGTGCTATACTTAATTTACATGCTAATAATTTTACTTCAAAAGGAATTTTCATGAATAAATTGATAGCAACTATCTTATTAAGCATAATAATAAATAATGCACTTTCCATGGAAAATGCTGTTGAGAAAATTGTTACTGAGCCGGGGTTTAAACACACATTAAAACTTGGCAATAAAAATGTTTCCGCTTTTTCTTATTTTAATTTTTCAAATAATCTAGAAGTTTTACAAAAATCCCTCACAGGAAACGAAAACGGAATTTACGATTTCAGACCTCTAGAAAATGCATACTCAAAATTAACAAAAGAAAATAGACCATTCTTTCTCCGACACCGTGGAAAATTCGCTTTTAGTTCAGGATTACTAGTGGGAATGGCACTTATGAGCATTCCATTTGTATGCGTTTTATACAAATTTCCCTCGTACAAAAAATAAATTGAAAGGGTCTTATAATGTAAGGCCCTTTCTTATTCACTTTAATGAAGTTTGCTGACTGCTTTTTATTTTATTTATATAAGCATCAATCGCACTAGTAGTTGCCGAACTACTTTCTAACACTAAGTTTGTTTTCATCAGCTCTCCAATGTAGAGGCACGCGAATTTATTTCTTTTTTCTAAGCATTGCTTGAAAGCTTCTTCATGAGAATCTATCGCAATCCCGTAATCTATAGCATTCTCTTTAAACTGCTTTTGCGTCGCATCTCCTAAAAAGAAATCAAAAATTTTCTCCACCCCATAAAAATCCAAAGTTACATTATAAATTTCATGAGAAATTTCTTTCTCATTTGTACGTATGAGCGTTTCGATTAGATGACGATGCAATCTTGCACAATTTTGTTTCTCGATACAATCTTTGCACATCTCATTGTTCTTCATACCATCAAGCTCATTGTCCGCTTGTGCGCGTACCTGCCACAATGCGATACCGCGTAATTCACCTTCAGCATTTACAACCAAACTTGCGATAAAAAAATAATATAAAATAATCTTCAAATTAATTTCTCTGTAATAGATGATAATTTTTTTATAAACAAAGGCACCATTATGTAAAAACTGGCCGCGCCATGCGAAGTGCAAATAAGACGAAGCGTGGTGCGCCCGACAGGATTTGAACCTGCGGCCTACAGATTAGGAATCTGTCGCTCTATCCACCTGAGCTACGGGCGCATTTTGGCTCAAGTATAAAGTTTTTTTATAAAATGAAAATGTAGGCAATCTCTAATAATCGAAGAATGGCGACAGCCAGGCGTAGCTTGCCGAGCCGGAAGGCCCGGATAAGCGAAGACTGGTGCGCCCGGCAGGACTCGAACCTGCAACCTACGGAGTCGAAGTCCGGTACTCTATCCAATTGAGCTACGGGCGCATTCATTCGATAATTGTAGCAAAAAAAGCCTAAAAAGCGAGCTGAATTTATTCTCAATGCAACTCAAAACCTTGTAGGAACGAACCTATCTAGAGTAATCTAAATACAAAATTATTGAGAGGATATATTAATGCTTTTATTCAAACGATTTTTTTTATTAATGACATTCATTTTTTTTGCATCAATTAAGGCAGAATTTGAAGCTTATATTGATATTCTGCCACTCAACAAATCATTTGATAATAACCTGCAAATCTTTCTTGTTAAAGAAACAAAAATGGGTTGGTTTGGCAGAAGTTATGAAGAATATATAAATCCACGTGCAAAAGTAATAATCAATGCGCAAGTAGAAACTCAGGAAGCCCAAGATGAAGCTCTCTCAAAAGCGACAGAGTTTTTCAATGAATTTTTAAAAAAGCAAAAAGTAGACGTAATCGCTTCACCGTTAATAAAAGTTATTGGTGGTGAAATGTTTGGCCCTTTTTCAGAATTTGGAAAAAGAAAAAATCATTTTGTATATCTCGCACAAATACCTATCCCTAAAGTAGATGTGCTCAGCAGCGCAAAGCTGGTTAGTGTAGAAAAAATCCTCAATCGCACACTCACGGTAGCTGTCGATCCAACACTTGTGCAGCTTCTCGAGACTAATGATTTTAAAACAGCTCTGGAAGAAAGCGGATTCATAGCAAAAACGGGAAAATTATTATCACAAGCGTTAAGTAATCTCGCTGCAATAATTCAAAATCTAAAAGATACGCTTCTTTTGTCCCGTTGAATTGGAACTATTTTTTTACAAAAAGAGCGAGAAACTCTTTATTACCATCACCGCCTAAAATCGGCGATTCTATAATTCCTTTATATTCGAATCCCTGATCAGCGATGCCACTTGTTACTTTTTTAATAACAGTTTCGTGAACTGACGGATCGGTCACAATTCCTCCCTTGCCAATTTGGAATCGTTCAGCCTCAAATTGAGGTTTAATAAGAACTATAAGTCGCCCATCTGGTTTGATAACGTTCTTAACCGCTTCTATTACTTTTAATACAGAGATGAACGACAAATCGAGGGTTACTAAATCAACAAGCTCTGGAAGCGACGCTAAGTGGCGCAAATTGGTTCGTTCCATAACGATCACTCTCTCATCATTGCGTACCTTTTCATGAACTTGCCCGTACCCCACATCAATGCCATAAATTTTAGCAATTCCTCGTTGCAGCATGCAATCGCTAAAACCCCCAGTAGAAATTCCCGCATCGAGAGCTACAAGATCGCTCACATCAAGATTAAAAGCGTCTAAAGCCGCCTCTAGTTTAAATCCTGCACGCGAAACGTACTTTGGCTGAGTGACGTCCATATCGATTTGAGCATCTAGCGCTATAAGCGTTCCCGCCTTAGTAGTAATTTGGCCATCAACTTTCACCTTCCCTTGCATAATGATGCTTTGGATAAAAGCTCGACTCAAATCTGGCCGCTGCTGAATAATAACGAGATCAAGCCGTTGTTTGGCCATGTTTTCCTCTTAGATACTGTTGACTTTTAACAACCTCAATTTACATACTAAAAATACAACTATTATTAAAAAACAGAAAGCAAATCCATGAAAAAAATGCTCTTCTCGGTTTTTATCTCAATATTATTGTCATCATCATGTTTTGCCCAGCGAACCCATCGAGTTGGCGTTTTACCATATGCGTACGATGCTCAAGGAAAAGTCCATTTTCTGTTGGGGGCAGAACCCAAGAAAGCGAAACTTTTTGTTTGGAGTGAGTTCAGCGGGGCGCAGGATGAAAAAGATATTGATTTTCCACGCCAAACAGCTGCTCGAGTTCTCAATAATGGCACGCGGTGTTATTTCGGATTCGAAGCCACGCAAACAGCAAGTTTAGATAAAAAACCCAAGAAGCCAACTATAAGTTTGTGCAATAAAGGCATTGAATATATTATGCCGCGCTTAAAAGGGAATCAATTAATTCCCCTAACAAGCTATTATTCGGTATATTTGGCGCCAATAGATTGGGTGGATCACGAAAAGTTTAACCGTTCTCCCAAAATTTACGAAGACGGCAAACTTCTGGTTGGCGCAACCAAACAAAAGTTTATGTGGGTGTCCACCGAAGATCTTCTTGCTGAAATAAAAAGCACTCCCAACCGCAAAGACGCAAAGTTACCGCTTAGATATAGGAATGCTTATGGCATTACTCTTTCGCCAATGACCTACGATCTTCTTAAAAACCCTCAAGCACAAGAAATAATCTCTTCTATCATAAAAAAAGCTCCGCAGGTAAATAAAGCGAAGAACTAAGCCGTTAATGCTGTTTGATTATCAACAGGAATCAAATCAGGCACCTGAGCAAAAAGAAATTGATCTTTTGGAATCTTGAACCAAGATTGCTTTTCAGCTTGCACAAGCAACGTTTTAGTCGTATCTGACAGTGGGAAGAAATAGTCTTTGGCTAAACGCACTTGTTCTTCTAAAACCTTTTTAAACGGACAGACAACGAAAACACCTTCGTTCGTTTCAATCGTCAAGTTTCCAGTTTTTAGACCCTTTGAAAGAGCTATACGAAATTCCTGCATTGTTTTGCATGGTTCGCCATTAACTTCTTTCAAAATACTGCCTGGCATTAGAGAACGGCTTCTATGCGCTTGAGAGTCTGGAAAAATATGCGTTATGATTAATGCTGGCTCCATTTGATACTTCATCTCAGCATATTTGGCCAAAGCGGGCGCTTGATTGACAAGAATCGGCAAATGATTAATCGTAAGCGGCTGAACAACCATTCCGGCAGTCACTTCGTAATCTAATTTTTCAAACCCAGGATACATGTGCCGAATCGGGAGTAATTCTGTTTGCTCAAAAGTAAGCGAAATATCTTTTCGAGCTCCCTTTCTGTACACAACTAAATCTACGTGCTGCCCTAATTTCATTTGCGAAACATAATCAATGAGAGCAACTTTCTCTCCTTGCCAAAACATTTCGCCGTACATATCGAGCTTGTAACCGTTAATTTCATAAACCATGTCGCCACGTTTAACCCCAGCTTTTGCAAGCGGGCTGCCCTTGTACACGTCTACAACATAAAGGCCACCCGGTTGCGGGTTAGCTAAATAGTTAGTCAAACTTTCGCTTCCATTATTAAAAATAATGCCAAGAAACGGTTTTCTGAGTAATTTCACCGTGCGCAGATCATCCAAAACAATTTTTAGTTGATTAATGGGGATAATAAACCCTACATTTTGCGCGTCTGGCGCGTAGAGCGTATTTACACCAACAACTTGGCACGATCTATTAAGAGATGGGCCACCAGAGTTTCCCGGGTTAATTGGGGCATCAATTTGAATAAGATGTTGCTCTCTGCCACTCACCACGCCAACAGTACTTTTTAATCCTTGCTGACCCAATGGATAGCCAAGAGTCATAACTTCATCTGCACGTTTGACATCATTAGAATCCCCAAAATCAAGATGCGGTATCTCACCCAAAACGGTCTTGATAACTTCCAATCCTTCTGCAGGAACGCGCAACAGAGCCAAATCTCTCTCAGGGCTTAATCCAACAATTTCAACATCGATTTGTTGTTTGCCGAGTCCTGGAATTTGGATCCAAATAGCTTTTGCTTGGTCAATAACGTGAGCATTCGTGATAATCTCGCCCTCTTTATTGATAAAGAACCCACTGCCAGTTCCCTGATATTGATTTGGCGTTTTATAGGGCTGTAATAAATCAATGGTGCCGATTTGAGAGAATACCTGCACTACAGCATTTTTCACTTTATCTTGCAGTTCACTCCATGCTTGACCAGCAATATATGTTGGAACACTATCATTTTTTGCATTTAATTCAGGAGAGCTTGATGAACCGTGGAAAAGTTGAGTTGAACGAACTTCCTCATAAAGCTGGCGCTGCATTTTTTGAATGTTACGCATCCAATAAACACCACCGCCGCAAAATAAAAGTACAAGGCCGTACGCCATCCAGTTGCTTCTATTCATATATCCTCTCTTCTCGTTCTTGATAATTTTTTTATGAACAGTTTTATAGAATTTCAAGTGTAGCAGTCACAAAAAATAATACCAGACTGCGCAACTCGATTTGCCAAAAAAAGTGAAATTGATATCATGAATACTTGCAATTGTTCAGTGAGCTAAAGGAGTTCCATTCATGAGCACCCGGCATTCGGCAGTAACACTTGAAAAAATAGTTTCTTTATGCAAACGCAGAGGATTTGTCTACCCTACTGCAGAAATCTATGGCGGATTGAACGGAGTATACGATTTTGGCAATTTGGGAACCTTGCTGAAATATAATTTGCGTTCAGCGTGGCTAACTTCTATAAACGCAGCTTCCGATGACATCTTATTAATGGAAGGCGCGCTCCTTGCACCTCGCTCTGTTTGGGAAGCTTCAGGCCATATTTCAAATTTCAATGATCCGATGGTTGATTGCCTAAATTGCAAGCATCGCTATCGTGCTGATGAGCTTGATCTTTCAAAGCCATGCCCCCATTGCGGACAAACAAAATGGACCGATGTGCGCATGTTTAACATGATGTTCAAAACTAACGTTGGAGCGTCATCAGATCAAACAAGCGAAGCGTACCTGCGCCCTGAAACAGCTCAAGCAATTTTTGTAAATTTTAAAAATATTATTTCGACAAACCGTGTAAAGATTCCATTCGGCGTTGCGCAAATTGGTAAAGCGTTTCGCAATGAAATAAATCCTAAACAATTTCTATTCAGAATGCGCGAATTCGAGCAGATGGAAATTGAATGGTTTTGCAAAGAAGAAACGGCAAAAAAAGATTTTGAGTTTTGGTCCCAACAACGCATAGCTTTTTATAATCATATCGGTATTGATCAATCACAAATTCGCTTACGCGCTCATCAAGCTGATGAATTGTCGCACTATTCTACAGCAACATCGGACATTGAATATAATTTCCCCTTTGGTTGGAAAGAGCTAGAAGGAATTGCGTATCGTACCAACTTCGATTTAACGCAACATGGTTCGCACTCAACTAAAGATCTCGCAGTCTTTGATGAAGCAACCAAAACATCTTATATTCCACATGTTGTAGAATGTTCAGTTGGTGTTGATAGATTATTCCTCACCGCACTCTTTGATGCATATGACGAAGATGTTGCTGAGGGAGAACAACGCATTGTTCTTCGCCTCCATCCGCGCATTGCTCCAATAAAAGCGGCACTCATGCCACTTACTAAAAAGCAAATTGAGCCTGTTGAAAAAATATATCGTGATTTGCGCCGTAGTGGAATTATGGTGCAACTTGATGAATCTGGCTCTATTGGTAAACGCTATCGCCGTCAAGATGAAATCGGTACACCGGTGTGTTTCACCTATGATTTTGAGAGCGAAAATGATCATTGCGTAACAGCAAGAAACCGTGATACGATGCAGCAAGAAAGAATTTCTGTTGATCGGGTACATGAGTATCTTAATAATCTGATAAAATAGGAAGAGTGCATACGATGAATGCTCTCAAGCGTTGTTATAATTGGGTTGGCGCACAAGTACATGAAGCGTACGCCATCCCTCTTCTCGCGTTTGTTTTTTTTATCGAATCGATCATATTGATCCCTGTCGATCCACTGCTTATTCTTTATTGCATTGAATACCCTGGGAAATCTTGGTATTTTGCAAGCATCGCTACGGTATCATCCGTTATTGGCGGGCTCATGGGATATAGTTTGGGAGCATTTTGCTGGGATTTAGTCGGCACCCGATTAGTAGGTTGTTTTTTTAGCGCTGATCAATTTGAAATGGCTCTTTCATTGTGCAAACAATATCAGGGCTGGGCACTTATCATCGCAGGATTTCTTCCAGTTCCTTATAAAATATTTACCATCTGCGCTGGATTTTTTCACGTTCCACTTTGGCAGTTTCTCGGTTGCTCGCTTATTGCTCGCTCAATGCGCTATTTTTTATTAGCAACCGTATTGCGCACTTATGGAGCAAAGATCAAAGAATATATTGACCGCTATTTTAGCCACTTAGTACTATTGCTGATTGTGGTAGTCGTTGGTCTTATTTGGTCTTTCAAGCGATCATAAGGAATGGGTTCATGCCTGTAAAACATATCTCACATTTTTCGCCTGGCCGTATTATTCTTGCTTCGGTCGGTTGTGCGATAGCAATTGGAACATTCCTTTTGTCATTGCCGATAGCAAGAAAAGTGCCCATTTCTCTCATCGATCTTCTGTTTACTTCCACATCTGTGACCTGCGTTACAGGCCTACTAACGGTACCATTGACCGACTTTACCTCGTTTGGCCAATTGGTTATTTTTTGTCTGATGCAAATAGGTGGGCTTGGCATAATAACACTTACACTTTTTTTAATGTTATTTTTTATGGAATTTGGGTTAGGAGCTCAAATTCTGGCAGGAAAATTGCTTGAGTTGGAAACATGGAAGAATATCAAACATATGATATTTTTTATCATAGGGCTCACCCTAGCGATAGAGCTCATAGGGGCTGTTTTTATCTTTATTGCAATTCATAACGAATACCCACTGCAAAAAGCAATTTTTTTGTCCCTCTTCCATTCTGTTTCTTCATTTTGCGATGCAGGCCTTTCGCTTTTTCCGGACGGTATGATCGCATATAAAACTAATTGGTTAATGCTTGTCTCGACAACCCTATTGATGCTCTTAGGCGGTATCGGCTTTATTACGATTCACGAACTCATTGAATATGTGCGAGCTCGAAGAGTCGGAAAACGCCCCCATCTTTCTTTACAAACAAAAATTACGCTTTCGATGACCGCATTGCTTATGACCGGAGCGATTGTGCTTTTTTGGCTTCTTGAAAGGCAAAATACCCTTGCGCATATGGATCCGTTTACCGCTATTTTAAATTCAATTTTCAATGCAGTTTCCAATAGAAGTACCGGTTTTCTGACCGTCAGCATTTTTGATTTGAACATTGCAACAATTCTTATGATAATGGTGGTTGCCTTTATCGGTTCATCACCAGGTTCTACAGGGAGTGGTATCAGAACTACAACGTTTGCAATTTTTCTTGCGACAGTAAAAGCCGCAATTGAAGGAAAATCTTCGGTGCAAATTAAAGGAAGGCGCATAGCAAAAGATCAAGTTTATCGAACGCTTGCTATTATTGCATTAAGTCAAGCATGGATACTTGTCACCATTTTTTGTTTACTTATTACAGAAAAAGGATGGGATTTTCTTGATGTAATTTTCGCAGTAATATCGGCATACGCAACGCTTGGCGTTGATACTGGAATTACGCCTTATCTTTCCCTTTCAGGGAAATTATTTATTATGGCAACAATGATTGTAGGCCGTATTGGATCGCTCACGGTTGCTGTCGCATTGCGCAAAAAATTAGAAGCACCGGAATTTCAGTATCCTGAAGAACGAGTTATGTTATCTTAAAAGCAAGGGACATTTATGAAATTTTGTGTGCTCGGATTAGGACGCTTTGGTTATCACGTCGCGACGCGGCTTGCAGAAAATGGCATGGAAGTGCTAGGTGTCGATAACAATGAAACAATTGTCGCTTCGGTACGCGATAGCATTACTCAGGCGATTTGCATGCAAGTGCATGATGAAGCATCTCTCAGATCTATTGGTGTTGACGAAATGGATGCAGTAATCGTTGCAATGGGAGAAAATTTTGCAGGTTCAATTTTGATAACGGCCCTACTCAAAAAAAGACTCAACGTTCCATTAGTAATCACCCGAGCAGTTAACGAAATTCACAAAGAAATTCTTTTATTGATAGGCGCAGATCAAATAATTTTGCCAGAACGTGAAATAGGTAACAGCCTTGCCGATAATTTGAGCTTACCGTTCAGAGTCATTTCGCGAATTGCAAAAAATTATTCGATCAGCCAAATAAGTGCACCAGAAAAGTTTTCTGGCAAAACTATTAAGAAAATTGGTCTCCAGGAAAATTATCACCTCAATTGCATCGGAATAAAAAAAGACGGAGAAATAATTCCTGTCGATAAAGATTATGTTGTACAAGAAGGAAATCTGCTCGTACTTGCAGGCCTCAATAAAGATTTGGCAGTCGTTGCAAAATTATGATTTCTCCTGATCCGCTTATTGAACTGAAAGATGTAAGTTTTTCTTATTCTTTTTCTTTTTTAGGCAAGCGCAAACTCGTTCTAGATAACATTTCTTGTTCGATAAATCACGGTAAGTTAATTTTTTTGCAGGGCACGAACGGTTCAGGAAAAACTACTTTCTTAAAAATCCTTGCCGGGCTTTTGCATCCATCATCCGGCTCAATATATCGCACCAATTATCCTATTGTGTATATAGGTCATGATTTTTCCTTGCCGCAATTTTTAACACCACATCAAGTAATTTCATATGTTTTCAGCTTACGCAAAAAAACTATAACGAACGATCAAATTTTTTTTTATTTGGAGCAAGTTAATTTACAAAACGTTGCGCATCAAAAAATAAAATCGTTTTCATTTGGCATGTGCCAACGCATGATGATTGCACAGGCATTGGCGCAAGAGCCTCACCTTATGCTTCTTGATGAACCGTTTTCAGGAATAGAAAAATCACTCAGGCCAAAAATTGAAGAATTGTGCTTGGCACAAAATAATTCACGCAGCACGATTTATATTTGCCACGATGAATTTGCATATGCACACGATTCCGCTATGATTTTACACGAAGGAAAATTAAACACGCAAGGCGCATCGCATCAATCGAGAAAGGAACAAGTTGATTATTTCAGGACGAGAGATTAAACGAAGACTCAATAACGATATTCATATTACGCCGTTCAATGAAAAGCAACTTAACCCGAACAGTTATAATTTGCGATTGCATAATGAACTTCTTGTATATCAAGATCAAGTACTTGATATGAAAAAAGCGAATAGTACAGCTTCGATTGTGATACCAGAAAACGGGCTTGAATTAACGCCAGGAAAATTATATTTAGGACGCACGGTAGAGTATACTAAAACAGATAACTTAGTGCCGCTCATTGAAGGAAGATCCTCAATTGCAAGACTCGGCCTATTCATTCATATTACCGCAGGATTTGGCGACGTTGGCTTTAGTGGTTATTGGACGCTAGAAATTTTCTGCGTGCAACCTATTAGAATTTATCCGGGAATTGAAATTTGCCAAATATTTTACCATACGATCGAGGGAGATTTCGATCGGTATTCTAGCGGTAAGTATCAGCACAATCAAGGAATTCAGCCAAGCTTGCTCTACACAGAGCTTACTTAATCAAATTTAATCATTGCATTGACCGCAACAAAATAAATTTAAAAATCGCATACAAGAATTTTCTGAAACGTTGCGTAGATTATTATTGTTGCCAGCCAAGCGCGCAGCTACCACTTGAGGATTTGCTGTTTGGTGCTTCGGAATATTATCATTAACGCGCGCATTTATTTGCGTTTCTCTGTTTTTATAAAGCAAACTTTCTTTTTCAACTGATGACATTATCTGAAAAATGATAAACGCGTTATTTTCCATCGCAAGAGATGCAGGCACATAACCTAACGCTATAATAACATATAGTAATTGTTTCATTTACTCTCCTTTTTTCTTAAAGAAAACTATTCGTTTTCTTGCGAAACATTAAAACAGCAAGAGAAAATCCCCCAATAACCAAATACATTTCTTGTGTGATCATTTTCTTGCGCAGGATTATTTTCATTGAGCTGAATATTCTTTTTTGGGAGTATTAACTGTTGTTCACTGTTTTTCACAGCCCCAGCAGGTATTGTACCGATAAAAGTATATTTCCCACTATTTTGATTCATAGTATAAGCAAAATGTGAAGCTAAAAAAACATTGAGGAGTAAGATTCGCTTTAACATCGTCGTCCCTTCCCTAAATTTTCGCTGATGCCCTAGCTTATAGGGCGCGACATAGATTTAATTTATTTGTCCCTAGATGCGCAATCTCACCGTTGCAAGCTATATTATAGCGAGCAAAAAAAGCATGCACAACCGCCTCATAATGTGCCGCGTGCTCAGAACGCATTAACATTCCGTGCGGCCCATCAGGGAGTTCAAGCAAATAAAGATCTTTGTGCCCGCGACTTTTTAGTGTTTCAAATAAAAAGCGGGAAGAGTCGATAGGTACTACTAAGTCAGTTTGACTGTGGATAAAAATTGTGGGAACAGTAATTGGCAACCAATTAATTGTCTTACTTGGCATAATGCCATCGATCTCAAGAGAAGGAAATCGCATTCGCATCATCGAACGCGCAAGAGCTTGCGGAATCCACTGAAGGAAATAAACTTTTTTTATGTGATTAATAATCGATTCAAACGAATCAAACGGTGAATCGAGAACAATCGCTTTAAGCTGCACAGGTTTATAGAGCCCAACATAATTAATAATCGTAGCGGCACCGCGCGATAAACCAAAAAGAACAATTTCCGCATCCGGAACTCTTTTCAGTGTTTCTTGATAGGCAAAATGCAATCTATCCAGGTCTGCTTGCTGACCTAAACAAACTAACTCGCGGCGATACATGTTCGGTTGTGGTAAAACGTCAGCAAAATCAAAAAGCGCGATGTTGCCATCAATTACCCAGTGCTTATTTTCAGTTTGCTCGTCGCGAAAGCGCATATAAAGTTTGCGCGCCTGCTCCTGAGAACCGCCCAAACCATGTGCATAAATAAATACGGTCTCGGCATGCGCATTAAAGGCAAAAAGAAAAGCTAATAATAAGAGGTTAAAGCGCATTACCGTCACCGATAGATTGTAGTGAGTCTATTTTCTCAAAAAATACCACGCAAGAAGGCCAGTTGTTGCAACTGTGAAAGACCCAACAAAACCTTTTCCAAAACTAGTCAGCGCGAATGATTCTTGATCCTCGCGTTTGATGTATTCAGTTAGATTAGGTTTGGTAGAGCTCTTACTAGTGTATTCTGTTTCTTGGGTATAATAAGTCTTATAAAGTGCAGGACGGGCAATAAAAGGTATTAAGTAATCATTGTGGTTAACTAAAAAAAATCTTTGAAAATCTTTAGTTACAAATGTTGCCTTCTTGTCATGGCTCTCTTGCCATTCATCTATTTTTTCAACTGTGAATGTTTTTTTCTTATGAATAACCTCTTCCTTCAAAGCATATTCAGGAATCTTTTCAATCCTGCCTGCATATGAAAAAGAATGTAAGAGAACTGGAACTAAAAAAAGAACTGAAACTTTTCTGGATATCATGATAAAAACCTCCATTTTCTCATGAAAATAACTAGATCGATTCTATACGAACCACGGTCATTGGTTGGCGATGCCCCTTTTTGACGCGTGACTTTTTGCGGCGCTTGAACTTGAACACAATCACCTTAGGCGCTTTCATCTGCTTGATAATCGATGCTTTCACCTTTGTTGGGAGCAATGGTTGGCCTATTTGGATTTCTCCAGGGCCCATCTTACGTAGAAGCGCATCGAACTCAAGCTGAGCTCCTGCTTCACCTTCAATTTTTTCGATAGCGATGGTTTTTCCTTCTATCGCTTGATATTGTTTACCACCGGTTTGAATGATCGCATAGCGTTCAAATGTCGGAACAGATGGATTTTCTGTGGCTTGGGTGCGTGTTTTTTGTTCCATAAAGCAACCTTTATTTGCATACGAGATATCAACATATTCTACTAGCTGTATTTTAACAGATGAGATAAATCTGTCTACACAGCTCAATCTCATAAATACCTTTCAACTTTAACATAAAAAATACGCATTGTCTTGCCCTTTCAGGCTTTTCCTGGGGCATTTGAGATAATAACCCAGTATGCTAAGCTCAAGAGGTCGTTATTTTACGCAAAAAAAACGATTTTTCGGGCAAAATAAAGCGTTAATTGGACACTTTTTTACTCAGATAACTTGCTCGTTAAGCATCTAGGGCCATCTTTAATAGGATTTTTAATGAAAATCGCTCGCTTGGCACTAATAAATGCCGTACTTTTATCCCTCTTTTCTTATTCAGAAGCACTTTCTTCACTTAAGCAGGAAGAAAGTTTTATCGAAGCCATCAATAAAAATTTACTAATAGCAAATTCCACCAGGGGTTTATCAGCTGAAAATCTCATGCTGCCTCCCATCGATATGCCTCGAGAAAATGATACAATGGCAGAATTAGGCAAACTTTATAAAAAACAAAATGCTTTGCGCTTGAAAGCGATTTCTGATCCTAGCAAGCAAACAGCTGCTCAGTTGTATGATCAAGCGGAAACGGTGGCGCTTTCGGCCATGTGCAAAAAAGAATCGGTTCTCGTTATGAACCAGCTCATTAAAATAGTTACGAGACTTTTTGATCTTCTTGAATATTGGCAGAGGATAAATAATCGCCCAATTCTTTATTTTGCAACTCACTGGCCTACTAAATTCTTTGAAAAAAAACCACTCGCGATGATAGCTAATGAATCTATAAAAAATATAAAAGAAGCTATTTATTATTATACGTATTTTTTAGGTAATATTTATCGCAATACCCATAAAATTAATACCATCAAGACGGAGGATGAGTTTAAATCGCATCTTGCAAAAACAACTTTTCTAATTAATGCGTGCCTTAATCAAGAAACATTTGAAGAATCTCAGCAGGGCAATGCTCTTTCATTGGAAGAACTCCACGGTCTTTTAATGCGTAATTATGAAATTGCGACACACTTTGAAACCACGGCACTTTTGCGTCTCTCAAAGCATCAGAACCCAAGCCATTTTGAACGCAATTGGCTAAAGTATACTGTTGGGGCTGCAGCGGCCTTAGGTGGATTAATTTATTATAAAACCCATCAGGAGCAGATTACTCAAACATCTGAGCAAACCTTAGCCGCGATAAAAAAACTAATTCAAACAAATCTGACCGAGCCTTTAAAAAATATATTTGATGCATATTTTTCAAAACAAAATAAAGAAGATCCCACTGAGTTTGAATTAAAAACTGAAAGTATTAACAACAAATATCTCACAACTAAGTATCCGCAAAAAACGGCTGATGAAATAAAAAAACTTGCTCATGAAATGACGTTAAAGCGTGACTCTTCTCAGTTGAAAGATGATATTGATTTCGCATATAATAATCCCGGAAAAGCATGGTATTATGGAAGTATTACCGCGCCGCTTATTGAAATTCGCATGGAAGCTTTAAATGCAATCGATGCTGTGCGGCACGGGCTGAACCAAAACCACGTAAATTTTAACTTAGCAATGACATTGCCCGCGATTGCAATTCTTGGTGGATTGTATGTTTTATATCGCCAAGTGAATCGCTTCTCAAAAGATGTTCTTTCCGATCAGCATCGAAATCCTGTACGGGAAGGGCTCATCAATATCGAAAACGCATTAAATAAATTTAATAAACCGCAAACAAGTGTGCCGTTTGAAGCTGAGGGACTCATTCTCTATTGGCTTTCTCAATTGCGTTGTTATGCGCCGCATATTCCCGAGCATCACCGCGCACAATTTGAAGAAGATCTTTCTCAAATCAGTTCGCCCGATTTCGAGCTTCATCAAAAATTAGCGACACTTGAAAGAATGTACCGCACTTATGAATTTCTTGGTTTCGGGCCGCAACGAAAACTTTTTTATTCGTACGGCGCGCAATCGTTTTTAAACTCAACCGTTAACCGCGAGCGTTCACTTTTTTCAGGCGCTGCTCTTTAAATTGCCAGAGCAAATCAAACGCTTTTTTTGGTGATAATTCTTCAAAGTTAATATCATCAAGCGTCGCGCCGAGAAATTCGAGATCCTTAATTTTCTGCGCCGTATGTTGAATCGCAATGCGCAATTGCTCATTTTCTCTTGCAACGTGACTATTTTCTGCCGAAATTGGCTTATTGTTTTCATGATTGCTTGTTGTTGATTTCAGCTGCTCAATAAGTTCAGTTGATCTGCGAATAATTTGCTCAGGCAATTGTGCAATTTTTGCAACTTCAACACCGAAACTGCCATCAGCTATTCCCGGTTCAATGCGATACAAAAGAAGCATTCTATCGCCAACTTTTTTATTTTCAGCATGATAATTAACGATGCCAGGAAACTGGTTACTCAAATTCGTTAGTTCGTGATAGTGAGTTGCAAAAAGGCAACGTGCGCGAACGTGGCAATAAAGATATTCAACAACCGCTTGCGCAATTGCAAGCCCATCGAACGTACTTGTGCCGCGCCCTACCTCATCTAAAATTACCAGACTATTTTCTGTTGCCTCGCGGCAAATGTAGGAAGTTTCTTCCATTTCAACTAAGAAAGTACTTTTTCCTTCTGCTACGTTATCGCTCGCTCCAATTCTGGTGAAAATCCTATCAAGCAAAGGAAGCTCGGCACTTTTTGCTGGAATAAAGCTGCCACATTGCGCCATGATGCAAAGCAGAGCAACTTGCCGCAAATAGGTCGATTTACCGCCCATGTTTGGCCCAGTAATAATCCAAAGAGAACGATCATTTGTCAGCGTTGTATCGTTTGGAATAAATCGATGTTCACTCAAACGTGCGACGACAGGATGCCGCCCCTGATGAATAATAATATCATGCGAATTGTTAAACTGAGGCCGCGCAAAACCATTTTCGTAAGCAATTAATGAAAAACCAAGAAGTGCATCTAAATGAGAAAGTGATTGAGCAGTTTTTCTGAGTGCAGAAACATATTCAAAAACTTCTTTTTTTACTTGCGCGAAAACATCCGCTTCTAGTTGCTCAACTTCTGCGCGTGCGGTCATAATCTCTCGTTCAAGCTCTTTTAACTCTGGCGTCGTGAATCGTTCTTTCCCAACAAGCGTTTGATGCCGAATATAATGCGAAGGAACGAGTCCACTATTCGTTTTTGTCACTTCGATATAATAACCATGCACCTGATTATATCTAATCTTGAGCGAATTGATGCCAGTTTTTTCTTGCTCGGCTCGTTCAAGGATTAAAATCCGTTCATTGCTCTGTTCAATCAAGTCGCGAATATAATCGAGCTTTTGATCAAATCCGCGCTTAATAATCCAATCTTTACTCGCATCATCATTTAATGCGGCCGCTAGTAATGTTTTTAACTGTGTAAAATTACCAAGTGAATGCAAAATAAGCCGCATAAGCGGCAATTCTTGAAGCGGAAGAAGTTGCGCAATAATATCTGGTAAGCAATTAATAGCGCACAAAAGCCCCAAATAATCGTTAAGAATTCCTCGCGCAAGCGCAATTCGACCGACAATGCGCTCCAAATCACCAATTTCCATAAATTTTTCGCGCAATGCGTTGCGCATTGATTGACGCTCAATCAGAGACGCGACAATATCTTGCCGTTGGATTATTGCATCTTTTTTTACAAGTGGACGTGCAATCCATTTTTTTATCGTACGAGAACCCATCGCTGTAATAGCACCATCAAGAACTTCAAATAAAGTATTTTTAATACCGCCATCTTGATTATTTTTTACTAATTCAAGGTGACGCTGGGTACTGCGATCAAGATTTAAAAAATCATCCGGTTTATAAAAATGAAGCTGCTTAAATTGCTCCAGAGATGATTGTTGATTTTTTTTTAAGTAACTATAAAGAAGTGCTAGTGCATTTCCCAAAGAGTGATGCTGCGCAACTGAATTCATAACTTCAGATTTAAACTGACGCTCCGCCCATGCACGCGAATCGGTAAAATCATCTTGAGAAAGCGAATGCATTGTCGTACAATAACCCATGCGCGCAATATGCGATACTAATTTTTTGATATCGCCAATCGCAGGAAAAACAATTTCATCTGGAAAAAAACGCACCAGCTCACTTTCCAATGCTTGATACTGCTCATTTGAGATACTAGTTGCAAAAAGCTGCGCGGTTAATAGTTCACCAAAAAGCAATCCCCATTGATCTTTCATCGGAAAAAAAGCAAGTAAATATGATGCAGATTTTGTATCAAGTAGCTGCGTATCTGTGAGCGTCCCTGGAGTTAAAACCCGAGTAACTCCTCTGCGCACAACTTTTCCCGGCTTTGGTTCTTCGAGCTGATCGCAGATTGCGATCCGAAAACCACCTTTAACAAGTTTAGCTACATAATAGTCGAGCGCGTGAACAGGAACACCACATAACGGAATATCCTCACCACTATTTTTTCCGCGCGCAGTAAGCGTTATTCCCAAAAAAGCGGCCGCTTTTTTTGCATCGTCAAAAAAGAGCTCGTAAAAATCACCCACCTGAAACATTATTAGCGTATCAGGATATTGTTCTTTAATTTCGAAATACTGCCTCATTAAAGGCGTAACATTATTTTTTGCTAACTCACTCATTCTGACCAACACTGTTAAAAAAGATCTTATTGCTCTGCAAAATATGCACTAGCTTATCACTATTATTGCAAATAATCTTGCAAAATGAGTACGATTTGCGCACAAAAAGGAGAACCGAATGAAGCTTCGTTTTCTAATCTTATTCGTTGCGCTCAGCTGTCACGCAGCACCACCATTAATGTACGATACGTTTGACGATCTGAGTCAAAATAATGTTAAACGTCTTCCGCAATTTATTCTTGATTTTTATCATGCGCTCAAGGATACCACTAAGGAAGTGCATCAAGCTTTGATGAACTTGCCGAACACATTTTTCAATAGTTTGCAAAATTATCCGCATGCAGACGAGCTTGCAAATGTACGTTATTGCCCGAATGATGAATTATGTATGCAAGAAAAAGCGTATGTCGACAAACGACTTTCAATAGTAAAAAAATACATGGAAGAAAAATTTAATATTCAGCTGGAAGACGATCGCGTACCACGAATCGCTTATTGCTTTAGTGGCGGTGGATTTAGAGCAATGATCATGACTATTGGTTTTTTAACGGGCGCACATTCTCTCAATGGCTTAAATAATGCACTTTATATCGCAGGTCTTTCTGGATCTACATGGGCAATCGCCCCATGGATTGCGTCTGGAAAAACATTGCAAGATTTTTTCGAACCTCTGTCATTGCAACTTGCTGGCGGTATGGCTCAAATTTCAAGTATAAAAACGATTAGCCAAATGGTTGAACATTTGATTAATAAAATGTATTTCAAGCAACTCATATCGGTGATAGACATCTATGGGCATATCCTTGCAAACACGCTCCTTAATCATACGGTTGATGATCCACTTCGCATAACTATTAGCGAATCTCATTCGCCAATTTCTGATGGTTCTAAACCAATGCCTATTTACACCGCGATTCACTCAAATATTCAGCCGTATGAATGGATTGAGTTTACACCATTTGAAGTTGGCAGCGCCTATTTAAAATCTTATATTCCAACGTGGGCTTTTGGCAGAAAATTCAAAGAGGGCATCTCAGTAAACAATGCGCCCGAACAGACTCTCGGCTTTTACATGGGAGTTTTTGGCTCTGCATTTGAACTAAATTTAAAAGATGTGATTCGCATGACGGCAGATAACATCGCGCAAGTTAAATCGGATCTTCCATCCTATTTATATCTACCGCTCAAAAAAATCACCATGTTGGTTTTAAACTCAATTCTTGGTGATATAAGGCTTTTCCCTGCGATTTTGGAAAACTTTACCTTTCAGCATACAAAGAGCCCGATTAAGGATGAACATGAGATGGTATTGGTAGATGCAGGCATTGACTTTAATTTACCACTTCCGCCGCTTCTTCGCGCATCGCGTAAAGTAGATATGATTATTATTTATGACGCATCAGCTTCAGTCAGCGGAGCTCCAGAGCTTTACCGAGCTGAAAGATACGCTCGCCGCAAAGGAATGAAGTTCCCTAAAATAAACTATGAGGGCATCGATCAAAAACCGATAAATGTCTTTAGTGATCCTAATGATCCTGAAACACCAATAATCGTTTATTTTCCAAGAATAAAAAACGAAATGTATTGCACCGAGTTTGATCCCGAAATATGCATTAACCAAAATTATTGCAATACGTACAATTTTGCGTACACCAAAGAGCAAGTGCATCAACTTTGTGGTCTTGCAGAATTTACAATTAAGCAAAATCAACAAATTTTGGAAGAGCTCATAAAAGAAGTACTGACCAAAAAATATGGCTATCAATTACCCGCAACGGCGTGAAATTAATTGATATCTATGGTCTCGATATCTGCGAAAGCATGAAGCTGCAGATCGATTTTTGTTCGCATAGCGCCTAGCGTCTGCTTGTAAGCTGCTTTGGATGAAATGGCAAGTTGCTCTAAGCTGCTTGCTGTATCATCTACCGCATCTTTCACTCTTTGAGAAATTTGCAAACCGCGCTCACGAAGATAAGAACCCATAGAACTCATTCTGTACTCCATAAAGCCCAAAATGGATTCTATTTGAATCACTAATAGAGCCCAGTCGGTCCTTAGTTCAGTGAGCACCGGCTCATTATTATCGATTCGATCGGCCATACTTTCTATTTCAGCAAAAACTACAGGCAACGATACGCGATGCGCCAAATACCAAGTTAGCCTGCTTTCATGGAACAAACGCGCTACAACTTTATCTACCGATTCGTCAAACATTTTAAAATAGCGTCCAAACGGTGAGAGGCTTGCTATTACCAGCTGATTCATAAGGGCACCCCAAAAAAGAGTTTTGCCCCATTGAAACCATCCACCAACTGAATAATCGCCGTTCGGCGCTAAAGTACTTATTGTTTTAGACATTGCCTCTTGCTTGGCAATAATAAGATCGATTTTAGGAAGAAAGTTTTTTATCACTTCATCGCAATTAAGTTCGCCCTTAATATTCGGGCAAGGCAGAGGCGGGATTACTGGCTCCGAAAACCACTGATATGCCACCACGCCAGTGCCAATTACTGCTGCACCAACCATCGCTTTTTTTATGAGCTTGCCTCTCTTAACTTCCCAGTCAACTTTTGCTTTAAAGAAGGTGATCTTGGCGTCATCTATTCTTTTAAATGGCTGGACTAATTGCTCAGCCTGTAAAGCCGTAACAATAACGCTAAGCCACAACAATAGGCTTCTTGATAAAACGCCAATATTCATATCATCTTCCTTAGTAAAGAAACTTCCCAACCTATTCAGTGTAGATGACGCGCGCACTGCGTCAACAGCTTCAGGCCCACTATATTAAAACTATAAATATTTATAAACAATTGAAATTATTAATAAGCTAAGTGTATTATTATTTTACATATTGAAACTATTATTTTTGGTGAGTATTAAATGAGAGCATTTTCCATTTTCATGGTTTTTTGCTTTGCGACTGCCAATCTCAACGGCGCTCTGCACAAATCTCCCCCGACGCTTGTTGAGTGTATTTTACGCAAACTCATTTCGTATCAATTAAAAGAAGAGAACGAGCGAACTCAAAAAGAACAAATGGTCATCGAAAATTTGAATAAATTACTCCCAGAACTAACTGAAAAAAAGTATAAAATTATTGCAGATTATTCATTACCGACAAAAAAATATAGCATTCCCGCCTTGATAAGCGTTTCCAACGACCACCAAATTGGCATCACCGAAAATAGCCGTATTGATTTTATCTCTGCAAGCGAATGGCATAAAAAAAAATACACTAACTTTGCGCTTTCACCATCGAACAATTTTCTTTCTTTTATCAGGCAAGGCACAAAAAGCTGTAATATTTTTATCTTAGATATGAAAACTAAACAAAAACGTCGTTTGCCCTTTGAATTAGATAAAAAAACTGCTGCACTTACACCACTTTTTTTATCTGATGATACTTTTTTGATGTACGCGCCCAAAAAAAACAACATAGACATATTTAAACTCGATAGTTTGGAAAAACGATTTTCTTTAACAGATTTTCCTATCGAAATGATGGCATCTTCAGCGCACACCAAGCAGTTATTGATCGCTACTACTTGCGATCAAAATAACAGAATCGAACGTTGCATCGATGTAATAACCTTCGCAAACGATTTAGTTATTCGGCATGTCTCGCTCTTCGGTTTTCAGGGGAAAATATACTCATTGACGCCGAGCAAAAACAGCTCGCTGCTGGCGTCAACGTCAAATGACGAGCACACGGGATACGTTACAATTTGGGATACAAAAGAAAACCAATTTGTGTGCAGCTTGAAGCATAATGCACCTGTCCACTCTGCAGCTTTCAGCCCAGATAATAAACTCCTTTTGACAGGTAGCCGTGAAAACGGTGGCAAAATACGAGTTTGGAATATTGCACAACAGGAATCAATTGCTAATATTATTACTGGGCCCCATAAGCAAAACGCACCGCCCACGTTGCTTTCGTGGAACGAAGATTCGATTATGATACAAGATCTCTGGAACGTCGCATATAAGCTGGATATGTCCCACAAATGCTTCGAAAAACTTTTATGCCTCCAAGGTGAAGCGACTGCAGCAAAATCGAAAGATGATATGGAGAATGCTCAGTGAAACTATCTATAAGAGCATTCCTTTGTTTGTTTTTTTTTCGTGCATCCAACTGCATGGAGCAACCGCTGCTGCAAAAATCAAAATCAACGCAAGAGTATACGGAACACCAACTGCCGACGCTTGGCCATTCTTATTCCGGCGAATATTTTAATCCGAGTATGATGACTAAAGTAGCTCTTGGTTGGCAAAGGTTTTTTAGGACAACAAAGCAACCAATCGAGAAGCAAAAAGATAGTATCGAGCATAGTAAAATTATAGATCTTAACCCCGCGCAATCTCGCGCAATTATTAAGTCGCATTTAGTTGACTGGAAAACTGGCTTCTTAATTCTTGATCTGAAGTGTGAAAAGGGTTTTTTTTCCTGTCATGATGATCTTATAGCAGTTTATAATCGCGGGAAAAAAGCCTTGAGTTTATCGAACGCGAGCACCCTTCAACAGCTAAATGAGTTTGGAAGCGCACCAATCAAAACGATTCTCTTTCCAGATAAAAAAAGAATTATTATCGTCCCAGAAGAATCTGGCACTATTTATCATGCTCAAAATGATGCAACCGAAAAAAAACTCATTTCTCAAAAGCTTATCGACTCGGGGGAAATTGATCTTGCAGATATATTTAGTAAAAACTCATTAGCGCATACGACTTTTTTGGAAAATAATAAATCGATTGCAACGATTTATCTGAGAGATTTAGTAGGGCAAAAAACAATTGTGGAACTCAACGGGCACGAAAATTCCATCACGAAACTGCAGCATACACAAACGACCATTGGCTCCGGGTCTCAAGATAAAACTGTTCGCTTGTGGGATCCTGAATTATCAAAAAAGAATGCATGTTTAAGCACATTGCAACATCCAACACCCATTACAGCACTCACTTTTCATCCCAAAGAGCCTTATATTATCTCGGGAACCGGTATACCAGATGGTAAAATATATGTCTGGGATTCGCGTAAGATGAATAAGCCTATTAGTATAACAAAGCTTGAATCATCAATAGCGCCATCGGCGCTTGTAAAAAATCTTTACGAGACTGACGAAGTACATCCATCAATAGTTTATCTGGCGCATGATGATAACGGTTCATCTATCGTCGCGCAAACAAAATGGTATGATCAAGATAACTATCAAACCTATCAAGGAGAATTCAGCCAGCTTTTAGCGGGAGAATCGCTCCCAAAGAAGTCTTTTGAAAAAGCACATAGTTCCCTAGAAAAAGAATCTGCTTCTTAGGTGTTTTTACGTAGATTTAAGGAGCGGTTTTAAATACCGACCGGTATGACTTTTATTCGATTTAGCTACCGCTTCAGGAGTTCCTTGCGCAACAATTGTACCGCCCTCATCGCCGCCCTCAGGCCCCAGGTCTATTAAATAGTCGGCCGTCTTAAGTACATCAAGATTGTGCTCAATAATGATCATTGAATTGCCTTTATCAACTAATCGATTGAGTACTTCAAGGAGCTTTTCAATGTCGTTCGTATGCAATCCCGTTGTCGGTTCATCAAGAATATAAAGCGTTTTTGTTCCGCGCTTAGCAAGTTCATCAACTAACTTAATCCGCTGCGCTTCACCGCCAGAAAGTGTTGTCGATGGTTGCCCCAGTTTTACGTAATCAAGGCCAACTTGGCACATCAACGATAAGCGTTTTGCGAAATTTTTATGCGCGGCGAAAAACTGTTCAGCTTCTAATGCGGTCATATCAAGAACCTGGGCAATATTTTTCCCTTTATAAGTGATCGCCAAAGTTTCAGCGTTAAATCTTTGTCCTTTGCAGCTCTTGCAGGTCATGACAACGTCAGCTAAAAATTGCATTGATACGGTTATAGTTCCATCACCTTTGCATTCAAAGCAACGCCCTTCTTGAACGTTAAAGCTAAAGCGACCCACTTTATAACCACGGGCCATGCTCTCTGGCAAATTAGCAAAGAGCTTACGAATTTCATCAAAGATTCCCAAATAGGTTGCAGGATTTGATCGAGGCGTCCTGCCAATTGGCGATTGATCAATTACTACCAGCGATTCAATATGTTCGACTCCTTCAAGATCGGTTGTGCCTTCCGATTTTCCGACACCTTTTTTCCCTGAAGAAAGTTCGCGCTGCAATGCATTTACCAATTCATCAAGTATAAGCGTACTTTTGCCCGAACCGGATACACCTGAAACACAGCAAACTACACCCAGAGGCAATGAAACACTAATATCTTTTAAGTTATTGCGCGTTGCATGTTTTAGCGTTAAATAACCATTGGCTGTTCTACGTTTTGCAGGAACTCGTATCGCTCGCTCGCCCGATAAATAAGCCCCTGTGAGCGATTGGGGATCTTTTTTAATTTCTTCTGGAGTGCCAACCGCCGTGATTTTACCACCAAGGGTTCCAGCAGCAGGCCCCATATCCACCAAATAATCTGATTGAAGCATGGTATCAAAATCGTGTTCCACGACGATAACCGTGTTTCCTTGATCGCGTAACATCTTAAGAGTATTAATTAGCCTATCATTATCGCGCTGATGCAATCCGATACTTGGTTCATCTAGAATATAAAGAACACCACTAAGCGATGATCCAATCTGAGTCGCCAAACGAATTCGCTGCCCTTCTCCACCAGAAAGAGTTCTTGCTGAGCGATTTATAGAAAGATACGAAAGCCCTACATCATTTAAAAATTGTAAACGGGCACGAATTTCTTTAATCAAACCTTCAGCAATAATGCGTTCTGTTTCATCAAAAGAGATTGAATTGAAAAACTTTACTGCGTCTTTAATAGAAAGCTCGCCAATCTCAATAATATTTTTTCCGCCAATTTTAACTGCTAAAGCATAGGGATTTAATCTACGCCCTAAACACGCACGGCATGTTTGCTCTTGCGCATAGGAACCAAAGAAATCCGGGTATTTGGATTTCCATGCATCTGGATCATCTTCTTTCCACGGCCATAGATGGATAATTCCTAACCCATTACATTCTTTGCAAGCACCTATTGGTGAATTAAATGAAAAGAAACGAGGTTCAATTTCAGGAAATGCTTCTGAGCAATGTAAGCACATTCTCTTTGATGAATAGAGGTGCGATTTTTCACCTACAATAATTTTGCACATGCCATTTGCTAAGCTAAACGATTTCTCAACCGCTTCTTGTAGACGAGCACGTTCGTTCTCGCTTACCTCAATTCTATCGATTAAAACATCGATGCTGTGCTTGTAGGTTTTTGCTAATTTTATCGCCTTGATTTCATCTGCGCTGTTGAATTTGTATGATGCGCCATCGATAACAAAACGGTAATAGCCACGTTCAAATAAAGATAATAATTCTTGCTGATACTCGCCCTTTTTTTCAACCGCCACTGGAGCTGCTACTGTTACCACATTTTTTGCAAATTTGGTGATAACTCCATTGGTAATATTATCTGGCGATTCTGGCTTAATTTCTGTTGAGCATGTGGGGCAATGTGGAATGCCAATACGAGCAAAAAGCAAGCGGAGATAATCGGCTATTTCGGTAATGGTACCAACGGTTGATCGCGGGTTGGCGCCAACTGTTTTTTGCTCAATCGCAATTGCTGGGCAGAGCCCTTCTATGCGGTCAAATTCAGGCTTTTTTGCTATCCCTAAAAACTGGCGTGCATAAGAAGAAAGCGATTCCATGTAGCGCCGTTTACCTTCAGTATACAAAACGTCCAAAGCTAAGGAGCTTTTGCCAGATCCTGATGGACCCGTAATTACCGTTAATTTATTTTTTGGAATCTCGACATCAACATTCTTTAGATTATGCTCGCGGGCACCGCGAATAATAATCCATTCGGTCGATTTGCGCTCTTTTTGCTCTATTTTCTTATCTGACTGTTTCATAACCCACCACCAAATTCAAATTGCGATTATCAAATTCTTTCAAAATCCGCATCTATTCAAAATAACACGTCTTGGGGAAAAAAGCAAAACGCCCGCCTCTTACGAAACTAAATGAGTGGCCCTCCTTTTTTTCTAAAAATTTGCATTTTGCCCGAAAACTCGTATACTTTTGTCTACATTAATGGTGAATGTAGCTCAGTTGGTAGAGCACCAGGTTGTGGCTCTGGTGGCCGTGGGTTCGATCCCCACCATTCACCCCATTCTAAGAAGTTATCTATGAACTCAAGCTTTTTTTCAGGTTCAATTCTTATCGCTATCGGCGGGTCAATGATTTTAAAATCTGCCGGCATCGATTTACCAATGCGATTCCTTCCTGGCGTTATCCTTATAGCGCTTGGCATTTCAATGCTCATTTAATAAAGGATACATCTCGTGAAAGCACTTTTAACCTCCGAGCTCTTGTGGGGCACCCTTCTCATTATTTTTGGTATTTCAGTATTATTAAAAGCGCTTCTTGGTATCGATTTGCCTATAATCCGAATACTCTTTGGCGGCCTTCTGATTTATTTAGGGTTTTCGATTATTAGCACCTTCAAGACCAACGAAATTAACCCTTCGGCCACTTGGTTTTCAAGCTCAACAATATCGCATCAAAGCAAAGAGAAAAATTATCGAATCGGCTTTAGCAGCCTAACAATTGATCTGCGAGCGTTTGATCCAGAAATTCCACATACAATAATCATCGACTCTTTTTGCAGCTCGATCAAAGTTATTACAAATCCGTTAATTCCTACCAACGTCAAAATTAACGCGACATTTGCGAGCTATAAACTGCCAAACAATGATGCTATTTCATGTGGCAATACGGTATATTCAACGCATGAATCAACAATAAGGCCTATTATTGATATGCAAATAAATCTAATAACAAGTAGTTTAGAAATTCATTAAAACTATGACGAATTTGCACAGTTTCTGCTTGCATAGAGTATAAAAAATAGATACACTTCTTTTACATCAAAAATCGTATGTCGGGGTGTGGCGCAATTGGATAGCGCACTCGCTTTGGGAGCGAGGGGTTGCCAGTTCGAGTCTGGCCACCCCGACCATTTTTTTAGTAGATGCTTCCTTCATGAAAAACTCATTTCTATTCTCTCTCGCTTTTCTACTGTCTCTTGGCGCATCCTTTTTTTCGCAAGCAAGCATAAGTTCACTGGATGAATTGAAGCCTATAATTCAAAAAGATATCTGGATTAATAGTTCATTCAGCAAAGAAGAGATACAACTTCTTGCTAACGTAATTTTTTTTTCGATCTACCGAGCAGAAACTCAACAAGCCTACCGCACGTATGCAACTATTTTGACAACGTTTGCGATTTTAGCTGAAAAGCAGGCGCGGGCAGGTTTTAATGTGGACAATGTCGGAATTGAAAGTCTTAAAATTGCGATAGATAACTTAAAAATGCTTCAACCTATCAGCAAGACCGTTATCGATGTCCATGCGAGATTAGTTGATAATCTAATGCGTCATTCAAATAAAAGGCTTGCAGCTATTTTCGTTTCGTGCGCAGAACATGCAACGAGTGTTGTAACAACCGCAGCAAATAAAAAAAGAGAAAAAATAATAGAGCTGCTTTCTAAAGCACAAAGTCGTTATGCTGATGAATCACAAAAATTGCACGAGCTTGCCGATTCTTTTAAACTGCTTAAAACGAATATGGAAACAAACCAAAATTCTCATAATGCGTACGCAATCGAAAAAGTTCAACGCGATCTTTTTTCAGAACTGGACGAATGCCTACACCAATTGCATTCAGGAAAAAATCAGTTTGACGCTCTCGCATTTGAAATTGAAGTTGAAGCCATTGATCTTTTCAAGCTTTATTATAGCGCAATCTGCGATGAAATGATTAAGCGCGAATACAAATCTGATTACTTTGCTCTCCTTGCATCTCCTGAAGAGTGCAATGTGATTCAATTGTCCACACTTCCAGAATCCATGTTTCTGAAAAATTAACCATTCATCAGACTGAATACAAAAATGTATTTTGTATTTTTGCAAAATACTCGTGAATTTTTTTTTAATTTTCTCTACGCTTACACCTGTTAGCTCTTTTTCTTGGAGAACAGGATGACCGAATTATTGCAAGCTATTCGTCGCTCAATACGTTATTTTGATTGGATAAGTTTTGGCCTTATGCTTATTCTTATGAGCATTGGGCTTCTTTTTATTTACAGTGCTACAACCAAACCAGAAATGCCGTATTCAGTTTTTTTTAAAAAACAATTTTTTGGAGCATGCTCAGCACTCGGTATTTATTTCTTTTTTTGCATTATAGATTATCGAACATTAATGCGCTGGGGTTATTTTTTATATATTTCCGTCATTGGCTTTTTGATATTTACGTTGGTAAAAGGATCAATCGGCATGGGCGGCCAGCGGTGGGTCGATCTTGTTCTTTTTAAATTTCAGCCTTCAGAAGTATCGAAACTATTCTTTCCTGCGTTTATTACGAATCATCTATACTCCCAAAACGATTCACCTAAATATTCAATGAACGATTTTTTTCCGATCTTGATTGTACTAGCGGCAAGCGCACTTCTCATTAGAAAGCAGCCAGACCTTGGCACCGCTCTTTTAATTACATTCGCTGGCGCGATTTTGCTTTGGATTGCAGGGCTTGATAAAAAATTGTTTATCGCTGGGTTTCTAGCGGCAGCACTTTGTGCACCGATTATGTGGAAATTTCTCAAACCATATCAAAAGCAACGAATCGCTGTTTTTTTAGGAGAAGGAGATGCGCACAAAGAACGATATCAAATTGAGCAATCAAAAATTGCAATCGGCTCTGGCGGCATCACGGGAAAAGGTTTTCTGCAAGGGACACAAAATAAATTAATGTTTTTACCGGAAAGTCGTACCGATTTTATTTTTTCAGTCATTTGCGAAGAATGGGGATTGCTCGGTGCATTCGTAATTATTTTTTTATATATGCTTCTTTTTGCACGCATTTTATATCTAATCAGCACCGTTAAAAGTTTTTTCCCGCAATTATTAGCATTAGGCCTTTTAATTCACTGCATTTTAGCCTGCATTATTAATATCGCTATGGTGACGGGCCTTTTACCCGTGGTTGGCATTCCACTTCCACTTATCAGTTACGGCATTTCAAATCTATGGATCACGCTTGCAAGCCTTGGTTGGATTAACGGCATAACTATTAGAAGATATTATATTGGAGATTAATGATTATTGCGTTTTACCTAGCCTCTCGATACATTGACTTTCAATAACTTACTCTCAGCAAAAAGAAATTAATTATGAACGATGTTTCACCAATTACGCTCCTCACCCAAGAAACTCTTGAAGAGCGATCGCATGATTTTGCACCAAAAACATTCGAAGATTATTTAGGGCAGGAAGAACTTAAAAAAAAATTAGCGCTGTACACGCAAGCTGCCAAAATGCGGGGAGAGCCTCTCGATCATCTTTTACTCTTTGGGCCTCCAGGATTGGGAAAAACTACACTCGCAACGATAATGGCGCATGTGATGCAAGTTGGCATCAAAATCGCGAGCGGGCCAATGCTTGAACGAACTGGTGATTTAGTCGCCCTTCTTTCAAATTTAGAGCCGAGAGATATTTTTTTTATAGACGAAATTCATCGCATGCCTTCAAACGTAGAAGAAGTGCTTTACACCGCAATGGAGCAATTTAATGTGGATGTCATCATCGGGCAAGGAGCTGGAGCAAAAACGGTTACGCTTCCGCTGCAACCTTTTACGCTCATTGGAGCAACCACCAAAAGTGGCATGATATCCGCTCCTTTGCGCAGTCGATTCGGAATAGTTGAGCGAATTGATTTTTATAACGACGAAGAACTCCAAAAGATTATTATGCAAAGCGCACAGTTTTTAAAACTAAGCATATCGGAAAATGCAGCATTGATGATTGCGCGCTGTGCGCGGGGCACTCCACGTATTGCTAAAAAAATCGTGCGGCGCGTGCGCGATTTTGCACAAGTTAACGATGTTCCTGCCGATGATATTATGGTAGGCAAAGCGCTCGAATTTTTGGGGATAGATCAAGATGGCCTTAACTCAATCGATAATATGCTTTTGCGCAGAATTATAGAGCAGTTTAATGGCGGGCCGGTCGGTGTTGAAACGTTAGCTTCACTCATTGGCGAAGATAAAGATACCATAGAAGAGGTCATAGAACCGTTTTTGATGAGAAAATGCTATCTGGAAAAGACTGCTAGGGGTCGACAGATTCCCCATAAGGCATTATCTTATTTAAGAAACAAGTTTCTTGGGCAAAAAGATTTATTTTCCCTCTAGGAGAATGTATGTCTGGTCATTCCAAATGGGCAACGATAAAACGCAAAAAAGCGGCCATTGATAATAAGCGCGGAAAAGTGTTCTCGCGCCTCAGTAAAGAAATTTCTGTAGCTGCACGTGGTGGTGGCGATCCTTCTGGCAATCCACGACTTCGCCTTTTAATAGAAAAAGCGCGCGAAGCCAATATGCCAATGGATAATATTACCCGGGCCGTAAAAAAAGGTACCGGAGAACTTCCTGGGGCGCACTACGAAGAACAAATGTACGAAGGCTATGGGCCGTACGGAATCGCGGTGATGGTTGACACCCTTAGTGATAACAAAAACCGCACGGTTGCCGAAATTCGTCGCATTTTCATGGTCAAAGGCGGCTCCCTTGGCGAAGCCGGTTCTGTCGGCTGGATGTTTCAAAAACTTGGCGTTGTGCAAGCTGCAGGAAAAAGCAGCGAAGATGAATTAATGGAAAAACTCATCGATTTCGATATCAAAGATTTGTCGCAAGAGGATGATTTCTTCACGATCACGTGTGAACCCAAAGCACTAGAACCAATTAAACAAGTCGTTAAATCCCTCGGGCTTAAGATTGAGAGCGCCGAAATTGAATGGGTCGCGCAAAATACAACGCCACTTACCGCGGAACAAACGGAAAAAGCAGTTGAGTTTCTAAATGAGCTTGAAGAGCACGATGATGTTCAAAACGTGTTTACAAATTTAGGATCATAAAATTACTCCAACAAAAAATAATTAATATCACGCTTTCTGACTTAAAGGATCTGTATGGTTGTCAGTATGACCGGTTTTGCCCTGAAAAATATTCAACTCAAAAAAGCTGACGGGTCTACCGTTTTACTGACCATGAGCGTCAAATCGCTCAATTCACGATTTTTTGAAACTACCTGCAAAATGCCAAATGCGCTGCAGTTTTTAGAACTTGAATTTATCAAGCAGCTCAAAGAACATCTTATTCGTGGGCATGTGACTCTTCTTATTCATGCAATGAGTGCCAATTCATTCAAAGGCCCTGTGCAAGTCGATATGCCAACGGTCAAAAGCTATCTGAATGCTTTAGAGTTAATAAAGAAAAGCACTAAGATAGAAGGCGAACCGATGCTTTCAGATATTGTTTTGCTCCCTAATATTTTCACCTTTGAAGAACAAACTGCTGATGAATCGCTGCGCACGCCGATCATGCGAGCGCTGGACGACTTAATCGCCCAGCTTGATAAAACCCGCCAGGTTGAGGGCGCTGCTTTATTGAAAGATCTTGAAAAGCGCATGCAAAATTCGCACGCAGAAATGGCGGTTCTTGAACAAGAGGCTGCCGTTTTCATGAAAGCTAAAAAAGAAAAAACTACTGCTCGATTAGCAAAACTTGATACAAGTAATCAAGAAATAGCCGATTCGCAACGCAATGCTCTTTATTTTGAACTCGATAAAATTGATATTAATGAAGAGATTGTTCGATTCAAAAGCCACATGGCCACCTTTTTAAAAACGGTGCACGCTCCCGAAATAGAAAAGGGCCGCCGCCTCGATTTTATTTTGCAGGAAATGGCCCGCGAAATAAATACCATTACATCAAAATGCTCCGATGCTGCAATCAGCACTCATGCAATTAATATTAAAGTAGAGCTCGAAAAAGCTCGCGAACAAGTTCAAAATATCGTATAAATTCCCTCTACGTTTATTTTGGTAAATCATTGACTCTACTTATTTTTCTGCGTTACAAATGAGCTAATCGTCTGTTCACTCGTAGCAGAAAAGTAGTTCCATGAAAAATATTAATTTTTTGTTTGCGTTCTTTCTATTGTGCGGCATATCTTTTTTAAATGCTCAGAATGATAGTAATGAAAGCGAAATTATTAGTAAAACGGAAGACGCAATAATTGCATTTATCGATCAAAACCCAACTGATCAAGTGCGAACCAATTGCGTTCTTTCAACGCAAATTAATTCGAGGAATATTCCATATACTATTAATACAGCAGGAACTTATTGCGTTGTTGAAAACATTGCCCTATCAAGAGCGGGTGCTACGCTCATCACCATCAACGCAAACAACGTGGTTTTAGATTTAAATAATCAAACCATTAGCGGATTTGGCAACTATATTATAGCAAGCAATAATAGCGGAGCGGTCCCAAACGTTGGCACCAATTTTCAGAACAATACAACTTTTGGAAACCTTCAATCAAACATACCCAGCATTAACTCCCTCCAGGGCGGTGCATTCCCGAATATTACAACTAACCAGAATCAGAACAATAATACGGTTAACTCTATAAATTCTATAAATGGAATCAATACGAATCCAAACTTTGGAACAAATAATACATCAAATGGCAACGCCACCAACATTGGCACCGTTAGTGGTACGGGATTGACGATAAACGGGATCCAAGTAAACGCTCGGAGCAATGTAACTATCCAGAATGGCGCGCTTATCAATTTTGCATCCAATGGCATATTTCTCTCTCCCGGCTGCCAGCAAATTGAGATAAACAACGTTTTTCTTTTTAATAACAACGTAGGAATTTTAGCGAATGGAATTAATCGCTGCTTGATTAGCAATTGCTTTGCCGCACTATGCAGAACGGCAGGGATTCTTATCTCAAATGGCGTTTCATTTAACGCTCAAAATTCCATAATCTCAAAATGTTATGCATTCGGTACTGGGATTGGAAGTTCGACCGCTGGCCCTGGTTTTTCATTTGGCAATTGCTCCAATTTTCTTATCAACCAATGCATTGCATATGGAAATCGGGGGAATGGCTTTCAGCAAACGGCATGCACCGGATTTCTTTATGAACAATGCCAATCAAGCGGGAATATTAATAGTGCACACGGTTTTTCTATAGAGAATAATAATACATCTCTGGAATCATGCATTGCCGATAATAATCAATTTGATGGATTCAGAGCGAATTGTAACCAAATAAGTCTTGAGAATTGTAAATCAAAAAATAATCGCAACGGATTTAATTTTGAAGGCGGCACCGACGGCATCGTACTCAATAATTTTGCGCAAAACAATTCGGTTTCTGGATTTGCCCTAGCTGCAGCAACTCGGGCTTTTCAAGTGCGCAGCAATACGGCAACTGGAAATACGACATTCGGCTTTAGCGATCTAAATGTAACGGCACCGCTCAATAAATTTTATGCTAATTTTGCAAACAATAATGGCACTAATTTTAGCGGAATCACGAACGTCGCGGTTTCACCACTGCCCGCAACGCCAATTAACTTTACGACCAATATTGCTGAATAAAAAGGCCCGGCGTAAAAGCCGGGCTTAAGAGTAAAAACTTCGACCTAGAATATCTATTTTGCTGGCAGATATCCTTTATACCCTTCTAGAAGTTCGATGATTTTATCGTGCTCAGCTTTGTGAGCTGAATTGCGTTGATCTTTCTTCAGATCCGCGAGTTCTTCTATGTACGTTTTTTGTTCCCACAAGTCAATGATCGTCGCTCCTCTTTCAAGCAATGCCTCTACCAACTCTGGGCTATGGTACCATCTAATTGCCCTGCCTAAAGCCGTAAGTGAAGCATTTCTGTTTCGAGAATGAGGAAACGTTGCTGCATCAATGCAGGCATCATATTTCATTAACAAATCAAGCATTTCAACACTTCTAATCAATTGAACCGGGTAGACGCCGAGCAGTTTTTCCTGAGAATTTGCATTACCATTATTTTGAAGCATATTTGCTACTGTCCGCATCGCTTCAAAGTTATCAACCATTGGGTAGCGAACATTAGCACCGATTCCTTCTTTGAGAAGTTTTTCTGCATCTTCTATGTTATCCAAATCCACAGCTTTATTCAGGGGAGAGGTATAGAATATAGCCCGCTTGCTATCCATATAAGCTCTGGCATCAAGGCCTTTTAATTGATCTTCAACAATATAAGGCAGCGACCGATCCAGTTTGTGTTCGCCGATCTGGCTAACTTCACTACGTTCACGCGCGTAATACTTTCTTACTCAATCAGCCTTTTTCTCCTGCTCGTCAGCGATCATAATAATCGATGAAGTTCCGAATATTAAAACTAAACCATAATGAAATACTAATTTCATAATTCTTCCTAATGTTAAATCACTCAAATAAATTGCTGTAATTATCTTGATTATGCTCTTTTTCATATTCCCTTAATATTCGAGAGAATTGTTGAATCTTTCCACAGGCCTCCGCTGGATATCCATAGTTTATTAATGATGATGCACTCATTGTGATGAGTCCAACGCACGCAAAGCTTAGATCATTGAGAGTCTTTTTTTCCGACTTTCGCACTTCACCTGAATCCAAAGCAACTTTAAATTCTTCTGCTGATTTTTCATTATTAGATTTTTCCCATAATGCTATTCGGTTTCTGGATAACACAGAATATTCATCATTGTTGAGGGTGCCGTTCTCAGCCCGATCCTTCAACTTTGTGCAGCCTTTTACCCACGATCCTTTTTGCTCTGCAGTCATTCCCAGTGCAAGAAAAATATTTGGCGCACAATGTTTCTGAAATTTTTGCTGGCCATCACGCAACGCATACTCCTTAAATCTTTCAATCTCCCGGCTATCACTTTCAGCTTCCCATTCAGCAATTCTCTTCTTCATGTCCATCACATCAGATTTTTGCTCCATCGCAGAAACAAATGATGTACCTGCAATCATTAAAATCAAACTATATCGCATTAATAATTTCATAATTTCCTGCACTTACTAAATTTGTGTTATGTCTTAATTGTTAAATATTACTCATCATGAACGCTTGCTGCGCATTTGGCATCGCCAGTTTTCGAGCTGCATTCATCTCTTTATAATGATACGCGAGCCTCATCATTCCATTAACGCGGGCACATAAAGCGTGATGTATCAATTTATCTTTGAGCGTTTTCTCCTGATAGTCATACTCATAAGCAAATCCTCTTCGTTCACATCTATCAATTACGTTTTCCAAATAACGTTTGACTTGCTTGGCATCAGCAGGTTTGCCATTCATGAGATAATCGTTCAATTTCCAATAATCTCCGGTGTAAATTGCGGCTTTTATTTCTTTTGGCAAAGTATCTTTTTCTGGGAAAATAAATTCTTTTGCGGAAATAAAGGGTTTTAATAAGCTCTGTTGATTACTTTCGCTCGCTGATTCCCTGCTCGAATTGGCATTTATTTGTACGAATAGAATGCAAGCTAAAATTAATGATAATCTCATAAAACCTCTAAATCTATTTTTGTTCATGGTCTTTTTGATTTCGGTAACAATCGAGGATTTTGTTCATCAGATTTAAACGAAAACAATCCCAAAAGGCATTACGCCATTCGCCTTCATTTTCAACACACTTGCACTTTGCAAAGGAGGAAATAATTTCTTCATCGATCCCTTCCTGGTTTGCGCCAGCATCAAGAAGCGCTTTAAAGGCCCCTGAGTCATAATGCGCTACCGCATTTGCCAGCGGAGTCCGTCCTTCATTATTTTTCGCGTTGAGATCGGCACCAGATCGAATCAATAAATTAATTACTAATTCAGGTTGAAGTTGGTATTCACTATTTACCATATGCAAAGGCGTTCTGCCACGAATGTCTCGATGATTAGGATCAGCACCATTTCTAAGCAATAAATCAACGCTGGCCAGTTCACCATAATGTACAGCAGAGTAAAGAGGCGTCATATTCCAGTCATCAAGTGCTTCAACATTTCCGCCATATTTAATTAATAATTTTAGCATTTCCAAAGAACCTGGCGCATGCACGAGAGTTTCTCGATTTTCGCTTATAAAATGGTTTGGATTCGCACCATTTTTTAATAATGATTCAGCTAAAGCTATATTTTGTTCATACGCCGCTTTTTTCAGTTCAGTTTCTAAAACTTCACTTTTTGATTGGCCGTTATTAGTTTCACTGGCATTCAAATTAGAGCAAGAAGAAGTAATACAAAGGAGAGATAACAATGCAATTCGTTTCAAGTAATTCACAGAAGCTCCTAAAATGAAAATTTTATAGTCCTAATTTTTTCTTGTACACTTCTAGAACCTCAATAAGTTGGTCTCTTTCAGCTTTGTGAACTGGATTATTTTGATCTGCCTTGAGATCCTCAAGTTCCTGAATAAAGGTTTTTTTATTTTCCAAATCAATTGTAAAAGCTCCATGCTTGAGCAATTCCTGTACCATTTCTGCGCTATAATACCACCTAATGGCTCTTCCTAATGCAGTGAGGGACCGATGGTCTTTATTAAGGGTAGACGCAGAGTTCATATCGGCACCATATTTTGCAAGAAGCGTAATCATTTCAAGACTTCGAACTAATTGAATCGGATACACGCTTTTTTCAATCCCATGCACCAATGGTTGAAGTTGATTAGGATTTATGGCTTCCGCAACTCCTGTGTCTTCTGAATGATCATACTTTTTGTATATGGAACGGCGTTCTTCTGGGTTAATCGTCTTGTCTAAAAGTATTTTTGCATCTTCTAAGTTATCGCGATCAACAGCCTCGTTAAGAGGGGTACTGTAAAGCGCACGATTTTTTCGAGCATCAAGGCCTTCCCAGCAATCTTCTACCTGATAAGAATAACTGGATGGCACATAAAACCAATCACCCACGCTTATTATCGGGCGCGAATAATATTTTCTTACTAAATCAGCCTTTTTCTCCTGCTCATCAGCTATGATTACGAGCGGGATCAACAAAGTATTTAAGAACAAAGATAATTTGATTTTTGATAAATAATGCATAAAACCTACCATCTAAAAAGAGTTAAAACCATTGATCAGCATAGCAAAAATCATCAAATTGAACAACTGCCCACGCTCCATTAAAATTTACAAATAGAATTACTTATCGGGTGTGCTCACTTCTGTTTAAACTTCTCCACTTTTTTCTCATTTCGCGTACACTGGAACTCACGTTTTTAACACTTTTAACCAGCATATTCAATGTCCCAACATTTTACTCATTTGCATTTGCATACCGATTATTCTCTTTTGGATGGCGCCATTACCCTGGAGCGCCTGGTTCAATTTGGCAAAGAGCAGCAGCTTAAAGCGCTTGCGATTACCGATCATGGTAACGTTTTTGGCGCGGTCAAATTCTTCCAGCTTGCAAAAAAAGCGAATATTAAACCAATTCTGGGAATTGAAGCTTATTTTACTGATGATGTAACGCAGAAGAACGTCGAGAAAAAATATCATCATTTGATTCTGCTGGTGCAAAATAAACAGGGGTATCAAAATCTATGCAAATTGCTTTCGTTTGCCTATCAGCAGGGTTTTTATTTTAAACCCCGCATCGATTACGGCATTTTAGAAAAACATTCCGAAGGATTAATTGCTACAACCGCGTGCCTTGGCGGCCACATTCCGAGTTTACTTATGCAAGGAAACGATACTGAAGCTGAAAAGCGGATGGATTGGTTCATGCAAGTTTTTGGCAAAGATCGTTTTTATTTTGAAGTGCAGCCAGAAGATCAGCATGATCAAAAAGTGCTGAATGCAAAACTTTTTGAATGGAGCGCACGCAAAGATATTCCGTTAATTGCCAGCGCCGATTGCCATTATGTAAATGCCGAAGATCGAGAAGCGCATGAAGTAATGCTTGCAGTGCAAACGCAAAGTAAAATGACCGATCCTGATCGCTTTACGTTTGGCGATTGCCGCGCTTATATGCGCACGCAAACTGAAATGCTTGAGATTTTTAAGGATCATGAACAAGCGGTGTGGAACTCCGGCAAAATAGCCGATATGTGCGATTTCCAGTTTGAAACGGGCAAATTATTCTTCCCCGAGTTTGAAATCCCGCAAGAACACACGCAAGAATCGTTTTTTAAGCATTTATGCGAAGTTGGCTTTGAAGATTTACTCAACCAAGAGCGCATCGATCGTGCAAACTACGATTTTTATAGAGCACGCCTTGATGAAGAAGTTAATCTGATAACTAAAATGGGATTCATTGGCTACTTTTTAGTAGTGAGTGATTTCATTCAATGGGCAAAGCGAAACAAAATTCCAGTTGGGCCAGGCCGTGGATCTGCTGCAGGATCCCTCGTTGCATGGGCTCTGCAGATTACCAATATCGATCCGATAAAATACAATTTACTTTTCGAGCGTTTTTTAAACCCGGAACGTATCACGATGCCCGATATAGATATCGATTTCTGCATTGAAGGGCGCGATAAAGTGATCAATTATGTGCGTGATCATTATGGGCACGAAAAAGTGGGCCAAATTATTACGTTTGGTACGATGCTTGCAAAAGGTGTCGTAAAAGACGTCGCCCGCGCACTTGGCATTCCGTTTGATGACGCGAATGCGATCACGAACTTAATTCCTGAACAGCTAAAAATTACGCTCAAAGAAGCGTTCGATCAAGAGCCGCGTTTAAAAGAGATGGTTGATGCAAATCCGCGCGCTGCAAAACTTTTTGAGATCGCTTTCAAGCTTGAAGGGTTAACGCGGCACGCTTCAAAGCATGCTGCCGGCATCGTAATTTCTCCCGCGCCGATTGATGAAGTGCTGCCCGTTTATGTTCCACCAAAAAGTACTGAGCTTGTAACGCAATTTGCAATGACCGAACTTGAAAGCATCGGTTTTTTGAAAATTGACTTTTTGGGACTCAAAAACTTAACGCTCATCGATCGTGCAGTAAAATTAATCGAAAAAAATCATGGCGTTCTTTTAGATATCGATAAGTTGCCCCTTGATGATGCAAAAACATTTCAGCTTTTGGGACAAGGAAAAACATCGGGCGTATTTCAATTAGAGTCAGATGGCCTAAAAGATGTATTAATCAAACTGCAGCCAGATAAATTTGAAGACGTGATCGCGGTGAACGCACTGTACCGCCCAGGGCCGCTGGGTTCTGGCATGGTCGACGATTATATTCAGCGCCGGCACGGCAAACAGGAAATTAAATATTTATTTCCCGAACTTGCGCCAATTTTAGAAGAAACTTACGGCGTAATCGTTTATCAAGAACAAGTAATGAAAATTGCTTCCGCCATTGGCTCATATTCTCTGGGTGAAGCGGATATTTTGCGACGCGCAATGGGTAAAAAGAAACCTGAAGAAATGGCAAAGCAGCGCCAAATATTTTTGGATCGCGCCATTCAAAAAGGGTTCGATGGCCAAAAAGCGGGAGAACTTTTTGATTTAATGGCATATTTTGCTGGTTATGGTTTTAATAAATCGCATTCTGCAGCCTATGCACTCATTGCGTACCAAACAGCCTTTTTAAAAGCGCATTATCGCGCAGAATTCATGGCCTGTTTGATTTCTTTGGAATCTGATCATCCTGAAAAAATGTCATTTTATCTGCAAGAAGCAAAAGATCTCGGCCTTCCGATACTTCCCCCGCACGTTAATCAATCGCAAATTGATTTTGACGTAGTGAATGGAGCGATTCTATTCGGATTGCGCGGGATTAAAAACGTCGGTATGGCGGCGCTTGAAACCATTTTGGTTGAACGAGAAAAGAAACCGTTTGCCGATCTTCTTGATTTCTGTTCACGCGTCGATTTACGCACCGTTAATAAACGGGTGATTGAAAATTTAATTTGTGCTGGTGGTTTTGATGCGTTGCCCGGAAATCGTGCACAAAAAACAGAAGAGCTCGAGACAATAATTGAGCGCGCATTGGCATTGAAAAAATCTCGGCTTACCGGCCAAATGGGACTCTTTGATATCGGCGCACCAAAAACAGACGATGCTGATGCGGAAATTCCGGCGTACCAGTTTGCGCCACGCGCTGATTGGGAAAATAAACAAAAATTAGAAAAAGAACGCGAAGTTATAGGATTTTATTTGAGCGCACATCCCCTTGATTCTTACAAAAAATATACGAGCTTATTTACGTGCAGCACCTTTGAAGAGTTGCGAGCAGTCGCCACGAATTTAGCACCGGCCGATATGCACGTGGCAACCGCATGTGGCCTAAAACTCAGCGCGAAACAGATAGTCACCAAAAAAGGTGATCGCATGGCTTTCCTGCAACTTGAAGATGCGACAGGAAAAGCGGAAATTGTTGTTTTTCCAAGTGTGTTTAAAAAAGTAGAACAATGGCTCGATACGCATCAGGTGTTTTTAGTAAAAGGCATCATTGATCCGAGCAGCATGAATCAGTGCAAAATAAAAGCCAATGAGATTGTACCGGTCGATCTTTTTTTCGAGCAATGGCCCGTAGAACGCGCGACCATTAAATTGCCTACCGTTCTTGATAATGAATTACTTTCAAAATTAAAAGCGCAACTAACACCCGGAAGCGTACCGCTCTACCTTCAGTTTGATGAGAATAATAAACTGCTTCAATTAAAAACCAATCAAACGATTACACTCAATGCTGCCACAGTAGAATTTTTACAATCGCTGGCAGCAGAAGTTAAACTCATTGTTTAGGTTTCTCAAATAAAGGCCCATTATCTAGACTCCGGTAAAACTCTTTTGAGACAATAAAGAAGTTATACTATAAGGAGCTCTATGCTGTGGATAAAAAAAATTGCTATTAATTTTTTTTCTTTATTTTTCTTTTACACATATCTTTTATCGCAAGTTCCTCCAACTCAAAAATTTAACCCTACACAAGCTGATCAAACAATTGCGCGTGACTTGCAACAAAAAGCCAAAGATTATATTAAAGCGAATAAACCACCCTATGCACAATCGCTCGTTCATTTAGCAACAGATGATTACGCAAATGAAGTGAGAAAGACAACAGGAGATACCCAATTTGTTGATAAGACCTTCGGACTTGCTGAACACGAAGCACTCATCAATGCGGCGCTCAAAAACGAAATAGATCACGCAAATTACTATGTTGTCTATACCGCTATTCCAACATTCCATATGTTTCAAGACATTGTGCTGAAAATGTATGAGGCGACTCAAGGGAATAAGGGCGCACTGAACAATGATGCTTTCCAGTTTGTTCGCTATCAATACAATGATCCCGACTTTAATACGATTTCCAACACCGCATTATTTATGCGAGATCAAATAAACAAATATGGCATCATTAATGATCGCCAGGCAGAAGTGAAAAAACTTCTCTTGTCAACGAATCTGGCTCTTTTTGGTAACATCGGCTTTACCGGGGAATCTACCTGGTATTTTTTCAACGAACCTCAACCATGGGCACTTCAACAATCCTGGAAAGATTTCAAAAAAACTACCCTAATCCAATCACTAAAAAGCTTCGGATACGCAGAGAAGTTCGTCGATGGACTCCTAAATGCGGAAAGACTCCTAGAAGATGCGCAAGGGTATTTGCCGAGTGATCTTATGCAAATTTTTATTCCTGCACCCCTAAACCAGCTCAATCCAAAGCCAGCCGAAGCTAAATTTGTTAATAAGATCGGTTACATTTCATGGCGCTTAGGCCTTCCATTTGATTTAGATCTACTTCCTAGGTTATTTAATTTACAGAAAATGACTTTTGGCGTAAAAGATGGGATGATTTTTGATCTTTCTCAAACAGGCGGAATTAAACAACCAGGACGCGTTTACCTTTTGCCTACAGTTGAAAATTTCATTGAAGAATTTAAGAAAAAGGAACAATCTGCCATAACTTTATCACGAGACTTTGCAAAAAAAGCAGAAGACAATTGGTATAGCCTCAATGCTATGCTTCGACGCTACAAAAATAATCCATCCGCCTTGCTCCATAAAAACTGGCTCCAGGGGCGTATATTAATAACAAACGATGTACTCCTCAATCCAGAAAGTGGCGTGCTCATTTATCGTTATGATCCTATTGCTCCTATCGTAAAGCAAAAATATCAAGCAGCTCTTGGTGCGGTCTTTGCTGAAATGGAACGGGATCGTATTGCTCGCAATCAAGTAGTGCCAGTGACAACTTTTGACCTCGAAAGCTCATTAAAAAATCTTACGGCCGTACTGGAAAAACTCGCAACTGTTTTTTAGCAAAATGACGACCAGATGGAGTAAAAATGATTTTGAAATCAAATGCACTGAAATTTTATATATGTTTAATCATACCTTCTTTAATATATGCAGAAATAGCTGATGAACAAGTAGCTATGCAACTTTTCGATTCGGTAAAAGCAGCTGAAAAAAGAGGTTACAGCTTTACACAATCGCAAGCTCAATTAAGTGTGCCTAGGATACAGCAGAAAGTCCGATCACTGGAAAAACTGGCACAAAATAAAAAGATCATAGACGAGTGCTTTCGTAAAGAAATGGATATGAAAAACACCCACTATGTTTTTTACACTGCCGTTCCCTATCTGCGCCTTTTTCAGGATATTACTCGGAAACTCTACAAACGAAAAGTTGGTAATATTGGCGCATTATCTCAAAAATCGTTTCAATTTATACGGTACACATACAATGATCCAATCTATGGCCAATATAAAGACGTTACCGATTTCTTGATTCAAGAGATTCAAGAAAATGGCATGGTGGACGATAACCTTACCCGTCTTAAAACAATTTTAGTCTCAACCAACTTGGCATTCTTTGGCAATATAGGTTTTACAGGTGAATCTACTTACTATTACTTAAATCATCCTCAGCCATGGGCGAGAGCAAAACGCGAATGGCTCGACGCTTCGCTCAAATCATTTGGTTATTCAACGGCATTTTCCAACGAACTTCTTGCACTCCAAGATTTAACAAAAACCGGAATGGGCGATCTCTTTCAGCTTTTTATTCCGAAGGAAATGGTGAACTCAATTGGGTATCTTTCCTGGCGCCAAGGGATTCCATTTGACGTACCTTTTATTAGCGCGATTTTCCAGCGGCCCAATCTAAGCTTGAGCCGAGCTGATCAAATTTATCCAGATGAGATAAATAAACTCATTAATGAAATAAAAAAGAATTGGAAAGAGAAAGACCCTGCGACAGTCACATTGGTAAATAATCTGCTTGAAAGTGTACGCGCGGGCAAATTCCATTTAGATGAATTCTTACAAACATATAAAAAAGCACCTGCCGCGTTACCATTCTTGAATTATTATCAAGCTCGCTTGTTAGTAACCAACGATCAGCTCTTGAATCCTAGTAGCGGCATTATTATTTATCGGTACTCAAGTATGGATCCTCAAAAAGAGCAAGAATATAAAGCTAAATTAAATGGTATTCTTGAAAAAATGGAAGATTCAAAGAAAGTTCCTGATACCAGTTTCGCTGAGAAACTTGAAAATTTGAAAAATTCCTTAAATCGGCTTACTGCCAGAATTACTGCAACGCCTTAAAGGGATACGTATGATGAAATCAGCAAGAATATTATTTTTTCTCGCGTTTTCTTTTGCAAAGATGCAAGCAGATAAAAATATTGATGCGGGAATTCTACCTTATTATTATGATGAAAATGGAAAGGCATATTTTCTTTTGGGAAAAGAACCCAATGGCGTTTGGGCAGATTTTGGTGGTAAGCACGAACAAGGAGAATACTCGAGCGAAACGGCAGCTCGCGAATTTTCTGAAGAAACTCGCTACGTTTTTGGTAAGTATGCCGGAAAAATTAATCTTCTTGAAAAAGCTGAAAAATCACAATTAAAAGATAGTGTTAATTATATCAAGGGAAGAATTACTGCAAAATTAGAGCATCCGAAAAAATATTACATCATGTATCTTGCTCAGGTTGACTTTATTCCAGCTGAAATGTTCACAGATGCGCCGAAAGTACCGCATTATGAAAAAAAAGATTACGAATGGGTTCCAGCAAAAAAATTTATTAAAGCGATTGAGATGTCGAGCGATCGCAATAATACTTTTTTTGAAACAAAACAGATCCGCAAAGAGTTCTTTGATACCCTAAAACATGAATATTCAACTTTAAAAGACATTTTTTGTGTACAGAAAAAAAAATCTATGAAATACACAAAAAGCAAAAAGGATTACTCAATCCTTGAAGACTCTTTGCAAAATCTTGCCCGATCGATTCATGAAGTCGAAAAAAAACTATTAAATTAACAAAAGGGATACAATGTTAAAAAAAATTAAATTAATATTTCTTTCTGGACTCTTTTCTTGTATTTCTTACTCGCAAGAAATGCATGTCAATGGTGGAATTTTACCCTTTTATTACGACAGTTCAGGAAAAGCATTTTTTTTGATGGGCCAAGAACCGAATGGCGTGTGGGCAGATTTTGGTGGACGATACGAACAGGGGGAAAACTGTTTAGAAACGGCTAGTCGTGAATTTTCGGAAGAAACTAGATATGTATTTGGCAAATTTGCATCTGGCCTAAAGAATCTAGAAAAAAAAGCTGATGCTTCTTGCTTAAAAAGTAGCATTGATTATATCAAAGAACGAATCTCTGGAAAGTTGGTTCACCCTAAAAAATATTACGTCATGTATCTGGCTCATGTAGATTTTATTCCAGCGCAAACATTCACAAAAGCCTATAAAGTGCCGCATTATGAAAAAACAGATTACGCGTGGGTACCCGTTGCAGAGTTTATGGAAACTATCAAGAACACAGATGATCGCTTGCATGCTTTTTATGGAAGCAAACAAATAAGAAGACAGATTTTCGATGTTTTTAAAGCGCATCACGATGATATTATTCGTCTGATCTATCCAACAAAACGTGCTAAGAACTCTCAGGATCAGAAAGTATGTAGATCGGACGCAAAAGCAAAATCAACTATCTCAAAAAAAAGCGCTACCAAATAACCAGATTGTTATTTTTTCAATAGTGAACAAGCATGTTGATAATAATCGCTGCTGATCCCTTCAAGATTTGTTAAGAATTTATGAAGTTGCTGCGATTGTGTTTCTTCCATTGCAGAAACCAAAACTTTTTCTAATGCTTTGTGCACTTCCATTTTTGCTGCGTGCTTATTTTTTACTAATGAAAGCGCATACGATTCATAAAGTGCCAAGCACGATTGATCTGAGACGAATGTTTTGCACCGCTCAATGAGTTCTTGGGCAGCAGAAAGATCGTTTCGCTCCAAAAGAATTTCGCATAAAACTTCGGCAGTTGCTAGTAAGCGCTGAGTGTTAGCCGTCTCTTGATACAATTGAAAAAGGGTAGAAATAAAAAGCTCGTTGTTCGGCTTTATTGAAGCAAGAAGTTCATAAACACCTATCGCTTCGGCAAGACGCCCTTCTTTTTTATAAAGTTGCGCAGCAGTGATATATCTATCGATCGCTTGTTCATCAGTAAACGACCATAATAGATCCCCTTCCAACTGATAAGAAAATGCCCGATCGTTAAATGAATGAACTAATAATCGGTAAATTCCTAATGCGCGTTCCTTTTCTCCACGCGCCACAAACTCAGCCAACTTAAACCATGCAACATTATATTTATCTGCAGGAACCTGCCTCATCGCACTTCCTTTTTTTATGCCCCAACAATAACTTTTGGGGGACTCCGTAATCAAATCTAGCCAATTGCGGAGATTGATTTTCATGTTATACGCTGTCAAAACTTATCACAAGAATAGCAGTTTGTACTTACTGCACAACTAAATAAATTTTTTACTACTCTCGATGCATGTATCTGAAAAATAATGCGGTATCAACGTAACAAATAGAAATCAAAATAAGAAAGGATTTGTATACTTGTTAAAAAAGAATGTCCCTCATTGCCCCGATCATCAGGCCACGCCAGTATTTAGTCAGAAGTCTGCAAAAATCTTTTTTTAGCAAATGCTCGGCCAGATTGTGATTTAAGGTATTTTTCAAAGTCTTTGGCTCTGGTTTGATCGGAGAAACCTAAATACATCTCTAACTTCCAAGGTCTGTATTCAGATGTATAGGTAGATCCACAAGAATTGTGAGTCGCTAATCTTTGTTCCAAATTAGTGGTATAGCCAACATAAAATATCTCAGGGAAACGTATAGATTGGATTAAATAAACATAGTACATTTTTTTATACTGGATGGGTCCGTCTTCGTTCATCTTCGCCAAAGCTTCGATGAACTACTTCGGACAGTCTTCGCTTTTGGCAAACAAAACTTATTTCACTATTAATTCTTCCTCGCGGCGCCAGCCAGACGAAGCTGCGTAGGCAGCGAAGACTGGTGCCGAGGAGTGGAATCGAACCACCGACACTGCGCTCTTCAGGCGCATGCTCTACCACTGAGCTACCTCGGCGTACTATTTTGTAATCAAAAAACGAGGAAAGAGATGATAAATGTTTCTTGATTATCCCTAGCAATATACCCTAAAAAGGGCTAGATTGCGGGTTCATTTCAATAGGCACTATGTATGGTACCCATATCTTCTTTTTTGTCAACAATGAAATTTGCCAACCCCCTATCCCTTTGGTACGCTTGATTATATAGTGCTAAAAACAAATTACCCATGAGTATTTATGAATTCCCTTCAGGCGGCAATTAACGAATTTAAAAACGCATTTTCCCAAGCTTTATCGGCAGCAAAAGATAGTTCTGCTCTCGAGACGGTGCGCATTAATTTCCTCGGCCGTAAAGGCAAAATTACCGAATTAATGGATGCGCTAAAAACTCTTTCAATTGAAGAGAAACGAACATTTGGCCCCATCTTAAACGAACTCAAGCAATGGGCAGAAAAATCGTTTTCATCGCAGCATGATGCAGTTACGAATCAAGCACAAAATGCGGAACTTGAAAAACAGAAAAATTTTGACGTTACAGCAACGATCGGATCTTCCCCTGCCGGATCCCTTCACCCGATGACTCACATCAAAGAGCGGGTTGAAAATATTTTTATTTCGATGGGTTATCAGATCGTTGATGGACCCGAAGTGGATAATGAATATTTTAACTTCGAAGCGCTTAATATTCCTGAAAATCATCCAGCGCGCGATATGTGGGATACCTTTTGGCTTGATGTTCCGGGCCTTTTATTGCGGACCCACACTTCATCGGTGCAAGCGCGGGCTCTTGCAAATAATAAACCGCCATTTGCTGCAATCGTTCCGGGCCGAACTTATCGTCATGAAGCGACAGACGCAACGCACGATTTTCAATTTATGCAAGTTGAAGGAGTCGTTATCGATCGCGGTATTTCGATGAGTAATTTGATTGCAACATGCAAAGCTTTTCTGCAAGAAATGTTTGGCGGCAAAGAACTTTCTTTGCGTATCCGCCCGAGCTATTTTCCTTTTACCGAACCAAGTATTGAAATCGATATTTCCTGCCCATTTTGCACAGACGGATGCTCAGTATGTAAATATTCAAAATGGATTGAAAGCGGCGGCGCTGGATTAGTTCATCCGCGTGTGCTCAAAACTGCAGGCATCGATTCGGATGAATATAGTGGATTTGCATTTGGCTTTGGTTTAACACGCCTTGCAATGCTTATGTACGGCATTAACGATATTCGTCTATTGCATTCAGGAAAAATCGAATTTCTTGAGCAATTCTCATGATAATTATGAAATCAAAAAAATTAGAGAAAAATAAGGAGTTTGTATGGACGTTTTGAAAGCTGTCATACCCGCAGCAGGTTTAGGCACACGTTTTTTGCCATTCACGAAAGCTGTTCCCAAAGAGCTCCTTCCAATTTTAAATAAGCCTGCGATTCAATATATCGTTGAAGAAGGAATTGCTTCAGAAATATCGCAGTTTTTCATGATCACGAGCAAGGGAAAATCTGCCATCGAAGATCATTTTGATACCAATAGCGATCTTGAGCTCCTTCTTAAAGAAAGAAATCAGCTTGAGTTGGTCGCATCACTTGATAAAATTGCGCGCGCAGCACAATTTTGTTATATTCGCCAGCCTGAGCCACTTGGCCTTGGGCACGCAATTTGGATGGCGCGACACGTCATTGGTAAAGAACATTTCGGGATTTTTTTGCCTGACGATATTATTATTTCAAAAGTTCCAGCAATGCTTCAACTATTAAAAGTTGCGCGCCAAGAAAAAGCGAGCGTAATTGCTGTGCAGGAAGTGCCAATAGAACAAATTTCTTCATACGGCGTTATCGGCATCAAAAAACAACTCACACCAAATTTATTTCAAGTTTCTCATCTTGTAGAAAAACCTGATCAAAAAGACAGTCCTTCAAACCTTGCAGTGGTGGGGCGCTATATTCTTTCAAATAAAGTTTTTGCTGCACTTGATCATATCGAAGCTGATAAACGGGGCGAAGTACAACTAACCGATGCAATAACTGAAATGATGCGTACGCACAGCGAAAAAGTTTACGCGTTTAAAATTCAGGGAATTCGTCATGATGTTGGTAATCCAATTGGGTGGATTAAAGCAATAATAGGATGCGCACTGCAAGATCCACAATGCGCACCCCATATTACTAAAATCCTTGAAGATAAAGAACTTATGGATTCGTTTATCTATAATCGCTCAAAGATTGTTGAACATTCGCTTTAATTATCCTTTTAGTTCTTTTAAAAGAGCTTCAGTTGAAGTACGTTTTTCATCTGGCTCACTGAAGAATTCTTTTTTTTGCGCGATTACTGCTTTAGTTCTTTCCAGCAGTTTTTCTAATTCATTTTTAAAATCTTTAAATGAATTGCTTGTAAACCAACTTGTTTTTTTGTCGGCAGTTTTTGCCTCTTTAGCTATTTTTACAATCTTTTTTGCTCGACCCATGATTCCTTCAAAAGCATCATCAGGAGTCCCTGCATAATTACTCGGTTTACCTTCAAGATACTCGAGTAATATAAGAATAGTATTAAGATCGGCACTGAAAGTAATTCGCATTTTCAATTGCTCAATATCCCCTTTTTGTAAAGTATCTATTAGAGTCTGAACATCTTGTCCAATACGGGAATGATTTGCTGAGTCCAAAATAATAAACTGTGATTTGCCTTTAACTTTATTAACTGCGACAGAAATCCAATGTGTCCAAGTTCCTTGAATAAAGCCTCGTTGGTTTTCATATTCGTGTGAATTAGCAAGCACAAAAACATGAAAATAATCCTGCTGACTTTGAAAAGCAGCGACTTGATTCACCATTTCTTCCGTAAGGCCTTGTCCTTTACTGAATTCTTTCTGTGTTAACCAATCGGGATTATCGATGACGGTAATAAATTCACTTCGGTGCTCAATCTTTTCAGGAATTTTGCTTTTGATTAATAACTCAATTTCAGCGCCATTAAGCCAATCTATTGTTCCTTTTCTTTCGCTTTTCTCTCTGCTTTTTTTTATTACTGGAGACCAATTATCGAACCAATTTTTATAAATTGCATTACTTTTTAGATCGTTCAAATAAATCTTGCGTTCTTCATTATTTGAACCCGCAATTATCGCATTTAAAATCAAAATACCATTTTTAAGTGCATGATATCCGCAATTTGCTCCGTCAACTTGGGTTAATACTCCCATTTGTTTTATATCGCCCGATTGATAAATCCAGTTGGCTTCTATAAGTGCCGGTTGCCCCTTTATCAGTGCTGGGACTTCCTCCTTTCCTGGATTAACTGGAATGACTGGCAGTACAAATTGCGATCCGGCTAATTCTTGCGCAAGCACGACCAAATTCACGCTAAGCGTATCGAGTTCGGCGGCAAGGTTTACCATCGCGTCAATCTGTCGAAAAAAAACTAATATCAAAACTATCAATATTCGTTTGATCATACCTATCTCCTTATCTTGGTTTCTGTATTTGACTATAAAACTCAGCCATTGCTAATGTCGATAGTTAAAGAATCAAATTTATTGCGCAATTGAAATTTAATTTTGTAAAATAACAGCAAAAAGAGTTGGAGGATTTCAATCATGAAAAAAATATTTCTCTGTTTATTTTTTTTCTCAACAATCGCTTATTCAGATGCAGATTGCATGGACAATAGTCAGCATGGTGATACATCTTGGGGATACGATTACAAAAAATACTATTACGTTGGCGATTGTACGTGCCCTTGTTGGCGCTATGCGCGTTCTTTTCGACGCAATAAATGCGAGCGCTGTGGACACTTTAATGTTCCGCGCCCCATTATGCCTAAAAAATGTGAAGAAACAGAAGTCGTCGGTTAATTATTCTGTTATTTTTTATTTGCATGTCGCATCAAAAACGGAATAATAGAATCAGGATTAAGCGAAATTGAATCAATCCCCTGTTTGATCAAAAAATCTGCAACTTCTGGATAATCGGATGGTGCTTGCCCGCAAATACCGGTATGCTTGCCCGATTTTCTAGCGCCTTCGATTGCCATTTTCATCATGAGCATTACTGCTTCATCCCGCTCATCAAATAAGGAGGTGAGAAGTTGCGAATCGCGATCGACAGCTAACGTTGTCTGCGTAAGATCATTCGAACCGATAGAAATGCCATCAAAATATTCACAAAATGATTTGATCAAAATAACATTTGAAGGAATTTCGCACATCATAAATAATTGCAACCCCTTTTTGCCTCGCTCGAGCCCCTGCGCTTTAAGCACTTCAATCACGCGTTGCGCTTCTGCAACAGTTCGAACAAACGGGATCATGAGAACAATATTGGTAAATCCCATTTTTTCTCGCGCAATTTTCATTGCTTGGCATTCAAGCTCAAACGCCTTTTGATAAAGCGGATTATAATAGCGAGAAGCACCTCGAAGCCCAAGCATCGGATTTTCTTCCTGCGGCTCAAAATAAGAACCGCCAACTAAATTTCGATATTCATTACTTTTAAAATCTGAAAATCTTACAATAACCGGTTTCGGATAAAATGCAGCGGCAATAGTTGCCACGCCTTGCGCAAGGGAATCGACAAAAAAACTTTTCGTGTCTGAATATCCATTCGAAAGTGATGCAATATCAGCGCGAATTTTTGCATCAGTAATTCTTTCCGGCTCTACCGCCGCCATTGGATGCATTTTTATTTTGTTCGTGATAATAAATTCAGTACGCGCTAAACCAATGCCATCAATCGGCATCCATGAAAGCGAAAATGCCCTTTCTGGTTCAGCAATATTCATATAAAGATCAACCGGAAGTTCAGGTAATTTTGCCAGGCTAATTTCTTCTTTTTTAAACGGCACCGCTTTACCGTAAATATAGCCAGTGTCACCGCGCGAACAGTCGATCGTTATTTCTTGGCCCGCTTTTATTTTACTCAGAGCGGTTCCAACTCCCACAATCGCAGGAATTCCTAGTTCACGGCTTACAATTGCTGCATGGCTCGTGCGCCCTCCGCGTTCGGTAACCAGCGCTGCAGCTTTTTTCATTAATGGCACCCAATCAGGATCGGTCATCTGCGTAATGAGAATATCTCCCTCATTAAACGTTTCGACCTCTTTAATGCTTTTTATTATTCGCGCCGGCCCCGATGCAATCGCCTGACCAATGCTTTGCCCTGTTGCAATGACCGCATCGTTTAAAGCAGAGCCTTTAGTTTCAAGGTGATAACGAACCACTTTATGTTCATTTTTTTCTACTGCATGAACCGTTTCAGGCCGTGCTTGAACTATGTAAATTTTTCCATCATTGCCATCTTTTGCCCATTCAATGTCCATAGGCGTCCATGCATCATGTAATTTGGAATAATGTTCTTCGATAATTATTCCAGCTTGGGTCAATTCAACTATTTCGCTTTCAGATAGGCAAAATGTTTTTTGCTCCTGGGGAGTGCAATTAATTTGCTCAATTGATTCCTTGCCACTTGTTCCATAAACAATTTTGATTTCTTTGGTGCCCAATTCTTTTTTTATAATAGACTGAAATCCTTTTTTAAACGTAGGTTTATGAATCCAGAACTCATCAGGGCTCACTTTGCCAAGTACTATAGCTTCACCAAGGCCCCATGATCCATTGATGATCACAACATCCTTAAAGCCCGATTCTGTATCCAGTGTAAACATAACGCCCGATACACCCAGATCGGAGCGCACCATTTTCTGCACACCAATAGAGAGCGCAATTTTCATATGATCAAATTTTTTCTCAATGCGATACATAATCGCTCGATCGGTAAAAAGAGATGCAAAGCATTTAATACATGCTTCTTGCAGAGCTTTATTTCCTTTAACATTGAGAAACGTTTCCTGCTGGCCTGCAAATGATGCGCCCGGCAAATCTTCAGCGGTTGCAGATGAACGCACAGCTACATCGCAATTTTGTTGCTTATAATAATCGGAGAGCCATGAATATGCATCATCGATCTCTTTTGCAAGATCCTCTGGAAGAGTCCCTTGCAAAATAAGCTGACGAATTTGGGCACCACGCTTTTTTAATTCATCTAAGCTCGTTTGCTGCGTAATCGGTTTCAAAATCGCGGTAATTTTTTCTTTTAATGCATTGTGATCTAAAAAGTGCCAATACGCTTGCGAAGTAATTGCAAAGCCATTGGGCACACGAAGGCCTCGATTGGTTAGCTGATTAAACATTTCCCCCAGCGAGGCGGTTTTCCCACCAACTTTTGCGACATCGTTCATACTAATTTGATTGAAATAGCGTATATAGTTCATACTTAACTCTCGTCATTCATAATTAACAATTTTTGTGCATGAAACTTTTCTATCAAGCGCACAATACCTTGTAAAAAAATGTGTTTTTTTTACACTATGCACTAATTGTAGTACATCTTACTTCATTAACACTATTATCAAGAGAATATTATGAAAAGATTATTCGTTATTGCTTTAGCATTAAGCACAATCGCGATTCTTCCTGAATGCGGACGCAAAAAATGCTGCACAAAAGAATGCCCTTCAAACGTGGTTGCGCAAAATGAGCAAAGAACTTCAGGGCCACTTTCTGAAAAAGAAGTAGGCTGGGATAAAGAAGACTTCGCATAAAAAAAGCCGGGATCTCTTCCCGGCTTTTTTATTTTTTTGATTCGCGCACTCCGCCCAAGACTGTCGGCTTGTCTCCGCCATCCTTCGATACAAACGCGAAACGCGTCCACTCAGGACGAGCGGGATATCTAATCCGCTCGTGGTGAGTGTTTTGCGAACCTTGGAGCAAAATGTATCGAATCCATGAGCGCAGAAAATTATTTCTTTTCTCGCTTATAGGTTCCCATTAATTGCGCAGTAGCAAGAATGTGCCCTTTCATTGCAGCTTCCATTTGTGATTTGGTTGGTGCTGTTTTAAATTCAAGTTTTATATCAAGCGCATATAATTTAAAAAAATATCGATGCGTACCGCTTGGTGGGCATGGCCCATGAAATACCAGTTTCCCTTCATCGTTTATCCCTTCGCTTGCGCCGCTTAAACGTGAAATAAGCACATGCTCCTCAAGGCGCCGAACCGTTCCAGGAATATTATAGGCAAGCCAGTGCACCCACGTTCCCATTGGGGCATCTGGATCATCAACGATCAACGCAAAAGATTTTGTTTTCTCGGGAGATCCCTCCCAAAGAAGTTCTGGTGAAAAATCTTCACCATCACAGGTAAAACGCCGTTCAATGGCGCCCCCGTTTTTAAAAGATGGACTCATTAACTTCATCGCTAAACCTCCGCTTGTCCAAAGACATACGAATAAAAAAAAAGAAAACCGCAAAAAATAAAGCAACACAGATTCACCTCCTTCTCATTTGATAAAAGGAGTCTATCATAGCAAGATTTTCTTCATCCATATTTTTATAGTTAGCGCTGGATTTTTCCCCAAGCGATTGATACGATTTGGTTAAATCTGCTAGGAACTCAAAAAGGAGAATTCATGATTAAAAAATATGGCATTTTTTTGCTAGCGCTTTTAGCCCTCGTAGGGGTTATTCTTTTTTATAGTTCAGGAAAATTTAATCCTAAACTCGAAGAATTTGAACAAAGCTGCCCTACTGGCATAGTGCAACCATCTGGTCACTCGGCAAACATCGCAGGGCTGCAACCTGTGCATTACTCAAAAAAAAACTTCAACTTTTCAGCAATTAAAGGCTTAAGCGCTAAACAACTGAGCGAACACAATACGCTTTATGAAGGATACGTAAATAAACGTAACGAAATTGCTGAAAAATTAACAACGGTTGATCGCAGCAATCAAAATAGAACGTATGCTCCTTATCGTGCCCTCAAACTCGCAGAAACGTATGCACTTAATGGCTCGCTCCTGCATGAACTCTATTTTGAGAATATGAACAACGAACATTCATCGGTTGGCGAGCTTATGAATAATCTTATAACTAAATCGTTCGGCTCATTTGCTGCATTTAAAGAAGATTTAATGGCAGCAGCGCAAGCATCGCGCGGCTGGGTGCTCACCGCCTATTCACTTGATGATCATTTAATTCACAATTATGTACTTGAAGAACATAATCAAACAGTACCAGTTTTGGTGATGCCTCTTTTAGTTCTGGATGTGTATGAACATGCATACATGATCGATTTCGGCATAAAAAGAGCATCTTATCTTGACATTTTTTGGGATCAAATTGATTGGAATGTTATCGAAAAAAGAATTCAAAAATGGGTTATGCCTTTTGCTCAATAGCAGGTTTATATGAAAATAATCTGTGGGTTCTTAATAAATTCTCTTCTGATTTGTAATGCTTACGCAGGAAGAGAATTTAAAAGAACATCAACTACCACAAGCGTAGAAAGAGTTAAGAAGTTCGCAACAATTCCTGAATTTTTCAATAGTTCTAAAACTCTCACTCTATCGTTTCTTTCTATAAGCGATCTTTCTGGCTTGCAAGATTTGATTCCCGATGGATGTACACACTTAGATTTATCGAGAAACCATTTGACCAATTCTGGGCTTGAGTCTTTTAAAGGAATTTTTTCTTCGACTATTAAATCGATAGATTTAGGAGATAACGATTTTACCCACTTGGCTGCGCCAGAAATAAAACAGCTGAAGAATTCGTTTCCAGCATTAAATGCGCTGCATCTCTCAAAGAAAGGTATGAAGCTATGGGATGAGGTCAAGCAAACTGCTAAGCAATTAAATATCGGAGTAATAGACTCGGGAGTGCAGCTACAAGAATTCTCTATTATTCCTTACATGGATAGGCCATCTGAGTATGATGGCGAAGAACCGTTCAGCAGTGATGGGCAATACAGCCCAGAAAGCATCACGCTCAGCAACGAAGAAGAAACTGTGCCGCTCCTGACCAATTCGACATCAAGTGAGTCAAGCGATAGTGACGATGAATAAAAATAATAACTTGTACCTGCTGTTCGTTACATATGATGGAATAAGGAATTCGGTATTTGAAAGCCAAGTGCTCGAGCCGTTAAAAAAATTTCAAAAAAATCACCCAGATTGTTCTATTCACATTATTTCATTTGAACGAACTCCGAAAAAATTTGAAAGTTATCGGCCCCCCTTCGAACTCACCGTACTCAAAAAATTTCCGTACGTTGGAAAGCTCAGTTTGATTCCTGCGATTGCGCAGCTAAAAAAAATTCTCAAAAAATATACAGAATATTCTCTTATCGCTCGCGGTCCACTAGCAGGATACATTTGCAAACAAGCAGCTCAAAAAACTGGATGCGTAGATTTAACAATACAAGCACGTGGATTATTGGCAGAAGAATACGCGTTCGCACACAAAGATATTCATTTTTTTACGAAAAGTTTGCACGCGATTCGCGCTCAATTGTATAAAAAAGTAGAACACGCAGCTTATTGCCAAACAATTCATAATTTTCCGATTTTAATTGAAGCGGTAAGCGATGCGCTTAAAGATTATTTAATTAAAGAATACAAAGTGCCACCATTATCCATCTCTGTGGCACAAAATGATGTTCCTTACAAAATTAGTCCTGAAAAAAAAATGGAATGGCGCGGCGCAATACGAAGCCAACTTTCAATTGAGTCTCAGGCAAAAGTATATTGCTATAACGGCTCTGCAAAGGCGTGGCAATGCCCCGAAGAAACAATTATCTTTTTTAAAAAAATGCACGAACTCAACGGCTATTCATTTTTATTAATTCTAACCAACGAGCCAAGCGTCTTTGAAGCGCTCTGCAAAAAAAACAATCTTCCCGCAAATGCGTATCGCATATTGAATATAGCGCATAATGAAATTTACCAGTATTTATCAGCAGCAGATATTGGCATTATTATGCGCGAACCGCACGTTATCAATTGGACTTCCCGCCCAACCAAAGTACTTGAATATCAAGCGGTTGGGCTTGAAATAGTTCACAACAATACGATTGGAATGCTTATAAAAGCAGACCCGCAATAAGCGCTGATAATAAATTAGAAAGCGAACCCCCAAGTACCGCAACGAGCCCCAATTCGCAAAGCCACGCACGTTTTTCTGGAACAAGCGCACCGATGCCGCCTATTTGAATCCCGATGCATGAAAAATTGGAAAAACCGCAGAGTGCATAGGTCATAATAGAAATGACACGCTCAGATAATCCCATCTTTACCATTTCGCTGTACGCAATAAGTTCATTGATTGTTACTTTCGTGCCCAAAAGTTGCCCTGCTTGCTGCGCTTCAGTTCCAGTAAAACCAAGCAAATAACCAAACGGCGCGAAAATATACGAAAAAATATAGTTTAAGCTGAGCGCCGGGATTTGAATACCAAGATCTGCAAGATAATAATTGAATGTTTGCGAACCGTACCCAAGAATTACGTTAACCAACGCAATGAGCGAAAGAAATGAGATCAACATCGCACCCACGTTTAATGCAAGATACATCCCATCGGTTGTACCTATCGAAAGCGCATCAAAAATTGTGCCTGTTGTACTTTTAATAGAAACTTCTGCACCACGCAATGTTTTAGGTTTTTCTTCTTCAGGATAAAGAATTTTTGCGATAAGCATAGAACCTGGAATCGCCATAACGCTTGCGGTTAGCAAATGCACCATAGGTACGCCCATCTGCCCAAAAACTGCTAAAATTGCACCGCTTACGGTCCCCATGCCACTAATCATCACAACCATAATTTCCGATTTGGTCATCGTTGGTAAATAATTACGAATTAAAAGTGGCGCTTCTGTTTGACCAAGAAAACTATTTGCAACAGCGCACAATGTTTCAGCGCCGGAAGTACCCAAAAATGGTTGCACCACATGGCCAATCACCCACACGACGCGTTGAATAATTCCCCAATGGAAAAGTGCTGCCATCAGCGCACCAAAGAAAATAATAATTGGTAAAACTTTAACTGCAAAAATGAATCCCCATGCTTGAGAAGGATCACCCAAATTGCCAAACACAAATGAAACGCCGGCATCTGCACATTTGTACACAACGGTTACAACGTCCGCAACCGCTTGAACGATTCTATGGCCAATCGAAGTGCGCAAAGTAATCATCCCGATCACAAATTGCAAAATGAGCGCATTAACTACTAACTTATAATTGATGGCACGGCGATTGCGCGAAAACAAAAACGCAATGCCAAGTATCACGAAGATACCAATTAAATTCATGTATCGATTATATTCAAGAAGATAAGAAAACATGCATGCTCCCGGGAGTAGAAAAAGAAACTATTCTCCAAGTATAATCGAACTACTCAGGAGCTCAATAACATCCGCTATCCTTCGATACAATTTGCTATGCAAATCACTCAGGGTGAGCGGACTGCCTGTCCGTCGAAGCCTTGGCGAAGACGGATATCGAATCCATGGCGGAAAAAATGTTAGATTGCTTTTGCCAGTGCTTTGCGCCGATCTTCAAGCCCCTTAGCAATAAGCGGCTGAATAATATCGTCAAGATCGCCTTCGATCACGCGATCCAATTTTTTGAGCGTTACTTCAACTTGGTGATCGGTAACACGGTTTTGTGGAAAGTTATAGGTGCGCACTTTTTCTGCACGCATTCCGGTTCCTACCATCTCTTTTCGCTTATGGCTTTCTTCCATCTCTTGTTTTTCGCGTTGGGCCATTAAAAGTCGCGATTGAAGCATCTTCATCGCTTTTGCACGATTTTTATGCTGAGAGCGTTCTTCTTGGCAAGCAACTGCAACACCTGTTGGAATGTGAGTTATGCGAACGGCAGATTCTGTTTTATTAACATGCTGCCCACCAGCACCACCAGCTCTAAAGGTATCAACGCGTAAATCTGCTGGGCTAATATTAAATTCTACTTCATCAGCTTCTGGAAGTACTGCGACTGTCGCAGTAGAAGTGTGAACGCGGCCTTGCGTTTCTGTTTTTGGTACACGTTGCACACGATGAACACCCGCTTCAAATTTTAAATGCCCAAAAACACCATCACCTTGAATATGAAGGGTCACTTCGCGAATTCCGCCCAAATCTGTTTCGCTCATATCTGCAAGAGAAACTTGCCACCCTTTTGATAATGCATAGTTTGTATACATTTTCATAAGATCAGCTGCAAAAAGGGCCGCCTCTTGGCCGCCAGTTCCAGCTCTAATTTCAATAAATACGGAACGATCATCAAGCGGATCTGGGGGATATAGAATATTTTCTAGGGATTGTTGTTCTTTTTTTAGTTGCTCTTCCAATGAATTTAATTCTTCTAGAAAGAGTGCTTTCATTTCAGCATCTTGAGTGGATGCCATCTCTTTTTGCGCAGAAGCGGTATCTGCTTCAATTGCTTCAATAACTTTTCTTTTTTCAAGCAGATTTGAGAGCCGAGAATGCTCTTTTTGCATTTCTTGGCGCTGCGCATAATCGAGAGAAGGAGAAAGGAGCTGATTGCTCAGCTCCTCGTGTCTTTTTTTTAAGTCCGGCCAGGATAACTCCATAGCTGCTTACTTACCTTTTTTGAAACGCTTTTCGAATTTCTCAATACGGCCAGCAGTATCAACCAATTTTTGCGAACCGGTATAAAACGGATGGCAGTGAGAGCAAATTGAAACGTTAATATCTGGCACTGTAGACATCGTTTTAAACGAATATCCGCAAGCGCAGTGAGCAGTTACGTCATGAAATTCTGGATGTAGTTCTTTTTTCATATTGGTACCCGAATTCTGAGATTGTTACTTTTATATTAGTATCGAGCAAATTTGCTCTTTTGTAAATATCATTAACAAATGCCCTCTTGAGCCCTGCATCCCAATGAGCTAAATGTATATGATAGTTTATATAATATTTTCTAATTGTCAAATTAAAATATCTTGTTTTATACCCATCTAGCAAATATGCCCGATTGCCAAAAAAATACAGGCTTTAACCGAACTTATTACCGTTTACTTTTAGGCGCGTTATCAACTGGGCAAGGATCAATTGATATCTTCTCATCGTTCCGATTTCTTTTCATATTTGGAGAATTATGTAAAGATCGACTGCCAAGAATCAGGCCAGGTTCTTGTGATAAGAATTGATACAATTGAGCCACATTTGTTTCTTGAATAGCTCCGCGCTCTTCTTCCATCGCAAAGGTGCTGGCTGTAAAAATGAGTGCGGCAATAATAGTTTTTTTCATAAAAAACCTGTAATTTTTCAATCAATCCACATTAATTTTTCTTTTGCTCAAGACCATTTACAGTCTCTTTAGCTTTTTTTGTTCTTTTTTCGGGGGTCGCTTTTACATGCTGTACAACATTTATAATTTTTCCAACGTAAATACGTCCCTCGTAAATTGTTTCATAATCAATGTTCCATTTTTTTTGTGCTGGCGCTTCAACTTTTTGCGCTGGAACTTCAACTTTATGTTTTTTTCTCTTTTCTTGTTCGCTATCTTCCTGTTGATTCAATGGTGAATCCCCTTGATTCAATTGGTCATGAGAAAACAAAAAACTTCTATTATCCATTGATAAAATGTGAAACGAAAAAACTAACATCATGAATAACATTTGAAAATGCATAGATGCCTCTTTTTTTTGGAGTGGCTAGTACTTAAAGAATTTTTCATGCAAAATACCTTGATGCAATAAAATGTGAATTTTTATATTGAATGGTGTAAAGAGCTAATCGCCACCGTGTTCATGCTTGATATGCTCAGAATATTTTTCTAATCCCCTGCATTGAATGCCGCAGAATGCACAGCTTTTATTTCTTGGTCTCTCTTTTATTACTACTTCTGATTCAATAATTTTTTTAAGTTCTAAATTTTGTTTTTTTTCACGCTCAGCCCTTTCCTTTTTTTTTAAGTCCTGATGAAGCTTTTGTTTTTCTAATGCCTCATTTACCAACTCATCAAAAATCTCGGGGCCCAACAATCTCAGAAACTTAAACTCATCACTTCTTTTTGTGTATTTTCTCGTTTTAGTTGTATGTTTTGAATCTTTATTCCGCTCGCTTCTCATTAATGGAATAGATACGCCGCTCGATTTATTCTCAGTACTAATTGTAGGTTGCGGTATATTAAAAGTATTTTTATCCTGAAAAAGCATATCAAATGCTAATTTGTCGCCATCAATAAAAGGCACATCATCAACAAATAAATGTTTCAGCGATCCCATATCTTTCTCTGACCACTCAACTGCTTCAAACTTGTTTTTTTCTTGATCCATAGCATTTATTTGAAAGGCTATAATAAGAAAAGCTATCAATGATAATTTCATTTTTTCCCATCTCCATGTTTAGTGCTGAGCTATTGATGTACCATCGTCTAATTAATAGTAAATACACCCACGCGCGTTTTTAATACACAAAGAATATCACGCATAAGTAAATTGGTCAAAAAAAAGATACAGATTGAATTATGAGGTCGACGAGTCGCTTATTTATAAAGGAGGGAATATTGAATTATATTTACAAAATAGAAAACCCCCGTTTTACGGGGGTTAAATCTTTCTACGCTCAGAGAGAAGCTTATATATTAGTAGTCGCTCTTATTTGGGGCAATTAATTATTTGCTGGTTCATCTTCTTCCGCAATCGGCGGTAGCGACGGCGTCCAAGGCTGTGGCTGATTGGCTGATGCAGGAAGTGGTATCCACTTAATGATGGTTATCTGATTTCCTTGAGCATCCTGAGCTTGAGTAATTTCCGCTTGCTCAGTTTTTCCTGTTTGCGAATTTATTCTTGTGATTGGAGTATTCGCCATAGCGAACAATGAAGAATAACTGATCAATAAGGCTAGGGGGAAAAATAATATATTTCTTTTTTTCATTTTAAAATCCTCGATGCCAAATGTTCTATTATTTCCCAATTAAGAAGACACATTTCTTGCTCACGGGGAAAAGCAAATATCTTTATTTAAAGAAACAATAATTCACAAAGTAATTTCATCATTGAAATAACTCTAAATTACTCGTCAATTATTTCCAGCGAAGGCTTCACCCAAACTTCTATTGTAGTTGGCGCTCCCTGCTGGGTGAATCCATGAATTGTTATCAACTTTTCGCGCTGCCCAGTAACGGGGTTAATTCTAGTTCCTGGCGCATTCATACTAAATGATGAAGCAGCACTGCTTAAAATAACTAGTAATATTAATACTTTTTTCATAGTAAGGCCTTTCATTACAAATCGTCATTTCTATTAGTAATTATAGCAATACAGTACTGATTATTTCAATAATAACTGTTGCAAAAATATTGCCCCACTTCGACACTATAAAAAAAGCCGCCAGCTGCTTTAATCACTCTATTTTTTCCAGAAAACCCTTCAATCAGATTTCTTTCTATATAATTTTCCGATTGGGCAAAAAGATGTGAAATAAACAACAATCTCATAGCAGCAAAAGCCCCTACTATTATCAGATTGTATATATTATTTTATCATGAAGGAGCTATTAATCAACATTGCTGATTTGCAGCCATTTTTAACGAAACGCCTGCTTGATCGTATTCACTGCAATTTCTAGAGCTAATTGAGTGGGCTCTGTATTTTTAATCGGATCTAATAAAAGAAAATCGTGTACCGTACCTAAAATACGCATTGCTTTTGTCGGCACTCCCGCTTGCATTAGTTTTCGCGCGTACGCTTCGCCTTCATCGCGCAATACATCATTTTCGTCAACAATGAGCAATGTCGGCGGCATTCCTTTGAGCTGTTCTATAGTCGCATTCAAGGGCGTTACGTTTGCATTCAATCTTTTTGCGCGATCTGGTGCATACGCATCCCAAAACCATTGCATCGATTTTTTACCAAGCCAAAAACCATCTTGAAATTCATTGTAAGAGCCGGTGTTAAAACGCGCATCGGTGACCGGGTAAAAAAGTAATTGAGATTTAAACTGCGGCCCGCCACGTTCTTTTGCCATGCGCGCAACCATGGTCGCCATCAAACCACCAACACTGTCGCCCGCGATTGCCATTCTTTTTGGATCGATTTGATACTTTGCCGCATTCTTTGCAAGATAATCGGCTGCAGTATAAATTTGTTCGGTAGGAACTGGATATTGTGCTTCAGGAGACGGCGTATAATTAACAAAGGCTATAACAACGTTGGCATCATTTGCAAGCCGCCGTACCAATCTATCGTGTGTATTTTTATTTCCCAAAATCCATCCGCCACCATGAACATAAATCACAACAGGCAATATGCCTTTGCTTCCCGCTGGGCGTATTAATCGAACCGAAACCTCTTTGGTGGGGCCGCCTTTAATAGTAATATCTTTTACATCGGCAGCAATGGTGCCCACCGAGCCTGCCTGAAGATCATCAAGCACTTTGCGCGCTTGCTCTATAGGCAAAGTATAAATTGGCGGGCCGTCTTGTTTTGCTAACTTATTTAGAAACTGAGCAACCTGAGGATCGAGATTTTTATATTTGCCGTTTTTTTCAAGCGCGCCCGCAATGCTGAACATTGAAAGCACACCCAAAGCCACAGCACCTATCTGCAATTTATTCATACGTATTTCCCACATTAAAAAATTGTTATCACAAATTTCTTTGATGCTAACAAAAAATTTCTCGTGAAGAAAACGATTATAACTAATAAATCGTCAAGAACTTATCAATCAACAAACGTTATTGCTTGGCCAATTTTATCGGCACGGCCTGTTCTACCTATTCTGTGAATGTAATCTTCATAGGTTTCTGGTAGATCATAGTTAATCACGTGCGATACATCATCAATATCAATACCTCGCGCAACAACGTCAGTTGCTAAAAGAATGCGTACTTTGTTTTGCTTGAAAAGATCCAGTGATTTTTTTCTTTGCGATTGTGTTTTATCGCCATGAATTGCGACGACATCAAAACCGCGCTCCCGAAGCATTTTTGCCAATTTATCGGTTGCTCTTTTAGTGCGTGAAAAAATAATAACTTTTTTGAACTCTGGTTTAATCAAAAGATCGTGAAGGAGTTCAATTTTACTATTACTACCAATATGAAGTACGTCTTGGTTTACATTTTCTGCAGATTGCCGCCCCGCCTGAATACGAATTGAAACCGGCTCACGCAAAAATGAATCCATTATTTTCTTTAGATCTTGAGAAATGGTCGCCGAGAAAAATAATGAATGTCGCTTAGGCGGAAGTTTAGCAATAATATATTTGATGTCGTTAATGAACCCCATATCAAGCATTCTATCAACTTCATCAAGTACGATCGAAGTATAATTATTAAAATTGATAATGCGATTTTGTTCTAGATCCAATAATCTTCCTGGCGTACCAATAACAAACTGTGGATTTTTTTTCAGCTTATCAATTTGAGCCATCATATTTGCACCGCCAATGCACAGCGCAGCATGAATGCCGGTTTTGCTTGCAAACAATCTCAGTTCTTCTAAAATCTGATCTGCCAATTCACGCGTTGGGGCAATAATTAATACGCGATTAGTTTTTTTTGTTAAAACATTATGAACCAATGGTATTAAAAATGAAGCAGTTTTTCCTGTTCCAGTATTTGCTGTTCCAATAACATCCTTGCCTTCCAAAATAACTGGGATCGCTTGATCTTGAATTGGCGTCGGATTTATATACCCTTTTGCGGCAATATTTTTTTTAATTTGCTCATCGATTAAAAAATCGTTGAAGGTATTTTTAGGAACATAAGCAGGAGCTGAAGTTTGCTCTTCAACTTTTTTTATAAATCCTGAGGGATCAAACTTTTTTATTGCTCTCTGAGGCCTTCCACCGCCTCGCGAATGAGTTCGAGCTCCCTTATCTTTTGCTGAGCCACCCTTTTGCCAACTTTTTCTGAAATTTCCGTATTCTGACATAAATTCTCACAAAATCATTAAATTGTACCGTTGAGACTATTTAATTCTAATTTTTCTGATCAGAAAATGCATACATCGCAGAAAGAAATTGCCGTTAAAAAGCACTTTCAACTATAAGGAATGCCTAAATGGTTCGAAAATCCCAGAAGTGACTGTTTTTTTCGCTCAACTTTATCTATTGCAACCATAAAATATTAGTATAGCGCTCTTTAACGCTTATACAAAGGGCTTCTTGCTAGAATAATTACTTAAATTTGAGTAAAGCGCGTTTTTTAGCCCATTACGCATAAACTCTTACTCCATAAAAACAACACGCAAGCATGTTTTCAAATTGATAACTTAACCTAAAGTGATTCGTTTTAGGTAATCAAAGTTGTAATTTGATCAATAATTTCTTCTTTGCGCATTAACCAATCTTGAGACCATATTCTGTATACTTTCCATCCAAGCTTTTCTAAAATCTCTTGCCGCATACGATCGTTCATGCGAGCATTGTACGATGTATAATATGATGGGCCATCGCATTCGATAGCTAATAAATATTTTTCAGAATTTTTCGGATCTACAATTGCAAGATCTATTTTAAATTCTGAAGCACCAACAGCTCTATGAACAACATACCCTTTTTCTTCAAGAGCTTTTGCCACTTCATCTTCAAAAGGTGTTTCAAAAAAACTCAATTGATCTTTCTTAGTACCGCGCAAATCAAATGATCGAGCGGAGGTCTGCGCATATTCTAAATAATTTTTTAATAATAGAGCGCCACGCGAATCATCATTATGGCGAATATCAGCGGCTGTAATTGATGAGACGCAGATAAGTTCTTCTTTTGCGCGAGTCGCCGCAACATTCAATCGTCGATAACCATGCACACCGTTGAGGGGGCCGAACCTATTATATACCTGCCCCGTCGATGTATCTCTCCCATACCCAACTGAAAGAATTATACAATCACGTTCATCCCCTTGCACCGACTCTAAATTTTTAATAAAGAATGGCGAAGGTTGCTCACCGGATTCATCGAGTAACGATTTGCATTCAGCATTTTCTTTCAGTGATTTCTGTAATGCGCTGCGAATTGCATCTTCTTGCGTTTTACTAAAACTAATAACGCCCAATGTTTTTGTTGGTTCGTTCTTCGCTTTATCAATGCAGATTTGAGCAACGCGTTCCGCTTCCACAGCATTTATTCTGCCCCCATCTTTTCCGCCATCAAACGTTCCACCTTGTACATGTTCAAATTTCACCGCGTTATGTGCTTTGTGTGGATTTGGAAATGTTATAAGTTCATCATCATAAAAATGATGATTGGAAAACGAAATTAAATCTTCATACTTACTGCGATAATGGTATGAAAGTAACGAATGCGCTCCTGGCAGCACCTCTTTCGCAGCTTGAAGAATACTTTCATAATCATTGCTAAATTCTTCTTCGCTTTCGATAGTATGCGGCGCCTTAAAGAAATCTGTGGGCGGCAATTGATTTTCATCACCAAAAATAACGACCTGTTTTGCGCGAGCAATCGCACCAAGCGCATGTTCAACGCGCATCTGCGAAGCCTCATCAAAAATTACAACATCAAATTCGAGCAATCCAAAAGGAATATATGAACTGACCGTAAGCGGGCTCATCATCCAACATGGTTTATAGTTAAGCAGCTCAGGGCCAACCTCTTGAACGAGCTTTCGAATCGGCTTATGGCGAATTTTAAGCTGGCTCTGATGAACAAGTTGTTTTTCAGTCGCACCGCTTTCTTTCTTTAATTTTTTCAAAACATCAACATGCGCAGCTAAAATTCGCCCTGCATTTTTTTCAAACGTTGCATGTTCTAATCTCTTAAAATCAGCTACCGTGTGCTGCTGCTCTTGCTGCGTAAATTTTTGCAGCTCAGGAGTAACTGCATAATACGCATCGAGCCATGCACTCCAAAGTGATTGTGCAAACACTGCGGCAGGATTTTTAATTTCTACATTTTTGCTTGCATCAAGAAACCATTCTTGCCCAAATTCCCGTAATTGGCGCGCATAGTTCTGATACGAAATCCATTGCTCGAGCCCGCGCTTATCGTTAATTAATTTTTCAATCATTTGAGTACACGCGGCAAAAGGAAGCTCCGCTAATTGATTTGCTAATTGATCTGTGCCAAATATTTTCTCTAGATCTATAAATGTTTTTTCATAATGCGCAAACCAGTTTTCCAATTGAGCTCCAATTTTGCGCGCACCTAGAGTTTGCACTTTCTTTATCAGGAAATTATAACGCTCCAATTGCTCAAGCAGCTCTACATAATCTCGGTGGCTCTTTAATGAATCGCACCAATCTCTCATTTTTTTACGATCACTATAATACGCTGAAGATATATAGCGAAGAACGGTTGAATAGTCGCTTCTAAATCTGCGTGATAGTTGTGAGATTCGCTTTGGATCGATCGCATCCAGATCAATCCCTTTTTGCCCAAATGCTTTTTTAAGGGCATTTAATTGCTGAAGCATCCTGCATGTTTGCGTAAGTTCATGCAAAGATGTAAACGAATTATCATGCTCAGCCAAAGCTTTTCCGGTGATCACGCACGATTGAAATTCGGTCAATGCATGAAGACAATCGTTAACGAAATTAGGAGAAAAATAATTTTTTGTGCATACATTCCAATAACGAAATTCTTCCCGCAAGCGCAGAGGAAAGAGCGGAGCCATCGCGTTTAATAAAGTCATCGTTTGTTGGTAAGTCGCGCTATCGAGTTTGAGCGGATCACTGCCATTCCATTTAATTTTGTAATTTTTATTTTCGGATTGATAACGAGCTAATTGGCCATGCACCCACTGAATCGATTGACCAAGCGGTTCTACGATCGCACCTAGAGTCTTGGCATATTCATGTAACCGTTTAATTTTTTTAGAACGTTGCTCAAATTCATTCACGTGATTATTATGTGCGGGGTTTTCTGCAGCACTTTTTAATACGCTTTCTCGATCTTCGATGACCGATTTTGCAAACATTTTTTTGTCGGTAGCGTAATCAAATAATGATAAACATAGTTTATGCAATCCTCGCTGCTTCAAGCGATCGAAAACAACTTGTAATGCAACTTGCTTTTCACAAACAACTAAAACAGTTTTGCCTTGTGCCAAAAGATGCGCGATCGTATTTACAATCGTTTGGCTTTTTCCAGTACCCGGGGGCCCTTGAATCGTTAGATGATTGTTGTTGAGCACATTTTGAATAACAGAGAGTTGACTGTTATCCGCATCCATTACGCTAAAATCTGTTTCTTCTTTCAGATGCGCATCAGTATTTTCATTATGCATACTAAGATTTTTTTGCATTAACGGATCATGCTCACACAATGCATTAATCACATCGTGCTGTATAATATCTTTTTTATGATCATTCAGATCTTGATAAATTTGCTGACCAGAAAAAAAATAGTGGCCGATCTGAATCTCGTCAATGAGTTCAAAATCTACATGCAGTTCGGAAAAAATTTCTCGCGTTTGCATGCGAAGTTTTTGATAGGCAGCATGTAGATTGCGCATTCCCTCTTGACTATCAAAAGTAAGCGGACTTGCGTTGTAAGTAGTTTCAAGTAATAGGCTCACCGCCCTATTAAGTTGGATATCGCCAAATTCAGCGTTATGTGTAATAACCGTTTTTTTAGGATTCTTCTTTTCTTCTATCACGATCGGCAATAAAAGCAGCGGGGCATTATATTCATGATCTGCATTAGATTTTACAACGGAAGGATTACTCCACTTAATTCTGCCAAAAGTCAAAAATAAGGTATGCAATCCGTGTTCTTCAAAATCACGTTTTGCTGTTAAGCGCAGCATGTTAAGAAAAGTGATCAGTTTTTCACCGTGAATATCGGTTAAAGAACCTGACACATTTGTTTTCTCTTCTTGTAAAAGTTCTTGATGAGAAAAAGCGATCGATAAATTATCAAGCGCCCCGAATTTATTAAGGAACGAAGACAAATCGGTAGTGAACTAAAGAAGCTTTGCGCTTTTGGGTGTTTTGAGTAACCGGTTACGGCGCGAAAGATCCACCGCTTTAAGCGAGTATTCAAGTAAAGTACGCAGACCGTTATTCATAGCAAACCCTCGGGAAACACATAAAAAATAGTTGTTTTGTAAAAAAGCGCCTAAAAATTAAGCGTTTATCTGATCGATATTAGTTAATAGTTGATGTGCCATGCTCAATACCCCCACTCATTTAAAAACCTTGCTGCAAAAAGAACCGAATCCATTTTTTAAAAATACATTAATTAATACCTGTATTTTTATTGTAACACGGGTGTGCTTTTTTGTAAAATACAAACCATTAGGAATACAGACCTGAATTTAATGTATATTTTCTATTTGAAAACACAATATCGAGGCAAAATCGATACAAAATGAGGTGAGGGCGAAAACAGTTTTGAAGAGAAAAGTGGAGTCCGGCAAAGATTTTACCGGACTCCACTGAATTGTGCTATAGAGAATTGAAAATTAGAATGAAACCCCGACCCCGCCTCTTAAATCAAGCCCACCCACATTCACTTTCGTTCCGTGGTTTGATTGACGCGGGAAAAGATAACGAAATGCGGTGGTGAAATTAAGGCATCGGCTAACTGGATAATTAAATCCAATTTCCGCCTCGCCAATTCCCCTCACCTGATTTGAATGGCCTAGGTAACTTTGTTCTCCCATCCAGACAAAACCGCCACCAAGCGAGGCATAAAGGCGCAAGCCGCGTCTAAAATCGTGTATTTTGCGCAGATAGAACGTTACCGGCACTTCTTGTAAAAAAGAACGGTGTTTGAAAAACGTGGTATGCCCCACCGCAAGCCAATAACTTATTTTGGCTCCAACTGCCCATGTTTGCCAACGGTGATACGAAAAATCGGCAGTTATAATATTACCCATTCCGGGGCCGTACACTTGATTAAAAGTGTGATCGCTTTGTTTAAAAACGTAGCCCGAAGAAAACGCTGCCATAAAACATGCATCTTGCATACAAAGCGCATCGCATTCACTGCTTTGCAATAGTAATGATGATGAAGTTAAAAATATAAAAAGGAAGGCGGATACTAATTTTTTCATGTTCAACTCTAATTTTTTTGGTACAAATTTTATTACTTTATCCAGAAAACCCTTGCTTGGAAAACGTGAACGAACGGAAAAATTTTTCCCCGGGGTCCCCACAACCACGGTCTTTAAGACGTGTGTGGGGTTCATTTTAACCACATTCTTTCAAGAATATTTAAAACATTCACCGTGTTGGACGTGTAATTGGAAACACATGCAATTCTACCATTGGAAGCAATTGCAATAGCATCTGGTGATTGCCCAACCGCTATAATTGGAGGGATTACCGTGTTAGTAGCAATATCAATAATATTTACCGTCCCTTGCCCGGCGGTTAAATCGGTGAACATAGGCCCCGCATAAAGCGTATTATAGTTAGAAACGTATGCATAGCGCCCATCTGGTGTAATCGCAATTCCGGATGGTTGTATGCCAACGTTAATCGTTTCAACAATTGCTCGTTTGCGCAAATCAACAACGCTCACTGTTGTACCAAATGGGAAAAAATTGTTACTGCCAAAATTGGTCACGTACGCAAAATTACCGTCGGGCGTTATCGCGATCGCAAATGGCCCTGAAAACCCAGGAATTGTGCCGACCACCGTATTATTGCTCGTCTGAATAATACTCATCGTGCCGGTACCAGGATTTCCATCCACATAATTAATCGTATAAACAAAAGCTCCATCTGGACTTATTGCAAGCCCTGCAGGTGCTGCCGCGGGCGGTACCAAATTCAACGTAATAGTTTGAACGATCGTATTGGTACCCAAATCAACAACGCTTACGGTATTTCCATTTCCGCTCTGAACCCCTTCTGGGCCACCATAATTATTTACGTACGCGGTTTTACCATTTGGAGTTATTACAAAACCTGATGGGCCATCAAAACCAGTTATCATTCCAATATCTGTGTTTGATGCAATATCAATAATGCTTACCGTGGTGCTATTACTGTTGGTAACATACGCTTTCGTACCTGCAGCATTAATAGTTACCGTATACGGTTGATTAAACGTAGCACTGAAAATCGTATCTTGGAGTAAAAAAGTTTCTAAGTTGATAACGCTCACCGCATCTTGCCCAGTAAACGTATAATTGTTATTATCCGCGACGTACGCAAACTTGTTATCGGGAGTGATTGCAAGGCCTGCAGGCGTCACACCTACTGGAACTGTTGCTAAGACGCGATCGGGAGAAATATATTTTGCATGTATTGGAAATAAAAAGAATAAAAAACTCAGAAAAAAATATTTTTGCATTTTTGCTCTCATCAGAATCCACTCTCTCAAAAAGATACGACAATTATTTTTGAAATTATCGTAAAAGTCATATCGCTTAAAGTCAACCTGTAAAATCCGCAATTGTTTAGATTTCTGAAAGATACTAAATTTAAAATATATACAACTAACAACTATATTTTAATCACAGAGGAATTCTATGCGCCCTTTATCTCATTCCAGTGCAAAACCATCGCTTTATAATAAAGAATCTGAAACATACGATATGTTCAATCATGAAAACTCCAAAATTATCAACGGCACCATTGAAAAAATACTTAGAAAATATAAGAAAAAAACAGTACTTGATCTAACGTGTGGCACCGGATCACAAGTTTTTTGGCTTGCAGACAAAGGATACGAAATTATTGGAGCCGATATAAACGCGAAAATGCTCAAAATAGCAAAAAATAAAGGAAAACAAGAAAAAATAGAGGTAAAATTTATCAAATGTGACATGCGCACAGCAAGTATTGGCAAATTTGGCGCAGTTATTACGATATTTAACGCTGTTGGACATCTTACCAAAAATGATTTTGAAAAAGCGATGCGTGCAATATATAACAATTTACACAATGATGGCTTATATATATTTGATATATTCAATGCGCGATACTTTCAAAAAGACAACAACATCACCAAGTTAACCATTGATTGGCAAAAAAAAGATGGCAAAATAAAATCTCGCATTATTCAATATAGCACGATAAATGATACGGGCGTTTTATCTTCGTTTACGATCGAATTACTTCAAAAAAGTTCTGAATCTCTTAAAACAACTAAGCACACTAACACGCTTCAAATTTATTCATCTGACGAACTCAAAGAAATGCTACATAGAAACGGTTTCAAAGTGATAAGAAAATGCGCAATTGATGGATCAAGATTTGATGAAGATGAAACCGATAGAATATTTATCGTAGCAAAAAAACAAGAGCTAGATGTGCATCCACATAAGCAAAATTAAGAATAAAGAATTTATCCTGCTCGCTTGTTACTTAATCGTTAATTAATTTGATGAAGGTTTTAAATGTGTACAATAACGCTCTTTATCTCCGTAAATGTTTTTACAAACAGGACAGGTGACAAGCTCATATTGATTAACTTTAATACCCTGATGTTTCAAATTCATGTGCCATGCATAGAGGCGCGGATTTTGTAAGGATTGCTTACATTCACCGCAATAGGCATATGATAGAGGTAAAGACTTTGCTTCTTGAGGCTTTGTCGCTTGAATTATTTTACTTTTTACTTGCATTGGTTTTTGGGATTTTTTCTTTATTCCATTATTCTTAAATAACGGTTTTCGGGACTTAATTGCTTTTTTTGTTGAAAGCTTTTGGTCAATTCTATTCTCTGCAGCAATAAACAAGTCTCTCACTAACGGTTCCCCGCCCAATGGTGGCAAATCGAGAACGCCATTTTCATCAATAATGCAGATTTCTTGAGGCGAAACTCCAAAACCATCATCGATAGAATAGGTAGTTTTCTCTTCCATTGCATAAGCCGAGGCATTTATTATTACTATCCCTAGAATAATCATCCACATATAATTTCTCCACTCGCTGAACGATCAGCTAAACAGAAAACCCCTAACCCTATAGCGATAATCTGATTATTAATCCAAACTGTATAATTAAAAATTATAACACTATTATTAATTTATACAATTTATTTATAGTCAAAATTATCTGTGCCATTGTTCTTTGAAAACTTCCAAGGCTGATCTTTTCGCGCGATTTTTGATTTTGCTAGCCGCGTAGTTTAATTCCGGGCAGCATTTCTTGTATTTATGATACATGATGCGGTAGATAAAGAGAGAGGAGAATTTATCATGCTATTTTTTGACTCAGTATTATTGTACATCAAAGATTTTATCGCGGCGATTGGCGTGGTGGTAATTACGTTTGGCGCGGTGCGCTCTGTTTATCAATTATTTCAGATGGCTGACCGTAAAAAAAATGTCGATGCAAATCAAATTCGTCTGCAATTTGGCAATAGCGTTATTCTCGGCCTTGAGTTTATGGTGGGAGCCGATATCGTGGGCTCTTTAGTGCAACCCGATTATTATAATTTGGGTTTGCTAGCCATTTTAGTACTTATCAGAACAATTCTCAGTTATTTTTTAAATATCGAATTGCAAGCATTAACGCCACAACAGCGCCAAGCACTCAAATAAATTTTTTATTTGTCTTCAGTCTTAATTATGTTTCTATAAGCATGGATAATGCTTAAAAAGCCCGCTGCTAGTAATGGAATATTTAAGGTCAGAGAAAATCCCTTTGTTTGACTAGACTCAGCCAAACATTGTCCAATACCCCGGCCCCACAACGTTATAAGGTTAACTTTCCCATCATTATTATACGAGCTCTCAGCGTAGGAAGCTGCACCCAACGTAACACTATTTAACGCAATATTTCTGTTCCGGTCTCCGGACCAATTAGATTCAAATTCCCTATTAATTGTTCCGTGAGTCACCCCAATAAGAACCCCCACTGCGAAATCCTTTGAAGGCTGATTACTTTTAGAAAAAAACGTTTTTTCATGTGCTTGAACATTATTGCAGCTGAAAAAGAGTATTAACGAACATAAAGCAATTTTATTTAAGGTCATTTTTTTTATTCCAGATGTATTGTGACAAACGCATGAGAAAATATTAGCGAAATAATTTATTAAGCAGTGGAAGATATAATTTACAACAATTGTAATTTTGCGGCTAATACTTTAATGATCTGCTTATCCTTATATTCTTTTTCTCTATCAACTACCGATTTGGTATTTTGATTGTATTCAATTCCATTTTCACACAGCCAAGAAATTTGATTTAACAATGCATACATAGTAACCAATTTTCTTTGTTCTTCATCAAGATCCATCTCATTCATAATTGCGTTAGTATAGGTTTCTCCATAAGGAGTTCCTAGCCAGCTCAATTTTATTCTGCCAATTGCTTCTAATGGATCGCCCTGGGTTAGGCCATCTAAATCAACTAAGCCACTGAACGCACCATTGTTTATCATTACATTCTTAGAACTGATATCTCCAAAATAAGCTGTAGGTTTGATAGAATCAAAATATGATTTATATTTTGTATATAAATTTTCTGCTACTTTTATAATGCTATCATCAATTACACCTGTTTTTTTACCGCGCTCAATAGAGTCATCAATCCATAAGCGCATTCTTTGAGTCCAGGTATCACTTATTTCAGTTTCGCCACCACCCCAAATAAGACCGAATTTATCATCTACGGGAAAAGTTTTTGTTTTACTAAAAATATTCGCAATTTCTTTAGCTATTTTTTTGAGTTGATCATCAGTAAGAGTCTCAATTACCTTAATAAGATCTTGTCCCTCAATCTTAGTCTGAATTTGATATGCAAGCGGAACTACCGTACGGCTATAATCTTCTGCTAAAATATCAGGCACCTTAATTGCAACGGCCTTAAGTTTAGGAATATGATCACGAGATCCCATCAAAAATTTGTTATAGGGACTAAGCCGAATAATAATTTCTTTATCTTCTAAGCCCACATTATAAACTTCATTACAAATACCCACTTCTATACGTTTGATAAATTTTGGAACTTGCCCAAAATGAGATAAAACTATTGTTTCTATCATTTTTTCAAATGATTGCATTTCTTTTTTCATGAGTACCCGGATTGGCAAAAAGTTGCCATTAAGATTTAATACAGATCAATGGTTCTAGTGTTACCACAACTCATCATATCCTCGCATGATAGAAGATGAAGAGATTAACCATCATTAGAAGATACTTAAAATTTTTTGGCAACTCTAAAGAATAAATTATACGATGTACCCATGATTATTCTAAAGAATTTATTCCTATCGCTGTCCTTCTTATTTGCATTTCAATATCTTTGCGCAGCACCGCTGGCACAACACTTCAAGTATTTAAGCTATTTAAAAATGCTAGCTTGCGCTTTTGAGTTAGAATGAGCAATCGCGATCAATTTTGGATCTTTTATTTGTTTGATTTTTTAGCAGAATCATTTTTGGATGATCCAGTTTCTTTCTCTTGATCATCCAACGTTACTGGATCCAATCCTACTTTTTTTTCGTGTATAATTTTTACTTCTCGATGCGGATGCTGCATTTCTCCTGAATCTTCTTTTTGCCAGCCTGATGGAGAATCGTGCTTTCTTTGTTTTGACATTCTTTCTTCCTTCTTATTTCTAATTCTAGAATACCAGATTCATGAGCTCATCGTGATTCACCTTAAGAAACTTATGAGTTAATTATCAATAGATAGAAATTCTCGCAAAAACAAGAGTCTGAAAAAAGATCTACCCTTGATATAAGATATTTTTAAAATATGTACCGATTATTTTCTGGTGTGGTTTAAATAATTCATGAGGTAGGTTTGAGACATTGAAAAACTTCCATTCATAGCAAAGATCTGGCTCCATGCATTGTATTTCACCAGAAAAACTTTCCAGTAAAAAAGAATTGTGCACGTAGTGCCCCCGCTCATCAATAGTATCCGTTATCGTTATCAACCTAAATTCTAAGCCTTCAATTCCTAGCTCTTCCCTGAGTTCTCTTTTGGCGCATTCAAAAAGTGTCTCTCCGTATTCTAAATGCCCACCGGGCAATGCCCACGAACCCTGCCCATAACAATTCTTTCTTTTACCCAGCAAAAGTTCATCATTTTTTAATATAAAAATCTCACAGCCAATTTTAATTTTTTTATTGTTCATAGTTTTCAACGTATACGTAGTTTAATCGAACGACTCAGTAGTAAATTATATCAAAAAAAATCTACTGGAGATCTAAATCATATAATTATATTTTAATTATTTAGAGATTAATTTTTATCCTGCTTAAATTATCCTTTAAATCAGCGATAATAATCCCCACAAGAATAAATTTCCCATATTCAAATGTTTTTATCAAATAGCCATCAATTTAACGATAGATCTTGCCCTTAAAGAATTATCTCCCTGACTCTTAATTTCAACTTTAAAACATTAAAAATTATTTCAATTACAAAAATTGACACGTCGTTCATCATCGCTACAATTGCTGGTAATACGACAAGAAGGAATTAACCAACAGATGTTAAATCACAAAATGCATAGGAAGAAAAAAATGCAAAACTATTTCATACTACGCTTCATACCAATTTTATTATTCTCCCTCGCCTGCAACGGAATGAATCAACAAACAATTAAACTGTCATTGTTAGCTTCACATAAACTAGGGGCCGTCCAACTAGAGAAAGACGATAAAGGTTTTCATATTCTTCAAAACGGTAAAAAGACACCAGTCAATTCTTACGACGTAGATCCACTATTACGCAAAATGAATTGCGACCAGCTTAAAGCATTTCAAAAACATGGATATGTTACAGGAAAAAAACTAAGCAATGGCGAATACACCATTAAGGCGCATGTACGCGGCCTGGGAGGCGGTCCTATTTGTGGTGCAATAGCGTATTGGATTACAAAATCAGCAATGTACGGCACAGCTGGAGTTGTCGGCGCTACAGCTGTAACTGGCGTAGTAGCCGCATCGGGCGGCGGAGCTATACCTGCTATGATTGGAGTAGGTATAGCAAAAACTGCTCTCGCTGGTACCACTGTTGGAATGGCTGTGGTGGGAACAGGAGTTGTTTCAACAGTTGGCGCATCGACAGCTGCCGTAGGAACCATGAGCGTTGTCGCTGCTACAGGAGGCAGTATACCAACAACCATAGCTTTAGTTGAATCATGCTCAGCGGCGGCGGGAGCATTCTTCTCAGCATTGCTATTTCTTCCCTAAAAATCCATGAATAAATACGTATATTTTTTTAAAAAAAATCTGTATCTAGTTATAGCATATGGAATATCGTTTTTGGTGTTTTATCACTTAGCTATCTTTTTAAATCTAAGAGAACCGTTGGAATCACCATTTCAATATTCTCCCACATTTATCATTATGCTTGCTCTTTTATTTGTAGTTGTAGGAACAATCATAGACGTTTTAATGCAGAATAAGGTTAGTTAAATTTAATATTCAGAAAGACTCAACTGATTTGGCTCTTTCTGAATATTAACAGATCGTTATAAGAAAAAGGCTTCATCATGATTTACAAAACAATATTTTTAAGCGCCCTTTTAGTGCCAACTATTATCGCTCATAATAACGCGGGTTTAGTGGAAATACAGAAACTCAAAAGCGAGCAAGCTCAAAAAGAGATGGAGCTTTCCAGAATAGGAGCAGAAATTGAAGAAAAGGAAGCTCTCATAGATTTGATGATGGCTAAAGTTAGGGAAACAGCCGCAAGAGTATTTGAATCACTAAATGAACAAGAGCAAAAAGAATTTCACCAGGAACTCAATGCTTTTATGGTACGCACCAATAAAGCACTTGCAGTACCTGATGTCAAAAACTTTTTAATGACTGAGTTTTTTAACGACATGGGAAAACATTCTGATGAGATCGAAAGAATTAAATCATTATTAATTAGAAAAATAATTGAACGAGAAATATTAAAGCGCCTTGTCAAACGCTACGAAGAAAATTTACAAATAGCCGCTCAGATGGATCTAGACTTAGCTGAATTAGAAGCATCCGCTTCAGTTTAAAAGAAATGAAATCTATGAAAAACATTAACAATATTATAATTAATGCGTTCGTTATTTTTTCTATTTTCATTTGCAAATCAAATTATACATACGTAGGGAAAAGTCAGCTTGAAGTATTCTGCGCCACCATTAACAAGTCAACAATATTATTGGCGGACGCAGCCCCAAATATCGGACTTAATACCGCCAAAGAATTGGCTCCTGTAATTGAAAAGGCCACACGCTCCGTAGGTGTTGAATCTGCCCAAATAGTGGCCGATGGTGTAACCAATGCAGCAAAAATAGGTGCTCAATCGATAGATAAATTGGCTGTTGCCGGCCAAATTATAGGCACAGTTGCAGGAGTAGGAATTTGCGTTCTCGCCGCCACGCAAGTGGTCGCTGTTGGTAAAGATCTTCATTCATATCTTAATCCAACAGACGAGGAAATAGATAAACAGCAACGAGCTCGTGAAAGCTATGAAGCACTGCACGCAAAAAGAGAATTTAGAAAGTGCATCATGCAAAATCATAATCATGAAAAAAACGAATCAGGCCGACCTGCAGAGTGTGAGCAATTAGCAAAGATGTTTGCTGCAATGAATGGAAAGCAAGCACTTGATGAAATGACAGCGACATTTAACAGCGTTTATGGAAAATAAATATGGTAAAAAAAATATTTATTTTACTGATATGTACATGCTCACTTATCGCAAATAACGAGAATTCCAATGAGTTAACCACGGCAGAGAAAGTCATTATAGGTGGCGTAATCGGAACTGCCGTAGTGGCAGCGACTGTAGTTGCTGCACCGCTCATATTATCTTCTGGTACTATCGCAGCTATAAAAACCGCACTTGGGGCTGCCGCGGTTAAAGCCTCGGCAGCTGGTGCGACAATTAAAACTGCCACAACTGCAGCGGCTGTTAATGCCAGCGTAGCTGGGGCATCTGTCAAAAGTGCGGTAGCAGTAGCCGCACCTATCGCAGGAAAAGTGAGTATTGGATTAGGTGCAATTCAATTAGGAACTCCATACCTTCGTCCTCACATTGCACCAGCTTCTGAAGATAAACTAAACAAATTGGTTGAAGAAGAAGCTTCTGAAATTCTCAATGCTCACAAAAAGCTAAACGATTGTATTATCAGCAACAAAGATAATCCGGAAAGCGGTATGCCAACTGCTTGCCAAGACGCAGCGCGCATGTTTGCAATGATTGTCGGGCAAGATGAATTAAAAATTCAACCAATATAGTAATAGTGAAGCGGATTAGGATTGCGTTCTAAGATTATTTATTTTTATGCTCGTCCCAATAACGAGCACGGATGCTCGCTTGCCCTTTCTCTTTTGACTTAGAATGGGCAATCACGATTCATTTTCCATTTTTAAATTCACGAATTGGCCAGCCTTTTTTTTCGTCTTCTTGCCAACTTTATAAGGCATAGTAGTATCCTTTTTTAACATGGCCTCTATTTACATGCCTGCGTTTTTTCTTTCTAAAATTATACGCTATAGAGATTGGTATAATATTTTCAAGAAACCCGAAGTACTTACCTGCTTTCAAGAATGGGGCGAATTCCAGGAAAGCAAAATAGATCGCTTGGAATTGATACTGCGATGCCAACTCGTTAATTAATCTCAATGGTTTGTTTGGCTAAATTTAAAAGCATATTTTCCTTTATTTGCTGCCTCTTTCTTAAATGCACCATTTTTTCTCTGTTAACAATAGGCTCAAAGGTACTTACCCATTGCCCGTTTATCAATACATTGGCACCTAAGATAATTTGATCAAATTGACCAGTAGCAACCCCCCAGCTAAATAAGATATGCTCATCCTTTACTGCGTTTATAAATTGATAATATTCTATTTCATCAAAAAAATGATCTTCATTAACAAAAATAACTAATAAAGTCCCTTGTAAATTTGTATTTGATAAATGTGCAAATCGGCTATAGTCTTTCGATACTTTTTTTCTTATTGCTTCATGAAATCCTACAATCAACGAATCAAATTCTCGGGGGGGAATACCTAGAATAATTCGTTGACCTTCAAAATGCTCTGGATATTTTATCATTTCTCGTATTCGTCGAGCCATCAACTGATTTCGTGAAAAAGTAGTTAATTCAATCCATTGACAAGAATCATTTTTATTAACGATAGCATCCGGGATACATTGCCCATGGCCTAATTGTTTATTATTTACTGAAATGATTGGACACTCAATAAGAGATAAATTCTCAGCTGAGAATTTATCTCTGTATTCTATATATTTCTCAATAAAATAACTTTGCTCAAGCTGATCCAAATCAACTTTTCTTTTTTTATTAATTGTACCTCCTTACGTTTCTGGAATTCATTATTCTAAAAATATTGCGCTCACCGATGCTCAACGCCCTATCATTACATCAACAAAATCAAGAAAGCTAATATAAAGCTTTCGCAATGAACGGCATAGCTATAAATGGCATTGCAACTCATATGAAGTTTTTTTTAAGATAAGATTAAAGATCTTGAAAAACGAGCACAGCGATAGCGAGCAATAGATATAAGACTGCCAAAAATCCAAAAAAGCCTTTAAAGATAATTAGAAAGTGGATAATGAAATTTAAAGCATTAAAATTAAGATAATAATGATGAAGAAAGAATATTACTTATAAGGCTTATCTCTTTAAAACTGATGCGAATTAAACGATACTCATTTTCTTGAGCCCAAATATTTTTTCTTTGATCATTGCTAATTAATTCGTGAAATGCTTTCTGCCCGCCCCAATGTTTTCGCGGGGTGTAGTGCTGCTCTCCATCATATTCAATCAATATATTTGATTTTTCTATAAAAAAATCGAATCTAAGAAAATAACTACTCTTTTTTTTTGATTTAAGCGTTTTAAACTTCTTTTCTCGAATAAAGGGAATATTATTATTAATTAGCCATGATTCAATTAATAAAATTCCCCGCGAATTTAAATTATCTCTACAGAGTTCACATCCTCGTCCATCTAAATGATTCCAAGCTCGTTGTTGAAAAGGCCCATGCTGTAAGCAAATTATAGTTATAAGTGATCTCCCTCTTTTATAATCTGATTTAGAATAGTCGTATTTATTTCCATGGATTGCTTGAGCTCTTAAAATAAATTTTTCAGTATTCATATCTCGATTAGCACAAGAAGGACATCCGTGCCCAATTAAATGTTTATGCGGCTTTTGAAGAAATTCACCATGAAATGAACAAATAATAATCAGGACAATATTACTTTTTTCATAAATTGCTTGAGAGTAATTATATTTGGTTCCGTGAATGTTCTGAGCTTTCCTTATAAAATCTTCTAAGGTAACTTGCTTTCTTTTCTCATTCCCGTCAAAATCATATTTTCTTCTACATTGGGCACACCCTCTCCCCGATAAATGACCACTGGGCGCCTGTCTGAATGCTCCATGCTTTTTACAAATAATCCATACATGTTTATGTGTGGAAACATACTCTACTAACGAATAACCAAATTTATCGCCATGCTTAGCTTTAGCTTGTACAATAAATAACTCTTTTCCTGTGGACTGTTTTTTTTGCATGCTCTCTATACCACAAGGATCACATCCGCTTCCTCCTAAATGACTTCCAGGAATAATAAAAAAAGATCCATGCTTGTAGCAAATTATTTCTATTTTCAGTGAATTATTGATATATTTTGTTTTTGAATAATCATATCGGCTTTTATGAACTGCTTGAGCCTTATTCATAAATTGCAAGGTTGCTTTTCTATTTTTTTCAGCTCCTCTGCCAATATCTGCGCAAGGCTTACAGCCTGCTCCAGCTAAATGCAAACTTGGTGACTGTAAAAAAGAATCATGAATCGAACAAATAATACTTATTTTCGTATGATTATTTATATAAACAACATGTTTATAATCGTAGCGGCCTCCATGAACCTTGATAGCTTTTTCAATAAATAACTTCGTTAACTTTGCTGTATCGATATTTGAAGTTTTTCTTACTTTTGGTTTTTCTTTTCCTCTAATTAAATTTGCCTGATTCAAGATACCAGCACAATGCCTACAACCACTTCCTCCCAAATGTGCAGACGCAACTTGACTAAAGTCGCCATGCATTTTGCAAGTGATTATAATTTTTTTATCAGAAGCAAGATATGATGATTTAGAATAATCGTATTTGTCACCATGAACTTTACGCGCTTTTTCAACAAATGACTTGGCACATTCTAAAACTTTTGGAATTGATGCCCTGATACCTTTGCAGCGTTTGCATCCAGCCCCTTTTAGATGCGTTTCGGGCCACTGGCTGAATTCTCCATGAACTAGGCATTCAATAGTCAGCGGGGTTTTCCAGTTTATAAATCTGGATTGAGCATAAGAAAATTCATTTCCATGAATTTTTTGAGCTTTTGCTATAAAACTTTCAGTATTCATTATAATTTTATCAAATCAGTTTTTAGCGGATAAGTAATAGGTATTGCCATATCTTATACATCGCATAAGTATCTAGGCGACAATACTGCTTTAAATCTTCAGCAATTTTTGATTTTTCTGATGAACTAAGCTCTTTATTCATCATACTAAACCATTTTTCACCAGCATCCATTCCATCTTGAATCATTAATTTATCATAAGAAAGCTCAGGAACTAAAATCGGAAATATATTTTTGATAGAGGTCTTTCCGTTAAAGCCGGAATGTACATAAAGTTGATTCTTAAAAATTTCTTCTAAGTCAAAAATCCGATTGTTTAAATTTTGAAAAAAATCGTTATAAGACGAATGTCGCTCACCTAGCTCAGTGTTTATTTTTTGCTCAAAACTTTTATGCCACACAATAATAGTGCCAGAAGGCCCTATCATCGCCGCAAGCTTCTGAATTATTATCTCCGATGGATCGCAGTCAGCTTCATGAAGATATTCAAAATGGGTTGGCTCAGAATTTGCATCAGTTAACACATGTAATGAAAATTGAAATGGAATATGCTTATATGGTTTAAATCCACTGAATAGAGGAATAGGATGCGCATAGCTTTCATAATCCAAGAAATACAATGGATAGGTTAATTTATCCAATTCTTGCTTGATAGCCATGTCATCTATAATCGTTTTTTTAAATTTATAGGAATTTACTTGATTACTTTGAATGTCCGTTAATGCAAAGCTTGCTGGAATATCATCTATAGTAAGAATGTTGGAATTAACTAATATACTCAACCTTTTTTCATTAATTCTAGCTATATCATGAACAGAAATCTCTGGCACATGAGGATATGAGTAACTAAAAGTTTTACAGTGCGCATTACGGCCTTGAGAAATACAACTGCAAATTGATGCTTCCTCCTTATCTTGGTGTAAATCTATCTTAGCCCTCTGCATGCGCTCTCTCGTTAGCGACTCACGCTCTTTAACATTTTCTGTTACATTATTAATAATAAAGAGCTTATCAATCTCAATATCATTAATCCGCAAGTAATCTTTATTAAGATGTATAATGAATAAGTTTTCTAATTCAATTCCTTGCTCTTTCAAGATTATCGCTTGGAATGAAATATCTTCAATATGATCAATTTTATCTTTACTTTCATATAAAGAGTTTTTTCCCTTAATTTCATAAAGAGACCACTTTCCAGTTCTTTTATTGTATTCAAGAACATCATTACGCACTAAAAATTGATCATGGTAAAAAGTAGACTGAAATAAAACTGATGTTTTTTTCTCTATATAAGATTTTGTAAGCAAAGCGGCATCTTCACCATGCACTTCGATTAGGATACCTTCTGGAAATAGTCTTCTTGCCCATAGCTCAACTAAGTTCCCCTTATTCATTATTGCATGTTCAGAATCAGTTGGAGCCAAGAGATCCTGCAATTCTTGTTTCTTATGCAGTTTCAACCAGGCGTTCTTTGCACATTGTAAATATTCTATGTATATAGACTTATGAACAAATTTATTCATATCTAACTTCCATTTAATAAGGGATATGCTTTATAAATAAGGATATGTTCTATTTTATATCATTCGAAGAAAAAGTCTAAAATCATAACGATTTGTTCTATTATTTTCTATTTTAATTTTATTAAATACTTATCACTTCAAAACATGTATTGGATCTGGTTAAACGTGCGTATGAATTATTATCGGTTTTGAAGTTGAAGAAAAACGAGAGTTAATTAAGCTTGTACTTCAGAACTTGAGACTAGGGAATGAAAAGCTCGCCAAAGAGGCGCAAAAACGATTTGATTTGATGCCAAATCCCGCTCATAGCTTACTATGGCGGAGCTGATGGGACTCGAACCCACGGCCTTCCGCGTGACAGGCGGACGCTCTAACCAACTGAGCTACAGCTCCCTATATAACCAAAGAGAAGTGGCTCCGCGGGCTGGACTCGAACCAGCGACCCAACGATTAACAGTCGTTTGCTCTACCGACTGAGCTACCGCGGAATATAATTTCATTTTTAGTATCGGTGAAATTAGTTAGATTAGCCCCATCTTGCCATCCTTCGATACAATTTGCTCTGCAAATCACTCAGGACGAGCGCGACGGATAAAATCGCTTTTATTAAGAAATTCCTTAACAAGCGAAGATGGCCTCGCCAGTCGTAGTTTGCCGAGCCTGAAGGCCCGGATAAACGAAGACTGGTGGGCGGTGCTGGATTCGAACCAGCGACCCCCAGTTTGTAAGACTGATGCTCTGCCAGCTGAGCTAACCGCCCCTAACATTTATTTCAAGACTCACAAATTGTAAAGAAAACAGAGGGAAAAGTCAAAGCAAAAAACATGAAATAGGTATTTTTTTACTGATTTGCCTGTGCGCAGAATGTGCATGCAAAAAACTAGAACATCTTACCAGTATTCTGGGCAATCATCGTTAACGATATCATCCGCTTCGCATACGCGCTCAACAGCCCTACAATCCTCATCCTCAGTGCAGCCCCTCTCGCATCCAGCTGATGGCCCGCAATGTTTTGAGCGATAGTTTTTTGCTCTTATTGACGATTGCATCGGCGGATATTGGAGATACCATCCAGGAATTGCGCCCACCATTGGCTCATAATTGATCGAGCCTGCTAGATACGCGGCCTCGAGATCATGGCAAAGCGCAAGGAGCGCAATCAAAACAAAAAAATCGATTTTCATAACATTTCCCATCCTTACCATTTTTTACTCAACTTCCACCATTACTTTTTCGGGCGCTGTCAGTTTTGGCTGATAGATCGTCGCCTCCGCCGGATTATATACAGGGCGCACGCGCGATTCCACTCCACGCGGATGTATATAGTTAAATGATCTATTAGAGGTGAGATTTGGTGTGTAGTTTATACCTTGCGAAGGAGGAAAACCGTACTGACCATCCGAAGTAATGCGCCGCCATTCGTAATTTTTAGGCGCAGCATTTATAAGAATAATGAGGCTGATGATAGCAAGGCCCATTAATCCGAGAGCTGATTTTCTTTTCATACCATTTCTCCCAGTGATAATTATTTCTATTTGAATTTTATCATTCCGGGAAAGTGGTTTGCAACAATTTCGCCAAACAGCGCGAAATAACGCTCAAGCAAGCGCCTTAAGATGTTTTTTCTTAATGAAAAAATTTTTAGAGAATATTGCTTTTACGCGTGAATAATTACAAAGCACCCTTTTGAATGAGGAGGCAATAGGTAAGTTTTTCAAAAGAGATAAGTGGCTCTACCATCACTTTTTGATAAACACCATCTGATGAACAATGTGCCACCTTGCCCAGCGCAAACCCCTGTGGAAATACCACGCCTTCGCCACTTGAGAGCACTAGATCATCTTTTGCTACCGCATTCAAATGGTTCATGTGCGTTAGGATTGAAACATCAAGCTTATTAATTCCCTCGTGTATGCCACGCGCTTGCGCTGCACCACACCAAACGGCAACTTTGCACGAGCGATCGGTCACGAGCACAATTTTACTGTAAAACGGGGTCACCGTATCAACACGGCCGACCAGATTATTTTGATAAAGCGCGACCATTCCTGGCTTGATACCTTTTACAGAGCCTGCATCAACGAGCACATAATGCTCCTGGTCAGAAATGTGCGACATAATTACATGCGCAACTTGAGCATCTTGCATCGCGTATTGTTCCATGAATTCGGCCAGCGGCTTAGTATCATTTGCAAAGCGGAGCGCTCCCTCCAATTGAACGAGCTTTGAGATAAGCGTTTCTCTCTCTTGCTGCAACTCATCTACTTGTGTATGCAATTCATGAATTGCCCATCTTTTTTGGCTGAGTGAACGAAATGGCGCAACAATTAACGACTGAATTTTTAAAAAAGGATAAACAAGAACTGAAGAAACAGAATCCATTACTTGCCACGAATTAATTGGCATTATCACGCGCGTTAGAAAAAAAAGAATGCATCCGCCGAGAAACAACAACATTAAGCGACCGCGAAAACTCATAGAGCTCCTTATTTTTTTTCACGTTGACAGTTTATCGATCGCGTAATCAATAAGCAATTGAAATGCGCATCACTCGATACAATTTCGCACAAAGTGCAAAATCACTCGGGACGAGCGCAGCAGATAATATCCGCCGTTTTGAATTCGACCTGTCCGCCATGGTTCGATACATTCTGCTCATAAAATTCGCAAAACACTCACCACGAGCGGAATTGATAATTCCTCCCTCGCTCTGACCTATCGATACAAATATGATCGCATTCGGCTATTAGAAAGATTTCCAGTCCGCTCGTACTGAGTGATTTTGAGTGCAACGAGAAATTGTATCGAAGGATAGCGGTTCGAGTATTGATTTATGCAAATTGAAATACTTAGATTAAGAACAAGGGATATTTTTTTCTAAGGGGTGGTTGTGGCAAAAGCATTTATAACAATCTATATCGCATGCGCGCTTGCGCTCATGATAACGCTACCAATAAACGGATACGAATTACGATGGGATTGGAGCACTATTAACCATCTTGATATTTCGTTTCCAGAAAATTTTTTATGGGGATGCGCCGATTCCGCGCTACAAACTGAAGGGCTTGAAACTACAGATAACCGCATGGTCGAAAATAGTTGGACCCTTTTTGAAAATGAAATAGCAATACCAGCAGAACGAAGAGCTGGCAAAGCATGCCATCGATGGACAAAATATGAAGATGATATTCAGCTTATGAAAAACATTGGCATGAACGCTCACCGGTTTTCCATAGAATGGAGTAAATTAGAGCCGGAAGAAGGCATTTATGATCATGCAGCGATGCAACATTATTGCGCTATGATCGATCAAATGCTTGCGCAAAACATTATCCCAATGATTACGCTTTTTCATCACACCTATCCCGTTTGGTTTGCTAAAAAAGGTGCCTTTGAATACAAACAAAATAATTTTCATTTTGTTCGTTTTGCATTATATGTTTTTCGCCATTTGCACACCAAAGTGCCCCTTTGGATTACCATGAATGAGCCGGTTGGTTATGCGATCGAAGGTTATTATCGCGGGGTGTATCCACCAGGAAAAAAAAGCTTAAAGCTTGCGGGCAAGGTTGCCAAAAATTTATTGAACGCCCATGTTTCGGTTTACAAAGAGTTTAAAAAAATTGATAAGCGGCCGCAAATTGGCCTTTCGCATATTTTTAATCCACTCGACGCGCATTCTAAATGGAATCCACTTGAACAAGTAGCCGCCCGCTCGTTCGATTATTTAGTAAATAAGGTGACCGTCAACTTTTTCCAAAGTGGTACTTTTGATTGGGCATATTTAGTGCGGGGGTATAATCGCGATGCCAAGCAAGCGCTCGATTTTTTTGGCATTAATTATTATACGCACACCACGATTAAACAAATGAATTTGCTCTCGCTTAAGCCGCAACACCGGCTCGATGAAGTTCTTCTCGATCATGCAATCGATGGCCGTGTATGCAAAGTTCTTTATCCTGAGGGCCTTTATCGTTCGATTAAAAATGCTGCAAAACTTAATGTTCCACTTTATATCACCGAAAATGGCACCGCAGCAGCCGATCCTGCACTTCGGGATGATTATATAAAAAAACATTTATACGTAATCTCTCGCGCCCTGCAAGAAGGTTTTGATGTTCGCGGTTACTTTTTCTGGACGCTCATGGATTGTTTTTGTTGGCGTAAAGGATACACCGATAAACATGGGATTTATGCTGTCAATTTTGAAACACAAGAACGAACTCTGCGCCCAGGGTGCGATTATTTAATCGAAACGATCAAACGATTTAAAAATAGTTAAAAATATGCAGGATGTTTTTTTGCGATGTTAAAATCTGCAGCTCATGCTTGCGATAAGTTTGCCATCCTGCTCACATCGCAGATCGAATTTT